>DASSED010000244.1:0-14339 GCA_035695405.1 Gemmatimonadales bacterium
GACTCCCGACTCCTGACTCCCGACTACTCCACCTCATCAATCGACTTGGGCCAATCTCCCTTCAGCAGTCTCGACAGCGCCCGGTCCGCGAGTAGGCGACCGCCTGTCTGACAGCGGGCGCAGTAGTTGGTCTCGTTCTCGGCGTAGCGAATGCGCTGTACCGGTGAGCCGCAAACCGGGCACGGCTTCCCATACCGGCCATGCACTGCCATCCCGTCGCGGAAGGCCGTCACCTTTTCGGGGAACACCTCTCCGCTCGCTTGCCTCAGCCTGTCGATCCAGTCCAGCAGCGTGTCCTGCGTCGCCCGAAACAATCGCGCGACTTCTTCGGCTGTGAGCCGACGGGTATGCGCCAGGGGAGACAATTGGGCCCGGTGCAGGATCTCATCCGAGTACGCATTGCCGATCCCGCTGAAGAGGCGGGGATCGGTGAGCGCGCGTTTGAGGGTGTGATTCTCTGACAGAAGCCGCTCGGTGAAGGCCGCGAGATCAATTTCCAGCACTTCCAGGCCGCCCCGCTGGAACTGCTCCAATCCCGCCTCGCCTCGCACCAGATGAATCGAAGCCCGCCGCTTCGACCCCGCTTCAGTGAGCACCAGCATTCCATGGGGGAATTCGAGCACAGCCAGCACGTGCCTACCCCCAGTCTTGCTGCCGAGTGCCTGCCAATGAAGCCGTCCCGCGATCATGAGGTGAATCGCCATGAAGAGATCGGACTCGAACCCAAGCACGATCCGCTTCCCCATGCGGCGGAGCTCGAGCACCCGCTTCCCTTCCAGCTCCGCCGGCGGAGGGTCGACGGACCGCAGCAGAAAGGGACTTTTGATCAGAATATGGATCAGCGGCTGATTGAGAACCCGAGGGATCAGACTGTCGAGGTAAAGCGCTATATCGGGAAGCTCTGGCATTGAGGAGAGTTAATGATGGATGGCGTCACCCCTCAACTGCATCGAAGCCGCCGGACGGACGAACCTTTGCCTTGGAGCCCTTGGCGATGAGATCAGCCCAACCCTGCGGGTCCAGGCTCGCGCCTCCAACCAGGACGCCGTCGAGTTGGGGACGGGTGAGCAGCTGGCCGACGTTACCGGGGTTCACGCTTCCGCCATAGAGGATCAGCACCCGGCTGGTCACACCGTTTCGGCTCAGCTCCATCCGAATCAGCTCATGAATCTGGGCTGCGTCGTCCGGTGTGGCATTCTTGCCCGTGCCGATGGCCCATACCGGCTCGTACGCGAGCGTTACTCGCGCCCAGTCGGCCGGTTCCAAGGCCTGCAGCACCGAGCCGATCTGACGAGTAATGACCTGCTCGGTTCGACCCCCGTCCCGCTCGGTCAGAGTCTCACCCACACACACGAGCGGAGTAATCCCCGCACGCAGCGCCGCCTTGGTCTTGCGCGCCACCTGTTCGTCGGTTTCGCCGAAGAGATGCCGGCGCTCGGAGTGTCCCACCAGGGTCAGCCGCGCGCCGACCTCCATGACCATGGGTATGGAGATCCCACCGGTGAACGGCCCTTTGGGCTCCCAGTGGACGTTCTGGGCCCCCACCGTGATATCGGAACGCCCTTGCACCGATTGGTTCAAGGCCGCGATGGAGACTGCGGCCGGAAAGAACCACAGGTTACGACCCTCCACTGGCGCCGTGAGCGCGAGAAACTTTTCGGCGAACGCGCGGGCCTCGGCTGGGCCGTAATGCATCTTCCAATTGGCGGCGAACACCAGCGGACGGTCGGTCATGGGTTTCACCAATCGGTGAAAGAAAGAACCGCGAACTACGGAAGAACACTACCGAAGGCGAATGGTGAATTGTCCGAGTTCATCCGTGGTCGAGTTCCCCCTCATTTACGCCTCATCCAGCGCTGCAACGCCCGGCAGCTCCTTTCCTTCCAGGAACTCGAGCGAGGCACCCCCGCCGGTTGAGACATGGGTGACCTGGTCCGCCAGACCAGCCTGCGCGATAGCTGCGGCAGAGTCACCTCCGCCGATCACCGTGACAGCTCCGTTTTTCGTCGCCTTTGCCATGGCGCGGGCCACCGCCAACGTGCCGTGGTCGAACGGCGAGGTTTCAAAGACACCCATCGGTCCATTCCACACCACGGTTCCCGCTCGCTCGATGATCTCGCCGAACGTTTTTTCCGTCTCCGTATCGATGTCGTACACTGCCCAATCAGGAGGGATCTTATCGCGCGGCACCGCCCGCGTCTCGACACCGGGTGCCAGCTCCCGGGCTACAATTGCTCCGCTTGGGAGCACCAGCCTCGGTCCGGCGTCTTTCAGGAGATCGCGCGCCAGATCGATTCGATCGGGCTCGACCAGCGACTTGCCGGTCTCCAGTCCCATCGCCTTGAAGAAGGTGCAGGCCATTGCGCCACCCAGCAGAATCTGATCGACCTGGGGGAGCAACGCCTGGATGAGATCGATCTTGCCGCTGATCTTGGCCCCTCCCAGCACCGCCACGAACGGCCGCTTCGGCTGGTGCAGGGCCTCGCCCAGGTATCGGAGCTCACGTTCCATCAAAAACCCAGAGACCGCCGGCTTCAGCACTCGGGCAATGGCCTCGGTACTGGAGTGTGCCCGATGGGCCGATCCGAAAGCATCATTGACGTAGAGGTCGCCCAGGGCCGCGAATCGTTCGGCCAGCGACCGGTCGTTCTTCTCCTCGCCGGGGAAGAATCGGGTGTTCTCCGCCACGGCAACTCCCCCTCGCGGGAGCCGTTTGGTGGTGGTCACCGCCTCGGGGGAGGTGGGATCGGGAAGAAAGGTGACCGGCGCGCCGAGTAGCTTCTCCAGCGAGCGGACCACTGGCTGCAGGGAGAACTTGGGATCGGGTCCATTCTTGGGGCGTCCCAGGTGCGATAAGAGTACCACGCGGGCGCCTCGGTCTCGAAGATACTTGATGGTGGGAAGAGCGGCGCGGATCCGGGTGTCGTCAGAGACCGCGCCATCTTTGATCGGGGTATTGAAATCCACTCGAACCAGCGCCCGCCGACCCTCTAACGAGCCCTTAGCCAGCGACTCGAGCGAACGCTTCACCGGCGGGATCCGATGTACCGCAGCAGGTCCACGCACCGGGCGGAATAGCCCATTTCGTTGTCGTACCACGACGTGACGTTGACGAGGGTGCCGTTTACCACATTGGTGGAGAGCGCGTCGACGGTGCTCGATTGCAGCGAACCGATGTAGTCCACCGACACCAGCGGCTCCTCACTCACCGCCAGAATGTCCTTGAGCGGGCCGGCCTTCGCCGCCTCGCGGAAGGCGGCGTTCACGTCTTCGGCCGTGGTTGCCTTTTGCACCACGCAGCTGAGTGCGACGACCGATACGTCAGGCGTGGGGACCCGGAGAGAGACGCCGTCGATCTTCCCTTTTACCTCCGGCAGCACCAACGAGGTGGCCTTTGCCGCGCCGGTGGTGGTGGGAATGATGGAGAGCGCGGCCGCGCGTGCCCGTCGCAGGTCCTTGTGCGGCAGATCCAGAATCTGCTGATCGTTGGTGTAGGAATGGACCGTGGTCATGAAACCGCTGACGAAACCGAAGCGGTCGAGGATGACCTTGACTACCGGCACCAGACAGTTGGTAGTGCAGCTGGCGTTGGAGATGATGTGGTGCTTCGCGGAGTCGTATGCCTGGTGATTGACTCCGTAGACCAGGGTGATGTCCTCCTTCTTGGCCGGCGCCGAAATGACCACCTTCTTGGCCCCGCCACTCAGATGGAGTGCGGCCTGGTCTCGGTCGGTAAAGCGTCCGGTGGACTCGAGTACGACTTCGACGCCCAAATCCTTCCAGGGGAGCTTGGCCGGATCCTTTTCGGAGAGCACCTTCACGGGTTTGCCGTCAATCACGATGCTATCGGCGCGCGCGCCCACCTCCCCGGGATAACGCCCGTGAACGGAATCGTACTTCATGAGGTGGGCCAGCGTCTTCGTGTCGGTCAGGTCGTTCACCGCCACAAACTCGAGCTCCGCCACGTTCATCGCTCTGGCGGCCCGCACCACATTGCGTCCGATCCGGCCGAAGCCGTTTATGCCGACTCGTATAGCCAAGATGTGAGCTCCTCTGCAAGGTCAAAGAGTCGAGGATCGAGAGTCGCGAGTCGACCGTACCCCAAACCCCTACCCGCCACCTCCCAAATCCGTCACCGCACGAGCAAACGTAACCGCCTCCACCCGCACCGCACCCGCGCCCATCAATGCGGCGCCGGCCGCGGCAAGTGTGGCGCCGGTGGTGAAGACGTCGTCCACCAAAACCAACTTTAGCCCCTTTACACCATCGGCCTCGAAGGCACCGGCGACGTTGGCGTGCCGCGCTTCGGGCGTGAGCGCCGTCTGTGTCGGCGTCTCCCGCACTCGCCGAAGCGAATCGCGTCGCACGCTGAGCCCACTACGTGCCGCGATCGCGGCGGCGATGCACTCGCTCTGGTTATACCCGCGCTCCCGGAGCCGCCGCTTGCCCAGCGGGATCGGTATCAAGGATACCCGCCCCGTCAATGGCTCGAGCTGACCCATCGCCTCGGCCATTGCTTCCGCGACCCGAGTCCAGCCCTCGTACTTGAGCTGGTGCACTGCCTGGCGGGCGGAGCCTTCCAGCCAGACTGCACTCCGGACCCGGGACAAACCCAGGGGCCAGACGGCACATAGGCCACACTCGAGATTCTGGTGCGATGGCTGACCGCAGCGAGAGCAAAGCGGATGAGGGATCGTTCGCCAGCGAATGCGACACAGATGGCAGATGAGCGCGTCACCCTCACGCTCGGGAACCAGGTCGTTGCACAGGAGACAGGCCGGCGGAAGCAGCCAGCGTTCGGCTCCCGCCAGGGCCTTCAACAGACCCCGTCTCGGTGGGCCGAGACCGCTAGGGCCGAAGTGCCGCATTGACCGCAGCCCGCATGATCTCAACCGGTGCCCGCTTCTGGGGAAACCAGCGCTCCAGGGCCGCTGCTCCTTGAGCCACCAGCATCGACCGACCGTCAGCCGCGCGACGCACCCGGGGCCGCATCGCCTTGACCCACGAAGTTTCCCCCGGCGCATAGACCATGTCGAAGGCAAATTCGGCGTGGGCCCAATGCCCCGGCTCGATCGGCAGCGGATCCCCGGATCCCAGACCCAGAGGCGTGGTATTGATCAAGACCCGGCACTCGGCCGCCGGTGCCAGCGACACGCCGCGCGCCGCAATCCAGCGTTCAAAGTTTTCCTGGCGTTGAGGAGTCCGGGATTTCACTGCGACGGGAACCCCATGCTCCCGGGCTGCCATCACCGCCGCCCGGGCTCCCCCGCCGGTTCCGGCGATGAACCAGGGTGCACGACGAACCTCCAATTGGTGGAGTGCTTCGAGGATGCCAGGCACGTCGGTGTTGTCGCCCACGATGCTGCCGTTGTCATTCCAGAAGGCGTTGCACGACTCGACCGTTTGGGCGAGCTCGCTACGGCGATTCACCGCCCGGAGGGCCGCTTCCTTATGGGGGATGGTGATATTGCCGCCTCCACCGGCCCGACTCAGGGCTCCGATGAGGTTGGGCAAATCCGCCGCTGAGCAGCGAAGTGGGACATATACCGCTGCCAGGCCGAGTGCGGTAAAGGCGGCGGTTTGCATCAGGGGAGACAACGAATGGGCCACCGGATCGCCGAGTAGCGCGTACACCCGGCTCGCGCCGGTGATCACCGCACCGGGCCGGCGACTCGGCTTACCACGCCGCCAATCAACTCCTCGAGCTCGTCATAGGTTTGCCGGTAGCTGGCCAGATCGGATCCATAGGGATCGCTGATCTCCGATCTCGTTTCATCCCGCCCGACAAATTCGGCGAGCATGTGGACCTTGTCTTCACCCCCGAGCTCGGCGACACGAGCCCGGTGATGGCCGGACATTGTGAGGATGAGATCGGCTGACTTCACCAACTCGCGGCTGAGCAGCTGGGCGCGATGCCCGCTCAGATCGAGCCCATGCTCCAGCCCCACCAGATACGCGCCTTCCGATATTGGTGCGCCATCCCATGCCCCGGTGCCGGCCGATGAGACCGTGATCTGCTCTGCACCTCGTGTGGCCAACGCCTCGCGCAGCAGCGCCTCGGCCATCGGACTGCGACATGTGTTGCCGGTGCAGACGAAGAGGATGTGCATGGTCAGAAGATAAGCGGGGAAGTTGGGAAGCGGGGACGACCCGCTTCCCCGCCTTCACGGCGCCAGCCTACCCGCAGCCCGGCGCAGCTCCGCGCGGGGAATGGCACCTTCACGGACCATGCGTGGCACGGTTTGGGTGCAGTCCACCAGTGTTGAGGGCGGCACGTTGCCCAACACGCCACCATCGAGCACCAAAAGCTCGCCATTCCGCTCCTCGGGTCCGAACAGCTCCACCAGACGGTCGGCGCCGGGAGCCGGCGGGCCGCCGGGGCGGTTGGCCGAGGTCGAGGTGAGCGGCTCGCTCAAAGCTGCTACTAACCGTGCGATCCCCGCGTGTGATGTGTGACGCACCGCAATGCCCCCTTCCCGACCGCGCAGCTCGTCTGGCAGGCGGCCTTCTCCACCGGGTAACACCAGAGTCAGTGGGCCGGGCCAGAAGGCATTCGACAGGACCGTTGCCGCTGGGGTAAACATCAGCCCCCACTCCTCCGCCATTGGCCGCCCGGTGATGAGCAGCAGGAACGGCTTTCCTTCCGGTCTTCCCTTCAGTCGCGCCAGCGCTCTAACGGCCGGTGTGGTGGGCGCTGAGCCGAGGCCGTACACGGTCTCAGTCGGATACGCCAGAAGCTTGTCCGCTCGCAGGTGGCGTCCCACATGGGGAATGGCATTGGAGATCTCGGCATCGGTTTGAAACGGCAGGATCACGCCCGGGCTCCAGCGAGCAACTCGGCGAGTGCCAAATCCTCCGGTGTGGTCACCTTCAGGTTCCGGCTGCTGTCCGGCACCAGCCTGACTGGTATGCCCATTGCCTCGACCAGCGCCGCATCATCGGTGGCGCGCCGTCCCAGGCGTGCGGCACGAGCGTAGGCCTCTATCAGAATCGCCCGGGGAAAGCCTTGCGGCGTCTGCGCCCGCCAAAGCCGCGCGCGGGGACGGGTGCACGAGACCCGGGTGGGGTCGGCGCGGACGGATTCCTTCAGTGTATCGCTGAGCGGAACGCCTGGTACGGCCCCCTCGCCCTTGCGAGCATAACCAATGACGGCGTCGATAACCGGCAGCTCCACGAAGGGGCGGGCGGCGTCGTGCACCAGCACCACGGTGCAACGATCACTCAACACCGCCAGGCCGGCTCTGACCGATTCACCCCGGTGGTCCCCGCCGGCCACGATCGTCAGCGGGACTCGAGCGGAAGACGGAGCCGACGAGGACGCACGGATGTGCTCGGCGAGAAACGCCGGGGGACGCTTGGCATGATCGCGAGGTAATACCAGGACCACCTGGGCGACGTCGGCATGTGCGGCGAACGGTTGCACGGCCCGCACCACCATGGGAACGCCGCCGATCGGCTGAAACTGCTTCGGGACTTTCCCGCCGAACCGGGTACCGCTTCCCGCGGCCACCACGATGACGCCTACATCACGCGGCAAGTGCTCGCACCAGCTGATCCACGTGATCGAGTCCCACCAGCGACGCGCCGGGCACCTGGACAGCACTGCGGGACGACCCGAAGACCCGATGAAAGCCGAGCCGCACCGCCTCCGAGATCCTTCGCTCGACGGCACCGCTGGGCCGGATCTCGCCCCCCAACCCGATTTCGCCGAGAAAGATGCCATCCGCCGGTGCGGGACGATTGTAGACGCTCGAGAGCAGTGCCGCCGCCACCGCGAGATCAGCGCCCGGCTCGCTGAGACGCACGCCGGCGGTGGCCTGCACGAACACATCGAGGTCGGCGAAGGAGGTTTGTGCCCGCCGCTCCAGCACCGCGAGCAGCACCGCGAGTCGGCGAGGATCGAGTCCGGTGGCCACCCGCTGAGGCGTGCCATAGCTCGACTTTGCGGCCAGGGCTTGGACCTCGACCAGCACCGGCCGGGTTCCCTCCATGAGCGCGGTGACAGCGCTGCCGCTGATGCCGTCGGACCGGGCAGCGAGGAATACCGCCGAGGGATTGGGGACCGCCACCAGCCCGTTCTCCGTCATGGTGAACACGCCCAGCTCGTCGACCGAGCCGAAGCGGTTTTTAGTGGTGCGGAGCAGCCGGTAGTCCAAGGTCGCCTCGCCCTCGAAGTAGAGCACGGTGTCGACGATGTGCTCCAGCGTCTTGGGGCCGGCGATACCACCGCCCTTGGTCACGTGGCCCACGACGATGACCGAGATGCCGCTCTCCTTGGCGAACCGCATCAGCTGTCCCGAGCACTCGCGCACCTGCCCCACGTTGCCGGGGGCACTCTCCAGCGTGCCTGAGTAAATGGTCTGAATCGAGTCCACGACCACCACGTCGGCCGACACCGCGGCCGCGGCATCGATGATGGCCTCGAGACGGGTCTCTCCCAGCACGTGGACTGCGCCGGCATCCTCGGTAAGTCGGTCGGCCCGGAGCCGGAGCTGATCGGGAGACTCCTCACCGCTGGTGTAGAGCACGGTGCGGCCACCCGTCTCCAGCCGCGCCGCCGCCTGCAGCAGAAGCGTGGACTTCCCTATGCCGGGCTCTCCGCCGATCAGGGTCATCGAGCCGGGAACGATCCCGCCTCCCAGCACGAAATCGAATTCCGGAATGCCCGTCCGCCACCGGATCAGCGATTCGGCCGTGATCTCCCGCAGGCGGACGGGAGCGGAAGCGGCGGAAAGAGCGGCATGAGGGCCGGGTCTTCCGCCTTTGCCTTTTCCGCGGCGAGGTACCGCCGGCTCCTCCGCGATGACATTCCACTCCCCACACGCCTCACATCGACCCACCCACTTGGGATGCTCGTGCCCGCACTCGGTGCAGCGGTAGACGGAGCGGGATTTCACTCCGGCGCCTCTCGCTCGGTCCGATTGTCGAATCGGGTGAACTGCTTGTGAAAATAGAGATTTACCGTACCCGTAGGTCCGTTTCGGTGCTTACCGATGATGACCTCGGCCAGACCTTCCATACTGTTCCCCTCGCTGTCCTCTTTCTGGTACATCTCCGGACGGTGAATGAAGAGCACCACGTCCGCGTCTTGCTCGATGGCTCCCGAATCTCTCAGGTCCGAGAGAATGGGCCGGCGCTCACCACCCCGCTGCTCCGACGCGCGAGACAACTGGGAAAGCGCAATGACCGGCACATCCAGCTCCCGCGCCAGTCCCTTGAGTGAGCGTGAGATATCCGAGATTTCCTGAACCCGGTTCTCGGCGTACTCCGGGCTCCGCATGAGTTGCAGGTAGTCCACCACGATGAGCCTGACGTCGTTCTCCACCTTGAGCCGGCGCGCCTTGGACCGCATCTCCAGCAGGGTGAGCGAGGCCGAATCGTCGATCCAGACCGGACAGCTCTGGAGAATACCAGCAGCCCGGGCGAGTCGGGTGAAATCCGGATCTCTGAGACTACCCCGCCGCACGGCTTGACTGTCCACCCGCGCCTCGGCGCACAGCATTCGTTGCACCAGCGCTTCCTTGGACATTTCCAGCGAGAAGACGGCAACGCCGAATCCGTCGACCGCGGCCTGGGTGGCGACGTTGAGACAGAATGCGGTCTTTCCCATCGACGGGCGGGCCGCGACGATGACAAGCTCGCTGCGTTGGAACCCCGAGGTCATCTCGTCCAAATCTGTAAACCCGCTCGGCACTCCGGTAACCGCTTTGCCGCTGCGCTGGAGCGTTTCGATGCGCTCCATCGTGGGCCACAGCATCTCCTTGATCCGGGTGAATCCTTCGTCCCCCCGCTGTTGGGAGATCTGGAAGATCTTGGATTCCGCGTTGTCGAGGAGATCGTTGGCGGTGGAGTGCCCGTCGTAGGCTTCGGTGATGATTGAGGTGGAGGCTTCGATCAGGCGACGGAGGACCGCTTTGTCCCGGACGATCTTGGCGTGGAACTCGATGTTGGCGGCGGTGGGCACCGCGTCCACCAGCTCGGCCAGATACTCCAGTCCTCCGGCGATCTCCAGCTCCCCGCGGCGAAGCAACTCGTCGCGCAGGGTGATGTGGTCGATGACCACCCGCTGCTCGGTGAGCGCGAGCATCGCCCGAAAGAGCCGGCGGTGCGGTTCCCGGTAGAACATGCTGTCGTCGACCATCTCCGCGGCGCGAAGCGCCGCGTCCTGGTCCAGGAGCATGGCGCCGAGCACGGCCTGCTCGGCTTCCTGGCTCCAGGGTGCGGAGCGACCGACGTATGGATCAGCGATCGAGTAGTTGTCGGGCGATACGGACGTCATCCCAGGTCGGCTTCTTCCAGTTGGGGTTGCGGAGCAGTGCCGCGGGATGATACGTCACGATCAGCGGAATGCCGTTGTACGTGTGCACCTTGCCGCGCAACTCTCCCAAACTCTTGCGGACTCCTAGCAGCGCCTCACCGGCGGTGCCGCCCAGGGCCAGGATCACCTTCGGTCGGATGATTTCCAGCTGGCGATGAAGATATGGAATACAGGCCGCGATCTCATCCGGCAGAGGCTTTCGATTTAGCGGGGGTCGGCACTTGACGATGTTGGTGATGTACACTGAATCACGGGGAACTTCAATAGCCTCGAGAATTCCGTTGAGCAGGTTGCCCGCCTGGCCCACGAACGGCCGCCCTTGTGCGTCCTCGGTGGCACCCGGCCCTTCGCCGCAGAGAAAAAGCTTAGCGTTGGGACTTCCCTCGCCCGGCACCGCGTTGGTCCGGCCGGGACAGAGGGCACAACAGTACGTAGTCCGAATCCGCTCAGCCACCTCGTCGAGGGTGCTGAGCGAGACTAGGTCGTCACCCAGCAGAGCATGCTCAGGCGACTCCACGGCGATGCCGGGACCAGGGATAGGAGGAGCGCCCTGACGCCAGCGGGGAAGCGGGGAGGCGGGGAGGTGGGGAGGGGTGGAATCTTCCACTACTTCGACGTGAGCCGTCCCAGCTACGAGGGACCTGTTATCGCCTTCGTCTATCCCTCCTTCCCCCCTTCTCCGCTTCCCCGCCGTGTTGAGCACCAGCTCAGCACCACCCAGCTCAATCTGCTGGCGCAGATACCGCTCCCATTCACCGCCCAAGGCTCTGCTCCACGATGTCAAGGATCGCGTCCGCGACCTCGCGTTTGGTCTGGAGCGGGAGGATCTTCCGGGTTCCATCACGACCCAGCATCGCCACCCGATTGGTGTCCTTCTCGAAGCCGGCTCCCGGCTCCAGGGCATCGTTCACCACGATGAGATCCAGGTCTTTCCGTTCCAGCTTTGCCATTCCCTTGGCGAGAGCGTCCCCGGTCTCCAGCGCAAAACCCACGATGATGCTGCCGGTCTTGCGTGACCCGCGGGTGGCGTCCAGCACGTCGGTGGTCGGCTCCATCGGTATGGCAAGCGCGCCGTCGATCCGCGATCGTTTGCTATCGCTGGGACTGCTGGGTCGAAAGTCGGCCGGGGCCGCCGCCATGACCAGTATATCGGCATTGGGCAGCTCGGAGCGCACCGCCTGTTCCAGCTCCTGCGTCGTCTCCACTCTCCTGACCGTCACTCCCGTCGGCTCCGCCAGCGCAACCGGCCCCGATATGAGCACGACCTCGGCCCCGCGCTCCCACGCCGCCTCCGCCACCCTATAGCCCATCTTGCCGCTCGAGCGGTTGGTGACGACTCGCACCGGATCGATCGACTCGCGGGTCGGACCCGCCGTGACCACCACTCGTCTTCCGGCCAGGGAACCGGTTCCGAGCAGCCGGGCGGCATGGGCGATGATAACATCCGGCTCGCTCATCCGGCCGGGGCGCTCCGCCGGACCTTCCGCCAACGCGCCGATGTCCGGGCCCACGAACGCGATGCCGCGGCCGCGAAGCCGTTCGATGTTAGACTGGGTGGCGGGGTTGGCATACATCTCGTCGTTCATGGCAGGCGCCATCAGGAGCGGGGCGGTCCGGGCAAGCAGGAGTGCGGTGAGCACATCATCGGCCAGTCCCTGGGCCACTCGGGCGATCAGGTTCGCCGTGGCCGGCGCGACGATGATCAGGTCCGCCCTCTGCCCCAGATGCACATGTGACAGCGCCCCGCCCGGCTCCCAAAGGGAGCTCTGAACGGAGCGTCCGGTGAGCGCCTCGAAGGTGACCGGCCGGACGAACTCAGCAGCGCCGTGGGTGAGCACCACATCGACCACAGCGCCCAGCTCGGTCAGGCGGCGCGCCAGCCCGCAGCTTTTATAACACGCGATCCCGCCGGACACGCCGAGGACGACGTGCCGGCCGGCCCACGGCGTCACGCCTCGGAGCGGCGGCGGCGGAGGAGCTTGTAGTTCAGTTCGCCCTCAACCAGCTCCTGCATCGCCTTGGTCGTGAGCTTTTCGCTGGGCCGCGCCAGATGATCCTTGGGGAACTCGTTCAAATAGCGGGCAAACTTGGCCGCCACCAGCACACCGAGATATTTGTTGCCGGCCTGCTTGGCGACTTCTGCGGGGGTGATGATTCTCATGTACGCTCCATTTGTGCCGTTTACAGTCGGGAGTCGGCAGTCGGGAGTCGGGATCTTGTTAGCGATCCCTCGACTCCTGACTCCTGACTCCTAGCTTCTTCTTTCCAATCTTCTCCGCCGCCGACACCACATCTCGGCGCAGCTCCTCCACGAAGTCGGGCAACTCCTGCTGCCGAGGGACCCGACGAGCTTCGGCATCGAGTATTGCGGCGACTTGAGAGACGGCCGCGATCAGATCCTCGTTGACGATGGCGTAGTCGTACTCGGTCACCGCCGTCAGCTCGTCCGCGGCCCGGATGACCCGCTGTTTCAGAATCGCCGGATCTTCCGTGTTCCGACCGGTCAGGCGGTTAATCAGGACGGCCGCCGAGGGCGGCAGCACGAAAAGGAGCAGCGAGTTTTCGAAGTTGCGCCGTATCTGGCGCGCCCCTTCGATCTCCACATCGAGCACCGCATGACGGCCCTGCGAGAAGATCCGCTCGATCTCGCTCTTGAGTGTCCCGTACAGCTCGCCGGCGTAGGTGGCCCATTCGATGAACTCGCCGGCCTTGGCTCGCCGCTCGAACTCGGGTCGGGAGATAAAGTGGTAATCCACTCCATCGCGTTCGCCGGCTCGCATCGGCCTGGTGGTGGCCGACACGGAATAGCCCAGATCGTCCCGGGCCTGCAACAACATTTTCGCGATCGTCGTCTTCCCGCCGCCCGAGGGCGCCGAGAGCACCAGGAGAAACGGAGTCACTCCAGGTTCTCGAGCTGTTCCCTGAACTTTTCCAGCTCCCCCTTCATCGCAATGACCTCCTGCGCGATGATGGCGTCGCCCGCCTTGGAGCCCATGGTATTGACCTCGCGTCCCAGCTCCTGGGCCAGAAATCCGAGCCGCTTACCCACCGGTCCCTCGGACCGGAGCGTCTGGCGAGCAGCGGCCAGATGGGCCCCGAATCGAACCAGCTCTTCCGTGATGTCCAGCTTGTCGGCCAGAAACGCCAGCTCCTGGGACAATCGGGCTTCGTCCACGGTACGACCCTCGAGCAGCTGGGCGACCGCTCCCTTCAGCCGGTCTCGCTCGCGCCACAACCGCTCCGGAGCCCGGGCTGCTATTTCTGTGGCGGAACGCTCCAGCAGGTCCAGCCGGTGGGCCAGCTCTTCGGTGAGTGTCCGTCCTTCGCGCGCTCGCATGGCCCGACACTCGCCGCCGGCTTGGGCCACTATCGCCTCGACCTCAGGCCAGACGATCTCGCCCGAACCATTGGCTGATGATCCGAGCACATCGGGCTGCCGCGCAACCAGCTCGACTGTGACCTCTCCTCCCAGGCCCAGCGCAGACTGCATCTCGCGCAGCCGGGCGGCGACGAGCCGCGCCCGCTCCAGATCGATGTCGAATCGGCCATCAGTGTCGGCCGCTTCGGCCCAGCGCGCCTGCACCGAAATATGACCCCGATCGAAGTCTCGCCGGAGGCGCTCACGCAGTTCTCCCTCGAACACACCAAGCTCGGCGGGAAGCTTGGCCGAAAGATTGAAGAACCGGTGATTCACGGTCCGAATCTCGACCCGAAGCCGACGTCCGGCGACCGCGCCTTCCGCGGCGCCGAACCCCGTCATGCTGTGTGGCAACAGACCTCCGAGGACCCGGGGTAGCCCAAAAATTTACTTTGACGCGAGGTGATTTGGTAGATCACTTGGCGTCTGGACAAACTGGCATCATGTATGGGTAGATCGCGTCACAGGAGATATCTGGTTGCTTCGCCCGAAGCACAGTCCGGCCATCTTTCTCGCCAGTCTCGGGGTTGTGGGCTGTGGCGGGGACGATGTCACTGCTCCTTCCATTCCGGTGGTGAGCGGGGTTTACGATGTGACCGAGGT
>DASSED010000245.1:0-6788 GCA_035695405.1 Gemmatimonadales bacterium
TTTCCTCCACAGTCGCGCCTGAGAGACCGTTCGTCAACCGGCAGACGGGGGGCGCAGCATGAGACCTGATTCTGAACGCGGCGAAAAATCGCGGTATCTGTGTCCAGTCGGGTAGATCGGAAAGACGGGAGGTGGGAAAGCGCCTAGAGCTCCTGTTGCTGCTCGCTACCCGCGGGCGATTCAGGGCCCGGCTTCACCCGATCGGTCTTTCGGGTCCGAGTCCCCCGAGGGCGGACGCCGGTGAGGCCGCCGCGGAACTCGAAGTGGGTAGGATCGAAGGTGCGGGTGTACCGCCCTTCCCGGCGGCGAGCGTGGGCTCGTTGCACCAGCTTTTGCGCCAACTCGGTCGCCGGCATCCAGACGTCCGGAGTGATGCCGGGATACTCATCGGCGAACTGGGGCTTTAGCCGTGCCTCGCGAATGGTCGTCACAAGTCCAAGTTTCGGCGGTACCGGAACGAAAGTTGAGACGGCGGACCATGAATGGTTCGGCTGGAACCCACCCAATAGTCGAGTGGTCGAAGGTCTAGGGTCTAGCATCCAGTTCCTCGGGACTCGATGCTACACTCTCGTCCTAGACTTTTGACCCTCGACGCTAGTCTAGCTCGCCGGCTCCTTCACGCCGTTCCGGGCCGGCGTAACTCGGCTCCCTCTCTTCCCGTCGATCCTTGCCCACCCACTTGGCCGCGCCCTGACGCGCCAGGGCAACCGCCTGAGCCAGCTGATCGGGAGCGAATGGCTTGGGCACGAAGCCGGCGATCCGCGCCTCGCCCAGTCCATGCAAGGCTGCGTGATCGGCCAGCCCGCTCATGATGAGAATGGGAACTCTGGGATTGCGGAGCTGCATGGCCGACGCGGTTTCGCCCCCGTCGAGCACCGGCATATTGAGATCGAGCAGGACCAGGACGATCTCCTTCGCGCTCCGATCGAACAGCTCCAGCGCCTGAACCCCGTTCTCAGCGGTGATCACCGTGTAGCCCAGCTCCTCCAGCGTGTGCTGGATCAGGCTCCGGATCGCCACCTCGTCATCCACCACCAGGACCAGCCCATCGCCGCGGGCCGACTCGGTAATGGCATCGGATACCGTCATCGGGGCGGCGGTCTCCTGCTCCGCCGGCACCAGCACCGTAAAGGTGCTCCCCCGGCCCGGCGCGCTCTCGACCGTGATCCCTCCGCCATGGGCCCGCACGATGCCGAGTGCGGCCGCCAAGCCCAAACCACGGCCCATGAATTTGGTGGTAAAGAAGGGATCGAAGATCTGCTGCAGGGTCTTCTCGTCCATTCCCGAGCCGGTGTCCCGCACCTGGAGCTCGGTGTAGGGACGGCTGGGAAGGGAGAACCCGGCGTAACGTTCGGCCAGCTCGACATCGGAGACATCGCGGACACGGAGCTTGACCCACACCTCGCCGTGTTCGTCACCGATCGCCTCGGCGGCGTTGAGCATCAGGTTGAGGACCAGTTGCTGCAGCTGGGTGGCATCGGCCTGGATGGCTGGGGGGTTTTCCGGAATATCGTCGTGGATCGCGATCTTCTTGGACACCGATGCGCGGACGATGGCCAGCGCGTCCCCGATCACCTGACCCATGTTCACTTCCTGAATCTCGCGGCGGCCTTTGCCGGCGTAGTTCAGGAGCTGCCGCACCAAACCGGACGCGCGCTGCGCTGCCCGCTCCGCGGCCGCGAGGAGTTGATCCGAATGGCCGTCGCCGCCGTGAGTGAGGCGGCGGCGGACCAGCGTGATGTTGCCCAGAATGGCGGTGAGCACGTTGTTGAAGTCGTGGGCCACGCCGGCCGCGAGGACGCCGATGCTCTCGAGCTTCTGGGTCTGGCGGACCGCCTCTTCCAGCCGGCGGCGCTCGGTGAAGTCGCGCACCACCTTGGCGAAGCCGCGGAGGGTGCCGTTCTCCCGCAGGCCGATCATGACACCGGAAGCCCAGAAGCGGCTCCCGTCCTTGCGCAGGTGCCAGCGCTCGTCCTCGGCGCGGCCCTGCTCGGCTGCGGTTTGCAGCTCCACCTCCGGGACTCCTGCCTGGCGGTCGGGCGGGACGAAGATGCGGTGGGCGGGCGCTCCCTCCACCTCGTGCGCTGCATACCCAAAGAGCCGCTCGGCCCCGCGGCTCCAGCGCTGGACCCGACCCTCAGGGTCGAGCAGGATGATGCCGTAATCTTGGGTGGAGTCGAGGAAGAGATCGAAGAGATTCTTGGCCATCCTCGACACCACCGCTAACGTAGGGTTACCCGGCTCGCACCGGTGACCATCATCGCGAAAGTGGATGCAACAATGGTTTAAGCGGGCGCTCAAGATCGGTGATCAATGTCACGCACCGACGCGGGGAACTCTATCAAGTGATAGGCAATTAAGCCTATGGCCCGACGGCAGCCCGCAGCACGAGACCCACCACTATAGTCAGGAGGGGTGCCACGACGACGCAGATCCCTAGAATCCAGAACCCTGGGTGGCCATGGTCATCGTGCCGGGCTCGTCGCGCCGACCTGAGGCCGACCAGAGCCAGTAGAAAGCTGGCCAAGACGCCGAGGAACAATGGGAGGATGGCTGTGTAGGTTTGCCTCAGCGCGAAGGCGCTGACCCATAACCCGAGAGCGACCACCACCGCAGTGAAGTAGGCGGCAAGGCTTTGCAGTTGCCAGTGAACTCCCACATAGATGGTCAGGCCAAGCAACAACGCCAGACCAAGAGTGATCACGGAGCGCCGCAGCCTCTCATCACCTCTAACGTCTGGGCGTGGTGAGACCCTGCGCCTCCAGCCAATGATAGAAGGCGTCGATCCAGTAATCAGTGCTCCTGCCTTGCTTGCGCAGCCCGAAGCCATGGCCGCCGCTCGCGTAGATATGGACCTCGGGCTTGTGGCCCGCCGATGTCAGCGCAGCGTGAAACCTCATGACGGCCTCGAGTGCCGCCGGGTCGTCCTGGGCGCAGGCGAGAAAAAGTGGCGGCAGTTTGGCGGGAATAGGCGGCATGACCCCGAATGGGCCCCCATAGATCAATCCAGCGAAGTTCGGGCGGCTGCCGGAGTCGGGCTGGAGCAGCGTGCCACTGGTGACCATCGCGCCGGCCGAGAAGCCCAGAAATCCAACTCGGTCCGGAGAGACTCCCCACTCCGCGGCATGTTGGCGCACCACCTTGACCGCCTGGATGCCATCGGCGATACCATACCTGCCGGCGGTGTCCATGTTCATCTCAGGAATGCCTTCTTGGGTCTTTTCTACGATTCGATACTTGAGCACGATGCCGGCAATCCCCCGTTGCTGAAGCCAACGCGCGATGGGGTAACCCTCCACGCCGAGGGCCAGGGCGACAAAGGCGCCGCCCGGGGCGATGATGATGCCGGTTCCGGTGGCCTTGCTGCGCTTCGGCAGGTAAGCCGTCAAGGTCGGGGTAACGACGTTGAACACGACAGTTCCGATCGGTGTGTTCTCCACCACCCTTTCTTTTTGCATCCAGTGTTCGGAACCCGGAGCGGTGCCGGGCCACAGATTCACCGTCTGTGCTTCGCCCGAGCCCACTGCGACAAGCGTTCCAACTACCATTGACAAAATTGTTCGACGCATGATCCTGTCGAGCTTGAGCCGCTGCGTGCGTTTGGTGGACACCTTGGCCTACCCGCTCAGCGCCTGATTCAGATCGGCGATCAGATCTTCGTGATGTTCCAGGCCAATCGAAAGGCGAAGCAAGCCTTCGGGTGCGCGCGTGTCGCTGCCTTCTATCGAGGCGCGGTGCTCTACCAGGCTCTCGGGACCGCCAAGACTGGTGGCCCGAGTAAAGAGCCGAAGCCGAGCGGCTACGGCGAACGCTTGGGCCCGGCCGCCCGGCACAACAAACGATACCATCCCGCCGGGCGCCGCCATCTGTGCGGCGGCAACGCGGTAGCCTGGGTCGCTGGGGAGTCCTGGGTAGTACACCCGTTCGACCCGACGGTCTTCCGCCAGGAACGCTGCTACGGCTACGGCGTTGCTGCAGTGAGCCCGCATCCGCACGGGCAGGGTACGAATTCCCCGCAGAACGAGCCAGCAGTCGAACGGCGATGGCACCGCCCCACCATGGGTCTGCAGTGTCCGCAACCGCTCAGAAAGCGGGCCGGTTTCACGGGTCACTATGACTCCTCCCATGACATCACAATGGCCGGAGAGGTACTTGGTCGTCGAGTGCATCACCAAGTCGATTCCGAGTGCCAGGGGCCGCTGCAGAAACGGCGTCGCCCAGGTATTGTCGCACGCCGTAACTGCGCCCGCCGACTTGGCTATGCTCACGATCCCTTGCAGGTCGGTAACTGCGATGATCGGGTTCGAGGGCGTCTCCGTCCATATGAGTCGAGTGGCGGGTCGAACCGCCGCTTGGACTGCGGAGAGGTTGGTCATGTCCACAAACGAGACTTCGAGACCCCACCGGCCGAAGTGCTCGCGCAGGAGCTTGGCGGTTCCGAAGTACGCATCGACCGGTGCCACCACGTGATCACCCGGCGCGAGCGTCTGAAACACTGCCATGGTTGCTGCCATTCCGGATGCGAACGCCACCGCCGAAGCGCCGCTCTCGAGGCTTGCCATGGCCGCTTCGAGCGCGGTCCGGTTGGGGTTCGCGTCGCGAATGTAGGTGTAGCCGGAAGGAAATGACCCGTCTGGCGAGCGCTGAAATGTGGTTGATGGCTGGATCGCGGGCACCAGGGCTCCCGTGACTGGATCGGCAGAGGCTGACGCATGCACAGCCAAAGTCTCAAAGTGCAATTTGCTCGCTCCTGTTCTTGCTCTGGCTACCTTCTCGGCTCATACCGCATCGCCACCGCCCCCGAGCCGAACGCCAGGCGGCTCACGAGCTTCAGGTCGATACACGTCGATAGCCCGGCGAACAATGTCGGCCCATGGCCCACTAGCCTAGGGTGTACCACGAACTCGTACTCATCGATCAATCCCAGCTCGGCCAACGTCAGCGGGAGCTTCACACCGCCCACCAACAGTCCCTTACCCGACTCCCGCTTGAGCCGCTGCACGGCCTGCTCCAGATCCCCGCGCACCAGCTCCGCGTTCCAGTCGACCCGATCCAGGGTGCTCGACACGACGTACTTCTTGGCCGCGTCGATCGTCCGGGCGAAAGGCTCCATCCAAGGCTCCATCCAATCAGGCCTCGCTCCGGTCGGCGCCGACCGCCATGCTGCCTCCATCATTTCGTACGTCACCCGGCCCAGCAGAAGGGCATCGGCCTGGTTGAGGTTCTCAGCCGCGTGGCGATGCAAGTCTTCGTCCGCGATCATTACCCGATGATCGCAGCAGCCGTCCAAGGTGACATTGATGGAATACCGAAGGGGTCTCGTCACGTCCCGTCACTCGTCGTCGCCCGACTGATTCCACGACCTCGCACACAATTGGATCGAAGGTTGCGAGTGCGGCAGCCGCTCCCATGTGAGGCCGGGCATCCGGGTTGCTCCGCATTGCATCGAAGTCGCGCTGGCTCCGCCATTGGGCGTAATTCACACCTTCGTCCCATCGAGACTCCGATGGATGGTCGCCGATACGAACCCAGGTTGCTTCTTCATTGTAGGATCGGTGGCCTCACTGAGGCGATCAACCAGTGCCTGCTGCATAGGAGCCCCCTTGATGCTCAACGCCCTCAACCGGTTGGTCCCACGGACCACTGTCAGCCGCGGCGACTTCTCAGCGCGACTGTGGATCCCTCCATGCCAGCGCTGCCACAAGCACCCCCACCACAAAGCCCCCTGGGCCGGTGATCAGAATGCCGAGTAGCGGCCCCAGGTTGGCCTTCGGGGTGATCAGCAGCGGACCAAAGAACCCAAGCGCGAGACCGGCCGCACCAACGAGCCACCCGGAGCGCCAACTCGCCCGGATGCGAGCCTGGGTAGTCGGGTGGCGAGCAAATGCCGCCCACCAGCACAGCAAGCCCATTGTCGCGAGCCAGCCAGCAATCGGAGCCCAGAACAGCCAACCATTGTTGCTGGGCAGACGCAGGTTACGGAGCGCGATCCAACCCGCGACCCCGATGAGCGCTGCCCCGCATACAGACCAGCCAAAGCGATGGAACGCAACAGGACGCATTGGCGCGCCGGTCATCTCTCAAGTCTCCACCTGAAGCCTGACGCCCTGGCTAAGCTGCAAGGCGATCAACGAAGAGTCGCGGCGAAGCCACAATGATTCAAGAGCGTTTGTAAGAGCAAACCCTCTTTGCCGACGTTCTTGTGTGGGTGTGAGGGTCGGCGATTCCGGAGTCACGAATACTTAGGCATTTACAAAAGTATTCTCTGGCTGTAGACTTCGTAAGGCAGATCGGATACCCGAGCACGTGGATGGTGTCGGACATGGTTCAATCCGCAGCCGCTGACGACGTGTTTCACGCCTTGTCCAACCCGACTCGGCGGAAAGTCTTGGAGCTACTGTCTGCCGGACCAGCCACCGTCAGCGAATTGGCGGCACCGTTCGACATGCAGCTGCCGTCGTTCGTGCAGCACCTCTCGGTGCTCGAACAGAGCCGACTGGTGAGGTCGAAAAAGCGCGGGCGAGTGCGCACGTATGAGATCGCACCCGAGCGGTTCCAGGTGGTTGAAGACTGGCTGACCGCGCGTCGTCAGGCGTGGGAGGCTCGACTGGACCGGTTCGACCAATACGTCAAACAACTCAAAGCGAAGGAATCAGAATCATGAGCAAGCAAATCACGATCAATGCGACACTCGATGCGAGCAAGGAATTCAGATTCAATCCGAAACTTGATTTCGCTATTGAACGGTTGATCGATGCTCCCACCCGGCTGGTCTGGGAAGCGTTGAC
>DASSED010000246.1:0-23371 GCA_035695405.1 Gemmatimonadales bacterium
GATTGCTGCGCGGCCCGCTCGGCTGCGGCCCACGGGTCGAGCTCCCGAATCGAGGCGAGATCGGGAAAGAGCGCCCGAAATTCGCCGGGATGAGGCGTGAGGACCAGGCGACGATCCCGGCCTAGTCTCGCCAGCTCGTCGACTGCCCCGCCGAACGCCACCAGCGCGTCGGCATCGAGCACCGCAGACTTGACTCGCTGCACCAGTGAGGCCACCAGCTCCCGTCGACCCGCCTCGCGTCCTAGACCAGGGCCAACGATCAGAGCATCTGCTCGCTCGAGAAGCTCCTGCAGCGCCGCCGATGGAGCCTGGTCGAACGGATGGGCCAGCGTCTGAAGATCGGGCTCGCACTGAACCAGAGCCGCAACGGTGTCCGCGGGCGCGACGGCGTGAACCAGACCGGCTCCGGCAGCGAAGGCTGCGCGCGCCGCCATCCGAATCGCACCGCTCATGCCGGGACTCCCGCCCACCAGCACAACCCGGCCTCGCACACCCTTGTGGTCTCGAGCCCGGAGCCGCCGCGACCACTCGCTGGCCTGTGAATCGGAGACGGCCCGAGGCCAGGCCGGATCGGGTGGCGGGTGGCCGATATCGACTACCACAATGCCTCCGACTTCATCGCGCGCCAGCAGATGTCCCCGGCGCAACCCGCCGAAGGTGACGGTGAGATCGGCCCGTGCGTGACCGTGTACGATTCCCGACTGGAGGTCCACGCCGGTCGGGCCGTCGATTGCGACGATGGGAAGCTCGAGATCCAACAGGCGGGAGAGCAGCGTCTCGATGGCCGGCCTGGGTGCGCCGCTCGCGCCAGTACCGAGGAGCGCGTCAACCAGAAGACCGACCGCGGGCCAGGGTCCGTCCGGAGCCACTTCCCGGACCCCGGCTGCTCGAGCGAGGCGAGCGACTTGCTCGCACAGCGCGGAACCGATCCCGGTGGAGGTCACCCAGACGGGAATGTCCGCCTGGTGCAACGCCCGCGCCAGGACCCACCCGTCACCCCCGTTGTTCCCGGGCCCGCACGCAACCAGCACTCCGTTTCGGAGCACGTAGGCGTACCGCTCGGCCAGGACGTTTGCCACGGCCCGGCCAGCGCTTTCCATGAGCGTGGCGAGCTCGAGACCAGCCGCAACGGCTCGCTGGTCCCAGCTGTTCGCTTGTTCGGGGGAGAGGACCGGGATGATCACGGTGAGAGGTGAGAGGTAAGGGTGGTCAGCCGACGAGAAGCATCCTACTCCCTCCGAGCGGGTACTTTACTTCTAACTTCTCGCTTCTTACCTCTAACTTTTACTTCTTACCCTTTACTTCTCACTTCTCACGCCCTCACTTATAGCTCTGCCCTATGGCCCGCCCGAAGCTGATTTCCCCGTTATCGATGCGAAGATTGAAGCCGCAATCAGGATTGGTGCAGACCCAGGCTTTATAGGTGATCGGCGCTCCCTCTCGACCATAATCCGACAGTGGGATCAAGGTCCCGTGCGAGCACTTCTGACAGGCCGGCCATTCCTTGGTCTCCATATTCCCCCCTCACACTAGGCGCCACGTAGACCCTGCCAGTCATAGGATTCGCCGAAGGCCTCGGCGAACGGATACACGCCCTGGAAATCCGATTCGTGGTCTCCCGGTTGGGTGACGAGAAGTCCGACATCCACCAGGATGTAAACGATGCGGCCCAGGTCCTCCGTGCGGTTAATGCCCCAATGGGCGAGCACCACCGGCGCGAGCAACCCGTATTGCTGGAGGGCGAAGTCCCGGCACGCCCAGGCGAGCTCAGCCGCGGTGACATGCCGCCGCACCTCCAGCCGGTTCTGCAGAAACTCGATCGCACCCAGCAGGAAGAGATAGGCTCGCTCATGATAGCGGCCCCCGCGGGCCCGAATGCGGTCCAAGACATCATCCACGAACTGCAAATCGTTCAACGAAATTCCTCCCGTGGCTGAAACCGCTCAGGCGCTGCGCCGGATCTTGCCGGACACACGAGCGGATTGATACAGGGGGTATACCGACGTGAGCTCCTCGACCTCATGTTTAACTTGAGCCAGCGTCGTCTCATCCGGATGGGTCAGGGTCCGATCGATCAGCTCGGCGATCCGCACCATCTCGGCCGAGCCCATGCCGCGGGTCGTCACGGCCGGCGTCCCGATCCGGATACCGCTGGTGACGAACGGCGACTGGGGATCGTCCGGAATGGTGTTCTTGTTCACCGTGATGCCGGCATGATCCAGCAGCTTCTCGGCCGCCTTGCCGGTGAGATCTTTCGGCCGCAGATCCACCAGCATCAGGTGCGAGTCGGTGCCGCCCGACACGATGGCAAAACCGCGATCGATCAGGGCATCGGCCAAGACCTTTGCGTTGTCCACCACCTGCCGAGCGTAGACCTTGAAGTCCTCCGTCAGCGCCTCACCGAACGCGACCGCCTTGGCCGCAATCATGTGTTCGAGCGGCCCGCCCTGGGTTCCGGGAAAGACCGACTTGTCGATTGCCTTGGCGTGCTCGATGGTGGACAGGATCAGCCCCGCACGGGGACCGCGAAGCGTCTTGTGCGTGGTGCTGGTCACGACCGGTGCGTGTGGTATCGGCGATGGATACACGCCCCCCGCCACCAGACCGGCAAAGTGGGCCATGTCCACCAGGAGAAAGGCACCGATCTCGTCGGCAATGGATCGGAATGCCGCAAAGTCGATGATTCTGGCGTATGCGCTTCCGCCCGCGATGATGAGTTTCGGCTGCTCTCGCTTGGCTTGCTCCCGCACCTTGTCATAGTCGATCAGTCCGGTGCGGGGATCGACGCCATAATGGGTCGCCCGCCAGACCACGCCGCTGTGATTGACCGCCGCACCATGGGATAGGTGTCCCCCGTGGGGCAGCGACATGCCCATGAGCAGCTCACCGGGTTTGATCAGGGCCATGAAGGCCGCGAAGTTGGCTTGCGCCCCCGAGTGCGGCTGCACGTTGGCATGCTCCGCACCGAACAACTGCTTCAACCGATCGATGGCCAGTTGCTCGATCTCGTCGATCACCTCACACCCGCCATAGTAGCGCCGGCCGGGATACCCTTCGGCGTACTTGTTGGTGAGGGGTGTTCCCATCGCATCGATTACCGCTCGGCTGGCGAAGTTTTCGCTCGCGATCAGCTCCAGCCCGCGCTGCTGCCGGCGAAGCTCACCGTCGATGAGCCGGGCCACCAGAGGATCCGCCTGGCGCAAAGTTGCGTTATGGTCGAGGGTCATGGGCGCTCCTGATCGATCTTCTCGAGCCGGCGGATATGGCGCCCGCCGGCGAACTGGGTTCCCAGCCAAGCCTTGAGGATTTCCACGCCTTCTTCCTCACTCACGAAACGCGCCGGCAGAATGAGGATGTTCGCATCATTGTGCTCCCGAGCCAGCTTTGCCACCTCGGGCGACCAGGCGACAGCGGCGCGCACGCCGGGATGGCGATTGGCCGTGTACGACATTCCGAGACCGGTTCCACAGAGCAGCACTCCCCGGCCCGCCTCATGATGCTCCACCTTGGCTGCCACGCTGTGGGCGTAGTCGGGGTAGTCGGTGGACTCGGGACTGTGGGTGCCGAGGTCCAGCGGCGCGAATCCCATCGACCGCAGCTCCTCCACCAGCCGCTCCTTCAGTTGAAAGCCGGCGTGGTCCGATCCAATCGGAATGACTTCGGCCATTCAGCTTAAGCTAAGAGAGGACCGGAAAGACGGAAAGGACGGGTTCGGCGTGAAAGGCGGGCATGAGTGGAGGAATTGACAAGTAGGCTCGCAACGCATACGAGCTTTACCCCTTCAGACGACCACCCCACTCCCTTGTTGACCCGCCACCCCGCGGCCCCGCTGTCCACCCATCCACATTCGATCCAGCCCGCCCACCGCCGCGATCCGCTGCTCGGCCAGACGGTCGGCGGCACGGTAGGTGGGGATTCGCTCCTGCCGGGCGATCTCGAAGATACGCAGCAGCGTCTCGTAGATCTCTCCCGCCTTTTTCTTGGCCCGCTCCGTCGGCCAGCGATGGAGCTCGCCATAGACGTTGATAACACCGCCACCGTTGATGACGTAATCGGGGGCATAGAGCAGCCCTCTGCGCTCCAGATCGTCGCCGTGCCTGTCCTCCGCCAGCTGGTTGTTGGCGCCTCCGGCGATGATCTCCACCGTGAGCCGCTCCAGGGTCTCATCGTTGATTGTGGCGCCCAATGCGTTGGGCGAGAAGATGTCGGCCTGCTGGTCATAGATCGCGTCAGGGTTCACGCCGGCGGCGCCGAACTCCTTCTCCGCGCGGCTGACTTTCTCGGCATCGATATCAGTCACCAGGATCCGGGCGCCTTCGGCATGCAGATGCTGCATGAGATAGTAGGCCACTTTCCCGGCCCCTTGAACCGCCACCGCCTTCCCTCTGAGACTATCGCTGCCCCACCGGACCTTTGCCGCCGCCTTCATTCCGACATATACCCCATACGCCGTCACCGGAGACGGATCGCCCGAGAGCCCCAGGAGTCCTGCGACGTGGTCCGTCTCGAGTTTGATGTACTCCATGTCCGCAGGACTGGTGCCGATATCCTCGGCGGTGATATACCGGCCGTTGAGTGTCTCGATGAACCGGCCATGCGCTCGGAACAGCGCCTCCCGGTCGGGCCGTTTGTTGTTTCCGATGATGACCGATTTGCCGCCGCCGAGGTTGATCCCCGCAACGGCCGACTTGTAGGTCATTCCCCGTGACAGTCGCAGCGCGTCTGTGATGGCCTCATCGGTGCTGCCATACTGCCAGAAGCGGGTTCCACCCAGAGCCGGGCCGAGCGTCGTATCATGGATGGCGATGATGCCGAGATAACCGCAGGAGGGATCGTGGGAGAGCAGCACCTGCTCGTGCCCCATGGCCTCCATCTGGCCAAAGACACCCGTGTCAGACTCGGGCGGGTGAGCGGTGAGCGGTGAGCGCTTACCGCTTACCCTCTTTCTCGTAGCCATAAAAACCTTTCCCACTCTTTCGGCCAAGATAGCCAGCTGCCACCATCTTCCGCAGCAGGGGACAGGGCCGATACTTGTCATCTCCCAACCCGCGGTGGAGTACCTCGAGAATCGCGAGACATACGTCGAGCCCGATGAAGTCGGCCAGCGCCAGCGGCCCCATCGGATGAGCCATGCCGAGCTTCATCACGGTATCGATGGCTTCCGGCCCCGCCACTCCTTCCATCACGCAAAAGATGGCCTCGTTGATCATGGGCATGAGCACCCGATTGGATACGAACCCGGGATAGTCGTTCACTTCGACCGGGGTCTTGCCCAGGGTGCGAGCGGTGTTCATGACCCATTCCGTGGTGGTGTCGCTGGTCGCGTAACCGCGAATGACCTCCACCAGCTGCATGACCGGAACCGGATTCATGAAGTGCATGCCGATTACCTGCTCAGGTCGGCGGGTCCGGGCCGCGATCTCGGTGATGGAGATCGAGCTGGTGTTGCTGGCCAGGATAGCTGAAGGCGGAGCGATTCGATCGAGCTGCTCGAAGATGCCGTACTTGACGGCCGGGTTCTCGCTCGCGGCTTCGATCACGATCTCGGCCTGGCTCGCCCCACCCAGAGACGTACCGGTGCTGATCCGTTTGAGGACCTGGGCCGGTGCATCAGGCGGCAACGTCCCCTTCTTCACTTGCCGTTCCAGGTTTCCGCTGATGGTGGCTCGGGCCTGGTCCAGCGCCGGTGCCGCCGAATCGATCAGCGCGACCTTCCACCCATGCTGGGCCAGCACATGCGCGATGCCGTTCCCCATGGTGCCCGCTCCCACCACGGCCGCCCGCTTCATGTGGGGTGCTTCCGGACCCAGTGGACCGCCAGCACGATGGCACCGGTGATGGCGACGGTGCTCAGCAAACCACCTTCGGGACCAAACGTCCCTCCGGTGAGCCAGGCAGGTCCACCCATGGTGTAGTCCACAAAAGGAATCTCGAAGGGAAGTCCGCTTACAGGTGCGCCCAGTGCAGCCAGCGTCATGTTCCAGCCGAGGTGAGCCCCGAACGCGGCCCACATTCCACCCGGGCTGTAAAAGGCGAGCGAGAGAAGAATTCCGGCCAGCGCGATGTTGCCCAGGGCGCGGGTCGTGACATCAGGATTGGTGACGTGCGCCAGGGCGAAAGCTATCGAAAGAAGGACCAGCGCCGCAGGACGGCCCAGAACCTTCGAAAGCAGCACCAGGGGGACTCCCCGGAAGATGACCTCTTCCGCCAGCGCAGCCGGTGCCAGCATGACCAGAATGATTCCCAGCCGCCCAGCATACTCGCCGAGTGATCCTCGATCCGGTACCCACGCGGCCCCGCCGGCAACCACGCCCAGGAGCATGGCCACCGCGGCGGGCAGAATTCCGAATAGGAGTCCTGCCGCAAACCCGCGCCCACTCCCCAGCGGCGCCCGCCATCTCAGGTCCCGGAGGTTGAGACGCAGGACCTTGATTCCAACGATCCAGGTGGCCAGCAGGAAGGCGACCAGCAGGCCTATTCCCTGGAGCAGGGCCAGGCCGAGGGTGGGATGACGAGCGAGCTCTTGCGTATCCTGGCGCGCCAACGTCGACGCGAACGGAGCGACTGAAAGGCCGAAGAGAAAGAATCCGAGGAGAAGGAAGCCGAGGCTGCCGAGAACCGCGAC
This sequence comes from Gemmatimonadales bacterium, assembly GCA_035695405.1. Lineage (GTDB taxonomy): Bacteria > Gemmatimonadota > Gemmatimonadetes > Gemmatimonadales > GWC2-71-9 > CAVVWJ01. The sequence goes on from DASSED010000246.1 coordinate 6,626, forward strand.
CCGCACCGGGTGGCGCCCCCGCCCCTGCCCGGAGGGTGGAGGCGACTCGATCAAAGCAGGGCGCGTACCCGAGGACCGGCCATCAGGATGAGCAGGGCGGCAAGACCAACCTTGAGCAGATCACCCGTGAGGAACGGAAAGAACCCGACCCGGAGCGCCAGGGCGGGATCTCGCCCCAGAATGGCGAGCTGGGCCACACCTCCGACGTGAATGACGATCATGCCGGCTGCCGAGGCCAGCAGCACCCGAAGGATGCCGTGCGGGGGCTCGCCGACCAGAGCTCCGGTGAGTCCCGCCGCAACTGGAAACGCGAGCAGATAACCACCAGTGGGACCGATCAGGTGAACGATCCCCGACCCGCCGCCGGCGAGCACCGGCAGGCCCAACACGCCCATCACTATATAAAGGAGAAGGGCACCGACTCCCCGGGATGCTCCGAGCAGACCTCCCACGGCGAGCACAGCCAGCGGCTGGAGCGTCATGGGAACCGGACTGAAGGGGACCGGCACCGCGAACTGGGCCGAGATAGCCACCAGGACCGCTCCCAGCCCGATGGCGATCACGCTCCGGAGAGTCCGAGCGCGAGATGGGCTGACCGGCCTGGTTTCTACCCCAACGGACTCGAGATCAGGATGCATCAGACCAGCTCCACGCTGAGGGCTACGGCGTTACCTCCGCCCAGGCACAGGGTGGCGAGACCGGTACTCCCACCGCGATCACGCAATGCGTACAGCAGCGTGGTCAGGACCCGGGCGCCGCTCGCACCAATCGGATGTCCCAGCGCCACCGCGCCGCCGTTTACGTTGACCCGGTCCCAGTCCCAACCCAGCTCCCGTCCATCTGCCAGCGCCTGTACAGCGAACGCCTCATTGGCTTCGATCAGGTCGTAATCCCCGATCCGGGTCCCGCTCTTCTCCATTAACGTGCGTACCGCAAGGACCGGGGCAAAGAAGAGGTCGCGCGGTTCCCCGCCACCGGTGGCGTAGCCCGTCACCCGCGCCATCGGCGTGAGCCCGTGGGACCGGGCAAAGGCCAGCGAGGTGACGACCAGCGCGCTGGCCCCGTCGTTGAGGCCCGGCGCATTCCCTGCGGTTACCGTACCTCCATCTTTTCGGAACGCGGGCTTCAGCTTGCTCAGCGTCTCGGCAGTGGTATCTCGCCGGGGCGCCTCGTCCGTGGCCACGGTCGATTGCCCCGTCTTGGACGGAACCTGAACCGGCAGAATCTCGGCTTTGAACTTTCCGGCATCGATTGCCGCGATCGCTTTCCTGTGGCTCTCGTAAGCAAACGTGTCCTGATCGGCCCGGCTGACCTTGGCCTTCTCGGCCGTGTACTCGGCGTACTCCCCCATGTGGCAGCAGCCGAACGAATCCCAGAGCCCGTCGTGGATCATGCCGTCCACCATAGTCTGGTTTCCGGCCTTGATGCCGTTCCGCATTCCATAGACGTAATGGGGCGCGGTCGACATGGACTCCTGCCCGCCCGCGACGATGCATTCGGCATCGCCCGCCTTGATGGCTTGAGAGGCCAGCATTACGGCTTTGAGTCCCGAGCCGCAGACCTTGTTGATGGTCAGGGCGGGAATGGCGGCAGGGAGGCCGGCATGGATCAGTGCCTGGCGCGCCGGTGCCTGCCCCGATCCACCCTGCACTACCTGGCCCATGATCACTTCCTCGACCAGGTCGGCTTCGACGCCGGCTCGGGAGACTGCTTCGCGGATGACCATGGCGCCGAGCTGGGGCGCGCTGAAGGACGAGAGGCCACCCAGATAGCGACCGATAGGTGTGCGAACGGCGGACAGAATGACGGGGGTTGTGCTATCGCTCACAGGTGCACATCCGGTTCGGGTTTGGCAGCGTGAAATTATGCGACAAACAGGGTTTTGTCACCTCAATACAACCCGGGTTATCAAAGTTTCGTTCCCCAGGCCATGTGATCCAGCGTCGCGGGCCGCCGGGTGAGCCGTTGGTCAGGGCAGCATACTCCGATTCCGCACTTCCGCCGCAATTCGTTCGATGAAGGCGCTGACCGGCATCACTTCCTGCTTCTTCCCTGCCCCCCGCACCCTGAGCGCGAGAGTGTCCGACTCTACCTCCCGCTGCCCCAGGACCGCCATGTAAGGCACCTTTTGCATCTCGCCTTCGCGGATCCGATAGTTCAGGGTCTCGTTCCGGTCATCCACCTGAGCTCTGAGGCCGGCAGCCTTGAGCCGCTGGGCGAGGGCTCGCCCCGCCTCCGCCTGAGCGTCGGAGATGGGGATGACCCGCACCTGCTCCGGCGCGAGCCAGACCGGGAACGCACCGGCAAAGTGCTCGGTCAGGTTCCCGATGAACCGCTCGAGCGTGCCGTAGATGGCCCGGTGAATCATGACCGGCCGATGGGGTTTGTTATCCGGGCCGGTATACTCCAGCTGGAACCGCTCCGGCAGGTTGAAATCGAGTTGGATCGTAGGTCCCTGCCAGAGCCGGCCGATGGCGTCGCGGAATTTGATGTCGATCTTGGGACCGTAGAAGGCCCCCCCACCTTGGTCCACTCGATACGCGATGCCCTTGCGCTGCAGCGCCCGCATGAGCATGGCCTCCGCCTGGTCCCATACCGAGTCGTCGCCCAGGCGCTCGGGGGGACGAGTCGAAACCTCGAAGTCCAGCTCGAAGCCGAAGGTCTGCCGCACCAGGCGATCCACCTGTCCCAAACACAGGAAGATCTCGTCTTCGACCTGTTCGACGGTGCAGAAGATGTGGGCGTCGTCCATGGACAGACCCCGCACCCTGAGGAGTCCGTGAAGCACGCCGGACCGCTCGTTTCGGTATACGTTGGCCACTTCGGATAGTCGGACCGGCAGATCCCGGTAGCTCCGCTGCTGGCTCCGATAGATCAGGGCATGCATCGGGCAGTTCATCGGCTTGACCCGATAGCGAATGTCCTCGGCTTCCTCATGCCCCGCCGCCATGGGAGGGTATTGATTCGCCTCATACAGGGGCAGATGGCCGGAGATCCTGAACAGCTCCTCGCGCGTGATGTTCGGGGTATACACCAGCTCGTATCCGCTCTGCAGGTTGTCGTCTTCCACCGCTCGGGTCAGCAGCCATTTGATCATGGCGCCTTTGGGATGCCAGAAGACCAGACCCGGTCCCACCACCTCCTGGATGGAGAAGAGATCCAGCTGCTTGCCCAGCACTCGATGGTCCCGGCGGCGAGCCTCCTCCAGCCGGTGCAGATAGGCGTCCAGATCCTCCTTCTTGAACCAGGCGGTTCCATAGATCCGCTGGAGCATCTGCCGCTTCTCGTCGCCCCGCCAATACGCGCCGGCGGCATGGAGCAGCTTGAAGTGCTTCAAGCGTCCGGTGCGCGGGATGTGAGGACCACGGCAGAGATCCACGAAGGGACCATCGGTATACACCGTGATGGTCTCGTCGTCTCCCAGCTCTGCAATCCGCTCCAGCTTGAGCGGGTCGTCGGCGAAGCGACGCTGCGCTTCCGCCCGGTCGACAACCTCCCGGACGAAGGGAAAATCCCGCGCGGCCACCTCGGCCATCTTGGCCTCGAGCCGCTGGAGGTCTTCGGGGGTGAACGGCCGGTCGACCTGGAAATCGTAGTAGAAGCCGTCTTCGATCGGCGGACCGAACCCAATGCCCGCGCTGGGAAAGAGCTCGCGCACGGCAGTCGCCAGGATGTGAGCCGACGAATGCCGCAGCAACTCGAGGGCCTCCGGGTCGCGCTCGGTGAGGATGGCAACCGATCCATCCGACTCCAGCGGACGGTCGAGGTCCCAAACCTGGCCGTTCACCCGCGCGGCGAGCGCGGCCCGAGCCAGGCCGGCGCCAATGCCTTCAGCCAGCTGGCGCGCCGTCGTGCCGGCCGGCACCTCCCGTTGGCTGCCGTCCGGCAGTGTGACCCGAACCATGCTCACCGGGGCGTTTCTTCGACCGATGGGGGCACGGCGGGCCGGGTCGAAGGCGCGAAGTAGAAGTACAGCGCCACGCCCGCGACGATCAGCGCCGCCACCACGATCCAGCGCATGACTTCGGAGCCGCCGATTGTCACCTGATCGTTCTCCATGAGTGCCGTCCTGACCGAGTCAAGTGCCTGCGTTCACAGGGGAAAGCGGTTAACTTAATCGAGGATCAATTTCTTCTGTAAGAGGACTCTGCGTGCGACGAGACGAGCAACCACTCAGTGCCGCCCAGATCTTCCTGTGGACTACGCTGGGTGTCGGAACCGGTCTCATCGCCGGCTTCGCATTGAGCGAGTGGACCGGTGGAATCAATCCACCTCGTGTCCGGCGGGCGGCGCACCGGCTGGGCCAGAGCGCACCGGTTCGGCTCAGCTCCGCCGCGTCGGCTCGGGCGGTGAATGCCGCGCTGCAGGCCGAGCCCCGGCTGAGTAGCTTCGCCATCGAAGTGGTGCCGGTGAATCGCGGCACCGTCGAGCTCCGGGGTTGGGTCACCACTCGCGGGGCGCGGACCCTCGCCGCCCGGGTGGCCTGCGCGGTGGCCGGGATCGACACCGTCATCAACAGCATACTGGTTCGGGGGGAAGACGACCGAATCATCCCGGGCGGAAAGCGCGTTAAAGATCAGAGCGCATGACCCAGCCGCTCGCTCCGCAGTACAACCCATCGTCGATCGAATCTGAGCTGTACCGGTGGTGGACGGACCGCGGTCTCTTCTCGCCCGAGAGTCACGCCCCCGGTTCCGGTGAGCCCTACGTGATCATGATGCCGCCACCCAACGTGACGGCGGTACTTCACATGGGTCACGGCCTCAACAATACCATCCAGGATGTGCTGATCCGTTTCGAGCGCATGCGCGGCCGGCGTGCCCTATGGCTGCCGGGAACCGATCATGCCGGTATCGCCACCCAGAACGTGGTGGAACGCGAGCTGGCCCAGGAAGGGCTCACCCGCTTCGACCTCGGTCGCGACGCATTCGTCGAGCGGGTCTGGGCTCACGTGCGGGCAACCGGCTCGGCGATCATCGAGCAGCTGAAATCGATCGGCAGCTCAGCCGACTGGTCCCGAACCTACTTCACGCTGGATGAGGGGTTGTCGCGAGCGGTGCGGGAAACGTTCGTCCGGCTGTATGAGGAGGGGCTGGTGTACCGGGGACACTACATCATCAACTGGTGTCCCCGCTGCCTCACCGCCCTCTCCAACGAGGAAGTCGAGAAAGACGAGGTGGACGGGCACCTCTGGCACCTCCGGTATCCGCTCGCGGACTGGAGCGGATATCTGACGGTCGCCACCACTCGGCCCGAAACCATGCTGGGTGACACCGCCGTCGCCGTGCACCCCGACGACGAGCGCTATCGTCATCTGGTCGGCCGCGAGGTCCGCCTACCGCTGGTCCAACGCCTGATCCCCATTATCGCGGACGCCGCCGTTGACCCAGCCTTCGGTTCCGGCGCGGTCAAGATCACGCCGGCGCACGATCCCAACGACTTCGAGATCGCCCGCCGGCACCAGCTGCCGAGTATCGACGTGATGACACCGGAGGCCCGGATCAGTCTGGCCGCTCCGGCCCGCTTCCAGGGTCTCGACCGGTTCGAGGCCCGCCGCCAGGTCGTGGCCGAGCTCGAGAAAGCGGGACTGGTCGAACGGATCGAAGACCACCGTCACGCCGTTGGCCACTGTTACCGCTGCGACACCGTGGTCGAGCCGCGTCTGTCGGACCAATGGTTCGTGCGCATGGAGCCGCTGGCCCGCCCGGCTCTGGCGGCGTACCGTGACGGCACCCTTCGCTTCGTCCCGGAACGCAGAGGCGACGACTACGCCGGCTGGCTGGAAGGGATCCGCGATTGGTGTATCTCGCGGCAGCTCTGGTGGGGACACCGCATTCCGGTGTGGTACTGCGACGCAGCCGGGTGCGGCAAGGTCAGCGTGAGCCGGAACGATCTCTCGACTTGCCCCGGTTGCGGTGGCCCGGTTCGCCAGGACGAGGACGTGCTGGACACCTGGTTCTCATCCTGGCTGGTGCCCTTCTCCAGTCTGGGGTGGCCCGAGACCACCCCTGACCTCGAGACCTATTATCCCGGGCACACCATGGTTTCCGCTCCGGAGATCATCTTCTTCTGGGTGGCTCGCATGATCATGTCGGGACTTCACTTCATGGGTGGAGTTCCCTACACCGACATCTATCTCCACGGCACCGTTCGAGACACCCAGCATCGCAAGATGTCGAAGTCGCTGGGAAACGGGATCGACCCGCTCGAGGTGGTGCGGCGTTACGGTGCGGACGCGCTGAGATATTCACTGGTGTCGGGCATGTCGGTCGGCACCGATGTCATTCTCGACCCCAACGACCTCGAGGCCTCGTTCGCGCCCGGACGGAACTTCGCCAACAAGCTGTGGAACGCGGCACGTTTCATACTCTCGAACCTCACGGGAGCGACCCGCCCTCTCGCCGGTCAGCGTGGCAACTCGGTTCGTCGCAGCGAGCTGACGCTGGCCGACCGGTGGATCATCGCCCGCTGCGATGCCACCGTGGCCGAGGCCACCGAGGCCTACGAGCGTTTTCGGCTGAACGACGCCGCAGCGGCCGTCTATCGTTTCATCTGGAGCGATCTCGCCGACTGGTATATCGAGCAGGTGAAGCCCCGATTGTACGGCGACCAGCCCGGCGGTGACGTGGCCCGGGCAGTGGTGGCCCAGACCTTCGACGTCGCGCTACGTCTGTTGCATCCGGTCATGCCGTTCATCACGGAAGCGCTGTGGCGCCGCTTCCCCGGCCGGCCCGAGAGCGCCTCCATTTCGGTGGCCCCCTGGCCTCGCCCCGACCAGCGGGCGCGCGACCCCGAGGCCATCCGCGACTTCGGCCTGGTCCAGGAGCTGGTCGGAGCCATCCGCGCCATCCGAGCCGAATACGGCGTGCAGCCGGGCCAGACCATCCGCGCGGTCGTGACGCCGGAGAGTACGGTCACGGCCGCGGCGCTGGAACACGAGCGGGCAACGGTCATCCGGCTGGCCAAGCTGTCGGCGCTCACTCTGGGTGAAAGCCGCGAGCGGGTGGGCGGCCATGCCGTGCTCTCCGACGGGACTGCGGTGTTCGTCCCACTGGGCGACGCCATCGACGTGGGTCGGGAATGCGGTCGACTCGGCACCGAAGTCGATCGTCTGGCTCGGCTGGTGGAGTCTCAGGAGAAGAAGCTGGGCAACGACCAGTTCGTGGCCCGCGCCCCCTCGGATGTGGTCGAGCGCGAGCGGCAGAAGCTCACCACCTGGAGAGACCAGCAACTGGTCCTGGTGAAAAAGCGGGAGCTGCTGGGGTGCGTCTGAAAAAAGCCGCTCTGTCCGCCCTGTCCGCTATCACCGCTCTCGCCGCATGCGCCCGCATCGAGCCCCCTCCCGGCGGACCACCGGACACGAGCCCGCCGCGCCTCATCGCCATTCGCCCGGACTCATTGGCAACGTTACCCGCGTTTCACGGTGTGGCCGAGTTTCAGTTCGACGAGGTCATATCGGAGGGCGGAGCGCCCAACCGGGGTGAAGGCACCGGAGGGTTGGAGAAGCTGGTCATCCTGTCACCCACCAACCAGGTACCTGAGGTGGACTGGAAGCGGAGCCGCATCACCGTGCGTCCGCGCGAGGGGTGGAAACCCAACCGGGTGTATCGGGTCCAGCTGCTTCCCGGTGTCACCGACCTCCGGAACAATCGCACTCAGCAAGGTGCGGTGCTGACCTTCACCACCGGGGCCGCCCGACCCACAAATGGCATCCAGGGTTTGGTGGTGGACTGGGAGACCAGCCGCCCCGTGCCCAATGCGCTCGTGGTCGCGACCTTGATGCCCGACAGTCTCCCCTACCGGGGTATGGCGGACTCGAGCGGGAAGTTTTCCCTGGGGCCGATCCCAGCCGGAGACTATCTGGTCTCCGGCGTTGTGGATCAGAACCACGATCAGCGGCAGGACTCTCGAGAGGGGTATGCGACGGTTCGGCTCCCGCGGGGCAAGACCGACGCGGGCGAGCTCTGGGCCTTTGTCCACGACACGCTGCCTCCCCGCATTCAAACCATCACAGTCAACGACAGTGTCTCGGCGAGTGTGACCTTTTCCCAGAAGCTCGACCCGCGGCAACGCTTGACGCCGGCAGACGCCCGCTTGCGGCTGCTGCCGGATTCGACACCGGTGACGGTCGCCTCCATCCTCCCCGGCCCGGTGGATGACAGCCTCCACGCGCGGACCGCACCCCGGCCCGACTCCACTGCGCGCGATACCCTCACCCGCGACACCATGGCCTTGCGCCGGAGACCAGGCCAGCCGGTCCGTCCCCCCATCAACGAGGCGCTGACGAGCCGGCCACCGCTGTTCGACCGTCTGGTCTTGCGGGTGCCCCGGCCCTGGGCACCGGGGGCGAGACTGGTGCTCGAAGTCCGGGGAGTGAAGAATGTCACCGGTGTTTCCGGAACTGCGACAGGTGTGGTGGCCGTTCCGGAGAAGAAGCCCCCGGCTGCAACCGATAGCCTCAAGGGCAAGCTCCGTCAGGACACGACGACTAAAGGGCGGCCATCGCAAAAGCCGCCACTGCAAAAGCCACCCCAGAAACCCACGAAATGACGGACACGCGGCGACAGCTCCCCTCAGTCGATCGGCTCCTGCACCAGCCGGGCATACGGGAGCTGCTCGACATAGCGCCTCGTTCAGCGGTCCTGGGAGCGGTACGCGAAGCCATCGAGGCCGCCCGGACCCGGCGCGCCGGCCCGCCCGAGCAGTGGGAGGTGGACGTGCGCGAGCGACTGGCGCGCCGGACCAGCTCGGGCCTGGTGCCCGTGCTGAACGCAACCGGCGTGGTGCTCCACACCAATCTCGGCCGAGCGCCCCTGGCCGATGCCGCGGTGGAGGCGATGACCGCGATTGCACGGGGCTACAGCAACCTGGAGCTCGACCTCTCCTCCGGTACCCGGGGCAACCGGGGCGAGCACTGCCGCGAGCTCCTTCGGACGATCACCGGCGCCGCCGATGGGCTGGTGGTCAACAACGCCGCCAGTGCGCTGGTGCTGGCGTTGAATGCCCTGGCCGAGCAGCGCGACGTGGCCATCTCGCGCGGCGAGCTGATCGAGATCGGCGGCTCATTCCGCATCCCCGATATCATCGCCAAGAGCGGAGCCCGGCTGCATGAGATCGGGACCACCAACCGGACTCATCTCGATGACTATCGACGGGCAGTTGACGTCGGCGTGGCCGCGATTCTCTCGGTGCATCGATCCAACTTCGAGCAACGAGGGTTCGTCACCTCACCGGAACCGGCGGCTCTGGCCGAGCTCGCCCACGAGGCCGGAATCCCCTACCTCTATGACGTCGGAAGCGGCCTGATTGCAGACCTGAGCCAGTGGGGGCTCTCGGGCGAGCCCCGAGTCACCGACGCCGTGGCCCTGGGTGCCGACCTGGTGCTTTTCAGCGGCGACAAGCTGCTGGGTGGTCCCCAGGCCGGCTGCCTGGTAGGACGGAAGGACCTGCTGGCCCGCTGCCGGGGGAACCCGCTCGCCCGTGCGGTGCGGGCAGACAAGCTGACTCTGGCCGCGCTCGCCGCCACGCTGACGCTGTACCAAGACCCGAGCGCCGCGGTTCAGTCCATTCCGGTCCTCGCGATGCTCATCCTGGAGCCGGACGAGCTGGCCCGCCGGGCCGCTCAGCTCGCGGAGCGTTGCCCCGCTGCGGCACACCCGCGAACCATCGCCGGCGAGTCCGCGGTTGGAGGTGGGGCGTTCCCCGGTGCCGTGCTGCCGACCACTCTGGTCGCGCTCGATGCGGGCGAGCTGGGTGCCGACGGACTCGCCCTCCGACTCCGCCTGGGTAATCCCGCGCTCGTGGCCCGGGTAACCAACGACACCCTCGTGCTGGATCCCAGGACGCTTCCTCACGACAGCTACGCCCGAGTAGCGGAGGCCATCGAGCAGGCGCTGGTTTCGTGAGGCGACGGCCCGCCGTCTTCCTCGATCGAGACGGCACCATCATCGAGGATGTGGGTTACCTGCGCCAGCCGGACGATGTCCGCCTCCTGCCGGGCGCCGCTCACGCCATCAGTCTGCTCAACCGCGCCGGTCTCGCGGCCGTGGTGGTGACCAACCAATCAGGGATCGCGCGGGGACTTTTCTCGACTGAGGAATACCAGGCGGGTGAGCGGCGGCTGGACCAGCTCCTCGCCCGGGAGAACGCGCGGCTCGATGGCCACTATTTCTGTCCCCACCTGCCCGAGCTGACCGGACCCTGTGATTGCCGGAAACCCGGCCCCCTGCTCTATCGTCAAGCCGCCGATGAGCTCGACCTCGACCCTGGCCGCAGCTGGTGGGTGGGAGATCGCCTGCGCGACGTTCTTGCGGCGGAACACTTCGGCGGGCGAGGCATCATCCTAGGGTCGGCAGAATCGGAGGCCGAGCCATCGGCATCGCGCTTTCCTCACGCCGACGATCTCGCCTCCGCGGTCGATATGATCCTCTCCCACTCGCAATTACTTTCTCCGCCATGACCATGCGGGTTGGAGTCGCCATCTCGGGACGGGGCAGCAACCTGGAAGCGTTGCATGAGGCCTTGGTCTCCCGCCCCGGCGCGGCGGAGATCGTGCTGGTTCTGAGCGACCGCCCGGATGCAACAGGGCTCGAGCGAGCCCGCAGCTGGGGTGTACCAGCCGAGGTGCTGCCGAACCCGGCTGACCAATCAGACTGGCTCGCGCTGCTCCGGCGGCACGCGGTGGATCTTCTGGTGCTTGCCGGATATGTGAAGCTGGTTCCGGCCGATGTGGTTACCGCCTACAAGGGGCGGATCGTCAACGTCCATCCCGCGCTCCTCCCGGCATTCGGGGGCAAGGGGATGTATGGCGCGCGGGTGCACCAGGCGGTGCTCGCCAGCGGGGTGAGCGAAACCGGAGCTACGGTTCATCTGGTGGACGAGATCTACGATCATGGAGCCACCCTGGCCCAGGCCCGAGTCCCCGTTCTTCCGGGCGATACGCCTCAGCTCCTGGCGCGACGGGTTCTCGAGTTGGAGCATCGTCTGCTTCCGGCAGTCGTGCTCGCCGCTGCCGCCGCCGGCCGCCCGGTCCCGGTGAACGGGTCGCGAGTCACCAGTCGCGAGTCACGAGTCGAGCCATGAGTCACGAGCCATGCCTCGCGCACTGATCTCCGTCAGCGATAAACGCGGCATCGTGGCCTTTGCCCGGGGATTGGTCGAGCTGGGCTGGGAGATCCTGTCGACCGGGGGAACGGCAGCGGCGCTCAAGGAGGCTCAAATCCCGGTCACTGCGGTCGAGAAGGTCACCGGCTTTCCCGAGCTGCTCGATGGCCGGGTCAAGACGCTGCATCCCGCCGTTCACGCAGCACTGCTCGCGCGGCGAGATCTGCCGGAGCATGTCGCCGCCCTCAGGCAGCAAGGGATCGCTCCCATCGATCTGGTGGCGGTGAATCTGTATCCCTTCCAGCTCACCGTTTCGCGGCAGGGGGCAACCTTCGAGGACGCGGTGGAGAACATCGACGTCGGGGGCCCGTCGATGCTGCGCTCGGCGGCCAAGAATCATGAATCGGTTCTGCCGGTGGTAGACCCCACCGACTATCCCCACGTGCTGGAGATGCTCCGGGCCGGAACCCTGACGCCCGAGATCCGGCGGGAGTTTGCGGCCAAGGTCTTTGCCCACACGGCGGACTACGACGCAGCGATCGCCGGGTACTTCACGCCCAAAGGAGATGGACTGCCGCTTCGCATGAGCGTGGCGATGGAGCGGATGCAGGCGCTCCGCTACGGCGAGAATCCGGAGCAGCGGGCGGCCCTCTATGTCACCGAAGAGCCCCGAGGGATGCGGGACCTCACCCAGCGCCAGGGGAAGGAGCTCTCGTTCAATAACCTGCTCGACGTGGATGCCGCGATGTGGGCCGTAGCCCGGTGGACCAACCGTCCGGCCTGCGCGATTATCAAGCACACCACACCCTGCGGGGTAGCAGTCGCCCCGTCGGCGGTGGAAGCGTTTCAGAAGGCCCGGGCCACCGATCCGGTCTCGGCCTTCGGCTCGGTGGTGGCCTTCAACACGGTGGTGGATCAGGCCACCGCCAAGGCGATGGGTGACCTCTTCGTGGAGGTTGTGGCAGCGCCGTCATTCCATGCCGAATCGCTCGCCGTCTTTGGGGCCAAGAAACAGCTCCGGGTGGTCGAGCTCCCGGTGAGCGATGGAGCCCCATCGCTGGACTTCAAGCGGGTGCGGGGTGGCTTCCTGGTGCAGGATCAGTTCAGGTTCGATCCCGCCGAAAAGGGCTGGAAGGTGGTTACCAAGGCGCAACCGAACGATCTCGAGTGGAACGATCTCCGCTTCGCCTGGGCCGCGGTGGGCTCGGTCAAGTCCAACGCGATCCTGCTCGCCCGGGGCGAGATGGCGATCGGGATCGGGGCCGGGCAAATGAGCCGGGTAGACAGCACCTTCCTCGCGATCCATAAGGCTCGGCAGCAGGGTCATGAGATCGCCGGAAGCGTGCTGGGGTCGGACGCGTTTTTCCCCTTTCCCGACAGCGTGGAGCTGGCGGCCGAGGCAGGAGTGCGGGCCATCGTACAACCCGGCGGATCGGTGCGCGACGAAGAGGTCATCGATGCCGCCAACCGCCATGGCATCTCCATGGTGCTGACGGGCAAGCGGCAATTCAGACACTAATCGGTGAGAGGTGAGCGGTGAGCGGGAAACTTTGAGGAGCGAGGGGGAAGTGGTCGAGTCCGATCGCCCGCCGTATGGATGGGCAGCGCTGACGGCGGCGGTGGTGTTCGCGATCTATCTCTCCACCCTGGCGCCCACGACGGCGTTCTGGGACACGTCGGAGTACATCGCCGCCGCCAAGGTGCTGGGCATTCCCCATCCTCCCGGAAATCCGCTCTTCGTCATCCTGGCCCACACCTTCGGGCTCCTTCCCCTCGCGGCGGGGTATGCCGCCCGGATCAATCTCTTCGCCGCCGTGACCAGCGCGCTGTCGGCCGGACTCTGGTTCCTCGTGGCCGAGCGCTGGCTCCGGAACATCGTCCCCCACAAATGGGCCCGCTACGGAGCCGCGTTCGCCGGCGTGCTGGTCGGCGCCACCTCGTGGACGGTGTGGAACCAGTCCACGGTGAACGAGAAGGTGTACACCGTTTCATTGCTCTCGATCTCGCTGGTGATGTGGCTGGTGGTGCGCTGGGGTGACGACGCGCCCGGTACCCATCGGGACCGCTGGCTGGTGCTGATCGCGTACGTGCTGGCGCTCACCTCGACCAATCACATGATGGGAGTGCTGGCCCTGCCGGCCCTGGTGGTCTACGTCCTCTGGACCGACTGGCGTACGGTGCTACGGCCCTGGGCCATCGTCACCTTCTTCGCGCTCCTGCTCGCGGTGAGCGGCGAGTGGATCGCGATGCTCCATGGCGGCACCGTGGGAACGCTGCTAGTCCTGATCAGCCTGGGCGTGCTGGGCTATGCGCTGTGGAAGACACCTCGCGACCCGCTGGTCTACCTGGGCCTGGCCGCCGTGGTGGTGGGGATCTCGCTCAACTACCTGTGGCTTCCCCTGCGCGCCGCGCAATACCCTCCCATTAATGAGGGTGAGCCGGTGGGCTTTCTCAGCCAGGCGCTTCAGGATGTGCTGAACCGGGTGCAGTACGGCAAGCCGCCGCTCTCCCAGCGGCAGGCGACGTTCACCTCGCAGCTGGGCAACTTCTGGCAATACTTCTCCTGGCAGTTCGCCCGCGACTGGGGCCAGGTCGGCGGTCTTGCCACCGGCGTATTCACCGCGCTCGGTTTGGGCGGTCTTTGGGCTCTTTGGAAGAACGATCGTCGCGCCGGCATCGCCGCAGTCGCGTTGTTGGGGACGCTGACGATCGGGTTGGTGTACTACATGAACTTCAAGTACGGCTTCTCCCAGTATCCCGGCGAGCCTTCCCTGCCCCGTGAGGTCCGCGAGCGCGATTACTTCTTCCTCGCCTCGTTTGCCGTCTTCGGCGCCTTCGTCGCGCTCGGCTTTGGCGCGCTGCTCCAATGGATCGTGGATTTTCTGGGCGACCGCGGCACCCCGACGAGCCGCTGGGCCATGGCCAGTCCCGTGCTGGCGCTGGCTCTGATCCCCTTACTGGGCAATCGGATCACCGCCAGCCGAGCTCATGAGACCACGCCCCGTGACTTCGCGTACGATATCCTGCAATCGGTCGAGCCCTACGGCATACTGATCACCGCCGGTGACAACGACACCTTCCCGCTGTGGTATGCCCAGGAGGTGGAGGGAATCCGCCGCGATGTGACGCTGGCCAATCTCTCGCTGATGAATACCCGCTGGCATCTGCGCCAGCTGCGCCGGCGCGAGACGCCCGAGTTCGATCCTTCCAAGGCCGCGATGCTTTGGAAGCCCCGGCCTGCCGAAACCGGGGTTCCGCTGACCGACTCCACCGCCAAAGGGACCAAGGATGCGATTGCCTGGCCTCGTCCGGAACAGCCGGTGTTCAGCTTGAACGAGGCGCAGCTGGACAGCCTGCCCGAGGCGATGCGGGTGCCGGAACAGGGAGGCGTCACCTTCGACAGTTTACGGGTGGCGTTTGGGGAGGATGTGCTCTTGTTGCAGGATCTGGCGACGATCTTCCTCATCCGCGACAACATGGGGAAGCGTCCCATCTACTTCAGCTGGAGCGATGGCGGCTATCCCGATCAAACCCTGGGACTGAGCCCTTACCTGGTGTCTCAGGGATTCGTCCGGAAGCTGATGCCTCGGCGGGTGGTCCCCAACGATTCCATCGTCCAGAGTCAGAGCCTTGGCTATTTGGACATGCCCCGGACCAAGGAGCTGCTCTGGGACGTGTACCACTGGAAATCCGCGGCGAGGAATCGGCCCCGTGGCTGGGTCGATGCGCCATCGGGCTCGATCCTCCAGCTCTACGCTGTGATCTATGGGGGCGCTGGGAAGGCGTTCGCGGCCGCGGGGCAGCCTGGCCTCGCGGCTCGCGCGGATTCGGTCTCTCGTGCGGTGTCACGCAACCTGAGCCGGGAGGCTCAGGACTAGTCGATGTCCTTCGGCTCCAGGCTCACCACGTCCAGCTGCGACGCGCCTCCGTGCCAGGTCTCCCAGGTCAGCGGACAGCCGATGCCGAACGGCGGATCAGGGTGACCGGGGCGACCCAGCAGATCGTGCAGCATCTCGTGGCGGACCACCATCTCGTTGTCGACCCACTTGCTGGCAAGGAAGATGTGATGGTTGGTGCTCCAGTGACCGGCGCACTGTCCGCTGGCGCAGGCAAAGCTGGCGCCTTCCACCACCGACCAGCGAATCCGATCGAAGTTGCCGGTCCGGCCGGAACACGCTTCCGTCTTGGCAAACCATTCCCGAAAGTGCGCCGGCGGATCGAGGGGCTGATCACCTTCCGGGTCGAAGCCGCAGCCACCCACACCCAGCAGGAGCAGCGCGGTGAGCCCCAGGACCCGAGGCCAGGGTCGAAAGCGGTCCATCTCTCCTCCAGCAGAACAGGATCCCACCAGACACGTGATCTCTCACAGACGCCCTGGGTATCGGCTGGACTCCTGCCCTACTGAAGAAACCGACCAAAAAATTGGTAGCTGGAAAGTTGACAGCGCCGCCGCGCCGGGATTTACTCTCCGGGTGATCGCGGTCACATCTGCTGTTCGCGCTCAGTTGTAGAACGTGGTTGCTGATTTACCCTGAGAGGGAGGATGTATGACGATCGAAGCGAGGTGGCTGGGGCTGGGACTTCTCCTCACCGCAGCGGCGTGTGGGGGAACGGGCAGCGCGCGGCAGGACCAGCGGGCTGCCAACGACTCGGCCGCAGCTGATAGCGCGGCCAAGAAGGCCAGCTCGACCCCCGCGAGCAGCCGCCCCGGACTGGGCGACTCGAACATCGTGGCGCTGCTCGACGAGGCCAACAAGTCCGACAGTGCGGCCGGCGCCGTGGCAGTCAAGAAGGGCACCGATCCCGAGGTGAAGGCCTTTGCCAAGCTGATGATGTCGGAGCACCACGCGCTTCGAGCCGAAGGTGAGGCTGTCGCCAAGCAGCTCGGCGTGACCCCCAAGCCGCCGGAGCACGACCCGATCGGTGGCTATGCCAAGACCGAATTGGCTGATTTGCAGAAGACGCCCAAGGGAGCCGAGTTCGACCGGGTGTACATCGACCACGAGGTGTCGGTCCATCAGGCGGTGCTCGACTTTGCCAACATGGCCCGGGTGACCACCCAAACCGCGCAGCTGCGCGATCTGATCCAGAAGGCGGTTCCGGTCATTCAGAAGCATCTGGAACAGGCGCAGGCGCTGCAGAAGAGGCTCAACCCCTCAGCGTAGCCCGCCGGCCAGCGTGCGCTACGGCGCACGCCGGCCAGCCATCAACTCGAGAGGGGGTAGACGGTCAGCCGGTTGCCTCCGTTCTCCGGCACGACCAGCCAGCGCCGCTTGCGATCGATCACCAGGTCGGCTGGAGCCTTGAGGCCGGACGCCAGCCGGGTGACTGAACCGCCCGAAGTCCGGGATACGAAGTAGAGGTTTCCTCCCACGTTGTCGCTCACGTAGAAGCCCTGAGTTCCATGCGCCCAATCGATGCCATCGGGTGAACCGAGCCCTCGTGCGATCTCGCGCCACGTGCCCCGGCCATCGGTGACCGACAGAACCCCCGTCCGAAAGCCGACCGCGTACACCGTGTCGCCGCTCCCGGCCAGGAGACCGTTGGCGCTCGACTGGGCTCGTACCGTATCGCTGCCCGAGAGAAGAGCCGGCTTTCGGCCCTGTTGAAGGATGAAGACGGCGCCGTGTCCCGACGCGGTGG
>DASSED010000247.1:0-2178 GCA_035695405.1 Gemmatimonadales bacterium
CTGGGGATCGAGGGGATCGACGTGAACGATTCAGGCGTCAAGAAGAATGGGGTGATCGCATTCGGCGCCTTTGGGGTCGGGAATTTCAAGACCAAACTGCACAAGGCCTGCGTAGGTCGGCTCTTTAAGAGGAATGATCTGGTCCTCGACGCCGAAGCGATTGCCGATATCGCCCGAGAGCTGATCGCCAAGAAGTCTTAGCTATGGCCCGCGTGGTCGGAATCGATCCCGGCACGGTTAGCGTGGATGTCTGCGGAATAGTTGATGGTCAGCTCTATCTCGATCGAAGCTGGCCCACGCCTGAGGCGTTGGCCCGGCCTGAGGAGTTCATCGAGCTTCTCACCGAATCGGGAATCCCGGATCTGGTGGCCGGACCATCAGGGTACGGCCTGCCCATCGTCCGGGCCACGGATGTGAGAGACAGGGATCTCAGGCTTGCCTTTCTTGCTGCGGCCGATGAGCCGGGTGGCCTCGGCGGACTGCGTAGCTTCGTACGGCGGCTCGGCGCCGCCGGCCTTCCCGTGATCTACACTCCCGCTGTCATCCACTTGGGCACCGTACCTCTCCATCGAAAGGTGAATCGGGTGGACATGGGTACGGCCGATAAGCTCTGCGCCGCGGTTCTGGCTGTGACCGACTACTGCCAGCGCCACGCAGTATCTCCGCACCAGGCATCGTTCATTTTGATCGAGCTGGGAGGTGCCTTCACGGCCGGTGTTGCGGTGGAACAGGGAGAAGTGGTAGACGGGGTTGGCGGAACCAGTGGTCCTATCGGATGGCGAGCGGCGGGCGCGCTGGACGGTGAGGTAGCTTTTCTCGCAGGCTCCATCACCAAAGGCGATCTGTTTCAGGGTGGAGTCGAGACCATGACGGCTCGAGAACCCCGCAACCAACCTCTCGCCATCCGTGCCTACCTGGAAGGAGCCGAGAAGACGGTTCGGCAGCTCCGCTGCTCGGCCCCTTCCGCGGATGAAATCTTACTCTCCGGCCGCCACGCTGCCGATGAAGAGATGCAGAGAGTTTTGGGGGAGCACCTGAGCGACATCGGGCCGGTACGACGCCTCAACGGAAAAGCGTCGATTGCCAAACAGGGCGCCGAGGGAGCGGCACTTCTGGCCGATGGCTTGGCCGGTGGGCCCACCCGTGCCGTGGTGGATCGCCTGAGGGTTCGGGAGGCTTCGGGGACTGTGCTGGATCATCTGGTCTTTATCTCTCCCGCAGCGGCCCGGCAGAGATTGGGAATACCTCATGACTAGACCGCCGCGCGGTCACGTCCTTCTCGTCGGGGTTACCACCCGAGCTCTGGCGGTATCGGCGGCGCAGGCTGGTTACCGGGTGACAGCCATCGATGCGTTCGGCGATCTCGACCTCTGCTCGGCGGCCGATGTGATCTGCGCGGGTCCACCGGGGCGTCGTTTCAGCCCCCACGCTGCCGCCGAGATCGGGAGTGCCCTGGAGGCGGACCTGGTCGCCTACACCTCGAACTTGGAAAACCATCCCGAGGCCGTGGTCCGTCTGGGTGCCGGCGCTCGACTCGCAGGAAATTCTCCCGAGGTGCTGCGTCGGGTCCGAAACCCAATCGCGCTCATGAACGTGCTCCGGCGCGCTGGGTTCGAGGTGCCGCTCACCCGGGCCGGCCACCCGGGTCGTGTTGCTCCGGGAGCGCGATGGTTGCTCAAGAATCGTCATTCGGGCGGCGGCCACGGAATCATGCCTTGGTCTCCGGGACTCCCGGTGACCCGACGTCGCTACCTCCAGCAATGGATCAGAGGCATACCAGGATCGGTCGTGTTCGCCGCCAATGGTCGTGATGCCGTGGTTCTCGGGCTATCGCGCCAGCTGGTGGGGGACACCCGCTTCGGCGCCAAACGATTTCGTTATTGCGGCAGCATGTTGGCCGGACCCCGTGACCTGTTTCCTCAGCAGCAGCGTCTGGAGAGCACGGCAGCCCGCCTGGCCCAGGTGGTCTCATGTGAATTCGGGCTCGTGGGACTCAATGGCATCGACTTTATTGCCCGAGACGGCGTCCCGTATCCAATCGAGGTCAATCCGCGTTGCTCGGCATCCATGGAGCTGGTTCAGCAGGCATACGGTCTGTCGATCTTCGAGGTGCACGCCGCCTCCTGTGCTGGAAGTCTTCCGGTTGCTCCTCCCCAAGCGGCCCTGACGTACGGCAAA
>DASSED010000248.1:0-33043 GCA_035695405.1 Gemmatimonadales bacterium
CCTCGATGCCCTATGGTGCGGGGGCAATCGAGATCGAGCTCGACTTCGTCCATCATGAGCTGCGAGTCACCGCGAGCGACGGCTCCTCTGGAGCGCTGCAGCTGGGCCCCAGGAGCGTCGCCCAGTTCTATGCCGAGTATCTCCAGCTACTTGGCTCGTTAGGGGTGCGAATCCGCCTCTGGCCGGTGCCCCGCGAAATGGAGGACGAGGTTCCGTTTACCCATGATGAGAAACACCGGTTCTATGATCCAGATCAGGTCCACCGGTGCTGGAGAATTCTTTCGCAGGCCAGCCGGGTGTTTCAGGCTTTCCGGGGGGGGTTCATCGGGAAGTGCAGTCCGGTTCATTTCTTCTGGGGAGGTTTCGACCTGGCCTGCACCCGCTTTTCAGGCCGGCGGGCTCCGGTACATCCTGGAGGTATTCCCCACCTGCCCGACTGGGTCGTACGTGAGTCCTACTCCCATGAGTGCATCAGCGCCGGCTGGTGGCCCGGGATCCCCGGAGGACCAGTCGCCGACTCGGCCTTTTATGCTTATGCTTACCCCGAGCCGCCCGGGTTTGCCCAGGCCAAGGTTCTCCCAGCCTCGGCCTACTACAGCTCCGATCTGCGAGAGTTCATTCTGCCCTACGAAGTGGTCCGTTCCGCAACCAGGCCGGACGAAGTGCTGACTCAGTTTCTGCAGACGACCTACGTGGGCGGGGCCGCGTTGGGTAATTGGGATCGAGCCGCCCTCGAACGGCAGCCCTCATGAAGTGCACCCATCTCGGACAGGTGCATGCAGTTCAGCCCATTACGCCCCAGGGCTGTGAGGAATGCTTGAAAATGGGAGCCCGCTGGGTCCATCTGCGCTTGTGTCTCACCTGCGGTCATGTGGGTTGCTGTGACTCGTCTCCCAATCGGCATGCCACTAAGCATTTCCATAGCAGCGGTCACCCTATCGTGAAGAGCTTCGAGCCGGGAGAAGATTGGGGCTGGTGCTATGCCGATGAGGTGATGTTCGAGCCGGCCCCTCAGGTCCAAGCGGTATAACCCAGTGTTTTGCGTCACCTCGTCCGTCATGGTGGCGCCTCTAAATTATTAATTCGAGCGGACCTCCGCTGGTCCGTCGCACATATAGCAATGGCAAATAAATCGCGCCTTCGCTTGGCGTACGAGCTTCCGGTGCCGATCTTCCCTCCGTTCCGATTCTCGTGGTTCCGACCCTCCTGCTCGCCCAGGCCTCCGACTCGCGGCGGCCGTAAAGTCCTCCTTGCCGGACTGACGATCGTCGCCGGTGGGATTGGTAGTTGTAGTGGAGGAGACGGGCTCCTGCTGCCGAGTGAGGGCGAGCCCGCAACGATCACGGTCCTGCGCGGGGACGCTCAGCAGGGCCGGGTAGGGGAACCGCTCAGCGATCCGCTGATCTTCGAGGTTACCGACACCCGCGACCGGCCGGTCGAAGGGGCCACAGTGACCTTCGAGCTGACCTCGGCGGCGCCGGGAGCTCAAGTCATTCCGGAGACTGCCGCCACCGACGCCAATGGTCGGGCGGATGTACAGTTGGTGCTTGGTACCCGGATCGGCGCGCAAAATGGGACAGCTCGGGTCATGATGGCCGATAAGAAGCAGGTTCCCCAGGTCGCCTTCAGCGCCACCGCGCTGCCCGAGAACGCCAACATCATCGCGCCGGTGGGGGGAGAGGACCAAACCGGCCGGGTAAATGCTCCGCTGGCGGACCGATTGGTGGTGAAGGTGACCGACGCCTTCGACAATCCGATAGAGGGTGTTCCGATCAGTTGGACTGTTGAGGGGGGAGGCAGCGTCAGCGCGGCCACCGTCATGACGGATGAGCAGGGCCTTGCTTCAGTCGAGCGAATTCTGGGGCCCATTACCGGTCAGCAGACCACTCTGGCTAATTCGGAGGGGCTGGCCGGATCGCCGGTCACCTTCGTGCACACCGCCCTGGCGGGAGATGCGTCGCTGCTCACGGTTGTCTCGGGCAATAACCAGACGGGACAGGTTGGCTCCGAGCTGGCAGCGGAGTTGGTGGTTCGATTGGTCGACGGCGCTGGGAACGGGGTGCCGGCTACGCCGCTGAACTGGATGGTGGCGATCGGTGGCGGCAGTATCGCTGCCGCAGACAACACGACCGACCAGGACGGGCGAGCCTCGGCCCGCTGGGTACTGGGTCCGGGCCAAGGGCCGAATCGGCTGGATGCGGTGGTCTCCGGCGTAGGGGTAGCAAGCTTCCATGCGATGGCAACCCCCGGCGCGCCTGCTGCCCTGGCCATTCAGACTCAGCCTCCCCAGACGGCGCGGAATGGCGTCCAGCTCGATCAAGCCCCCGTCGTTCAGCTGCTGGATGACCGGGGCAACCCCGTGTCGCAGGCTGGGGTCCAGATCGGTGTGGCGGTCGGCAGTGGTGGAGGCAATCTGACCGGAACACGTCAGCGTTTCACGGACGGAAACGGTCGAGCGACCTTCAGCGACTTGGCTATCGTCGGAGCGGCTGGTGGGTACACCTTGGTCTTCTCGTCGCCCGGGTATGCCAGCGCGACCTCGAGCTCGATCAATCTGAGATCGGTCCCAACCACGACAGCCATTACCAGCGACCTGCCGGATCCCAGTGTACCGGGTGCGGCAGTGAATGTGGCGTTCCGGGTGTCATCTGAAGGGCCCACGCCTGGCGGAACGGTTACGGTGAGTGACGGGGTCGCCAGCTGTACCGGAACCTTGTCGAATGGAACCGGGAGCTGTGATGTCACCCTGTCCACCCCGGGAGATCGGACGCTGCGCGCCACGTACGCCGGCGGACCGGGACTGGAGGGCAGCTCGGGCACGGCTGGACATCGGGTCGGGTCGCCGCCGGCCGAAAACCGGCCCCCAGCTGCTGATTTTGCCTGGAGCTGTCAAGGACTTACCTGCCAATTCACCGATCAGAGCCGCGATTCCGATGGTTCCATCGCAAGCTGGAACTGGGGCTTCGGAGATGGAAGCGGGAACAGCAGCGTCCAAAATCCGGTCCACACCTTCCCCTCAGCTGGCACTTACACGGTCACGCTAGGGGTGACGGACAACAGTGGTGCCGGCAATGTCACGACCAAAGCCGTTGCCGTTGCAGCACCACCACCGCCGCAGAACAAGGCGCCCCATGCCGACTTCGAGGCCCATTGTGTCAACCTGGATTGCAGCTTCACAGACAAGAGCCGGGATGACGACGGAACCATCGCGGGCTGGCAGTGGAGCTTCGGCGACGGTGGAGCGTCCAACGATCAGAACCCGCTCCACTCCTACGCTCAGGCGGGCAAGTATCAGGTGACCCTTACGGTTACCGATAACGGCGGCGCCTCCGAATCCAAGACCCGAGATGTCGACGTGAAAGCACCGCCTGCCGCACCCACGAGCATAACGATTCTGAGTGACGATCCGGACCCGTCCGAGTTCGGCGCCCAGGTCACCGTGCGCTTCAGCGTCACGTCTCCAGAGGGAACACCCACGGGTACCGTCCTGGTCACCGATCCCAAGGGAGGCAGCTGCTCGGCTGACGCTACGGTTGGCAGCTGCACCCTGGTCCCAGGCGAAAGCGGAAAGCGAGACATCACAGTCATATATGAAGGCAGCCCTAGCTTCAAAGCGAGCTCAACCAAGGAGGAGCACACCGTTAACCCTCCTCCTCCGGCCGGAACCGTCACGTCGATTACCGGCGATGCTCCCGAACCATCTGACCCGGGGCAGGCAGTTACGGTGAACTTCACGGTGACGTCACAAGGCGGTATTCCAACCGGAAGC
Organism: Gemmatimonadales bacterium; assembly: GCA_035695405.1. GTDB lineage: Bacteria > Gemmatimonadota > Gemmatimonadetes > Gemmatimonadales > GWC2-71-9 > CAVVWJ01. The sequence continues at coordinate 3,770 of DASSED010000248.1, forward strand.
GTCACTGTCAGCGCCAGCGGCGGGTCTGAAAGCTGTAGTGGCAACCTATCGAGCGGTTCAGGGAGCTGCACCCTTTCGCTTATTGCATCCGGATCGCGGACCCTCACTGCTACCTACCAAGGGAACAATCAGTTCGCCGGCAGCAGTTCTGCCGGTGTGCCTCACTCGGTCAATCAGCCGCCGCCCCCCAACCAGGCACCCCAGGCCGCGAATGACCAATACCAGGTCAACCAGGATGTAACGCTCACGGTGACGGCGGGGGACGGGGTGCTCAGCAACGATACAGACCCGGATGGGGATGCCTTGAGAGCCGGGCTCCAGTCGCCACCGGCCAATGGGACCGTCACCCTTCGGCAAGATGGATCCTTTGACTACACACCTCAGCCGGGTTTCGTCGGCCAGGATAGCTTCACCTACGCAGCCAACGATGGATCCCTGACCTCGAACAGCGCCACGGTAACCGTGACGGTGACTCAGGTCTTGTCCCCTTAATGGTGGGCAGATAAGCCTCGACTTGCCCCTGAGCAAGCCGGGCGTGTAAACTCAGCACCCGTTGTCGGGCGATTAGCTCAGCTGGTTAGAGCGCGCGCCTCACATGCGCGAGGTCGGGGGTTCGAGCCCCTCATCGCCCATTCAAGGTCCGTCCGCAGTTAACCCCCTGTTGACAACGTCGTGCCAAGTTGGCCTACCCCAACCCCTTGCCGAGTTGGGATTTCGATTGAACATTCTCTAGGGTTTTCAACAAGGGGACTTGCTCGTGGTTTTTGAGGAGTATTCAGGGGTTCTCACCGCGGAACCTTCCGTCTCCGGCGATCTCGTAAGCTACGCCGCCGGCAGAGGTCATCGAGAGTTTCCCTGTCTTTCCCGAACCGAGAATCCGACGAGCTGCATTCCCGCGCTGGATTTTTCGCCCTGGCTGCGGGAGCGGGTCCGTCGCGAGGACATTGAGGCACTGGGTGAGTACCTCTGGCGCATTCGGCGGGCCAGTCCTGGGTCCGGAGAAAACAACGGACAAGTCCAGCAGCGGTATCTCGACTTAGCTGGGTCGATCATGGCCGCGCCGCTGGATCGTTATCTGGCCCGAGGTTCTGAAGATGCCTACCTGGATCTTCGAACCGCTCTGTTCATGCTTGCGGCTCACGAGAGCTTCTCCGGGTTCATCATGGCCGGAGAATCCGCCGAATTTATGGCCTCCGTCATGGCCCCTCATGGTTTCAGCCTGGTGGATGGCCAGGAGCTATTGCATCAGCGTAACGGCTTCGTGCGTGAAATGTCACAAGGATTGGATTATTGGGCGCTCTGGAGTCCCCTTTCACCTGATGCCATGCGTTCGCCCATCCCCCCGCTGGACACCAGTTTCCAACTGCTCCTCGGGTCCCTGGCCCAGCTGCCTCTGGGGAGTCGGGCGCATGCGGTGGATGCCCTTCGTCACCTGATCGCTGACCGGCAGACGCCCAGGACCCTGATGAGTCTGTGCGCTCAGGAAACCCGGCGTCAGGGGATCGACTGCCTGGAATCTTCGAAGCTGATCATGGAAAGTGGTCTGGTGAGTCCGGCGTCGGATCTAGCTGCGTGGCTCCAGGGTTGCACCCGCCGAGACCTGCTCAAGCTCCTGTTGGACTCGGGTTACAAGGCCCCGAAATCCTGGAGCAAGGAGCGACTTACCGCCGCGGCCATGATTGAGCGTCCAGAGGAAATGCGAGCCCAGATGGCTGCCACAGGCGCGGTGGAGTTGGCCCCGCTCCATGCCGAAGCGGCCCACCGGCTTCGGGGCTATTTGGAGGATGTGAAGGAGACCTGGCGGGTGTGGTTGGGGTTCGGCGTCGGGGTGGAAGGCATCTAGATCAAACCTCCCCTTCTCAGCTTTCCGATCTGGTCGTGCTGCTCCTCGTGAACCGCAAGTACCTCGTCTGGCGAAACTGTTGCCACGCCAGGCTTACTCACCTCCACACCGGCTGCGTAGTTCGCTAATTGCGCCGCCTCCCGCACCGAGGCGCCGGCTGCCAATCCGGTACCGAGCCAGGCGGTCACGGTATCTCCCGCGCCCGACACGTCATATATCTCTCGGGCGACGCTGGGGATCTGAGTCAGCTTGCCGTCCTTGGTCACCAGTACCATCCCATCGGCTCCTAAGGTCACAAGTAAGTTGTCCACCTTCAAGCGATTAAGGACTTCAGGAAGAGCGTTGCCGTTCTGGAGATCGACCGCGGCTCCCAGAGCTGACTCGAGCTCTCGCCGATTCGGCTTGAAAACCGTGGCACCGGCATACTCAAAGAACTGACGGTACTTGGGGTCGACCACGACAGGGATTCCTCGGCGCTTGGCCACTTCCATCGCTGTCAGGATGAGCGCCGGCGGTAGCGCGCCTTTGTTGTAATCCTCGAGCAAGAGGGCGTCCGCATCGGCCAGTGCCTCCCGGGCAGAGGTCAGCAGACGCTGGAGATCGGCTCCCTCGACCAGCGCGTCCACCTCGTCGTCAATCCGGACGATCTGCTGAGTTCGAGCCACGATCCGGGTCTTTGAGGTGGTGGGACGACCGGCGATCGTAAGTACGTGCCGGTCCTCCAACCGGCACACGGCCAGCTCCTGCCGGATGGCGGCACCATCGGCATCATCACCCACCACTCCTACCAGCAGGCAATGGGCTCCCAGGGCCACGACGTTAGCCGCCACGTTGGCAGCACCACCCAGGGCGGCATGGCGCTCCCGCACGATGACCACCGGAACCGGCGCTTCGGGTGAGAGGCGGTCGGTATCGCCGACGAGGTAGCGATCCAGCATGATGTCGCCGATGACGACAACTCTGCTGCGCTGCATGCGTTGAATCAGATGCAGCAGGCGATCCCGGGCGAGGGGTGGAGAAGTGTGGCTCAATGGAGCAGCCCCCGTCGCCCGAGCCCGAGAGTGGCCTGAATCCGACCCTCGAAACGATTCATGGTTTGCCCGTCCTCATGCCTCCAGTTCACGATGTGGTGAAAACCGCCGTTGGCCTCCAGGTCCAGGGGGCCCTCCTTTCCCCGGACCGAGAGACCCAGGCGATAGGTTCGCTCCACGACTCCGATGAAAATCTGCGGCGTCTGTCCCGCCTCCGCGGGGGTGGCAGGGAAAGGTGCGTTGATTGCTCCCTCACCTTGCCGGAGGAGGGTCAGATCGGGGCTCACGAGCCACCGTTCGCGAAGGGGAAGCGATACCGCCACAGTCAGCTGGTCCATGTCCGAGAAATTTCGGCCGATGCCGACTCCGCTATCCGTGAAGTTTTCGAACTGGTTGAAAGTCCGAAACGCAAGGCTCGATGCCTGGGTGTAAAAAGCCCGCCAACTGAGAATTCGCCCCAGCGGCCCCGACCCCGCCACCGTCAGAGCCCAGCGATCTGGGAGCCGTCCGGAATCGCCGCGGTTCTGGTACTGAAAGTCATCGATGGCGAGCTGGGCCTCGAGAGTCGCCCGGCGAAACGCGCGCCAGCGGAGATCCAGTCCAAGGAGGACATTCCCTTTGTCGCCCAGGCCTATCGTGTTGGCCAGGTAACTGAACGAGAGCGGGTTTCGATAGCGGGTCTCGAAGTTCCGGTCGGCACCCGCGAGCAGTACGCCTTCCCAGAACCCCAGCGCCAGCCGGCGCGATGGACGAACTCCAAGTCGGTGAACGAAATAGTAACGATGTACCGTTTGTCCCAGGCTATCCACCTCATCCTGGAGATCGGTGGCCAGTGCCGAAAGCCGAAGGGTGGGAAGGCCGATCTCGAACGCAATCCCCTGACGCTCGTAGCCGTAGTTGCTCAGGGGAATGCCCACGATCCCGTCAGGTCCCCAGTTGCGGTCCATTTGTCCGTAGAACAGGCTGCCGTATTTGAACTGGGCGCTGATGTAAGCGTCCGCGATCCGGCCGGTGAAATCGAGATCTGGCCTGCCCGGCCAGTCGGGATCGACGACCAGGCGAGGCTCCGCCAGCGGTCGGGTGACCAGAACCACACTCTCAAACCTGGCCCAGCCGGAAAGCTCGGCGTAAGGCCGGACCCCATCGGGACCCGCGGGGTGCAGCAGATCCCTTCGGGCATGGGTGTATCCCTGCGCGCCTATCCGGCCGCTCAGGGACCAGGCATTGCCTGGGGGATCGTCGAGCTCCTCGAGCAATCGCGCTATCAAGGGCGAAGCTGTTCCCAGGCTGTCCGCATGGCGTAGTGCCTGGAGGGCATCGATCCGGCGGAAAGGCCGGACCAGGGGAGTGGGATCTTCGATGTCTCCCCGAGCGATAAGGTGCTCCAGGAGCGGGAGTGAAGAGTCATCCAAGGGCAGGTAGGGAGAGGCTTGAGCGGAGATTGCGTGAGGGGCGCTACCGGCCAAGGCCGCTGCAAGGAGGAGAGCGCGCTTGGAAGCGGGCATCGCTGCGTAAGCTACAGGTGCGAGGGGAATATTCTAGGGGCTCGGTACTATCTTCTTCTCCCTCCTCCTGCGACCATGGGTCACGAGTGGCAATGATTTGGTCCGAAGTCTGGCTTTCACCGGGGTATCATGATGGCGAAACAAGATAGCCTCGATCCGCAGACCCGAGACCTGGTTCGTTTTGCAGCGGCCGTGGCGCAGGGATATGAGCCGGAGCTACGGGAGAGCGTGGGTTCACTGCGCCTTTCCCAGGTTCCCTCAGCCTGGGTCGAGGAGCTGCTCCTGCAAAGCATACTCATGGTGGGGTATCCTCGGGCGCTTGTCGCCTTCACGGTGTGGCGGAAGTTCGATGGCGCCACCGCCCCAGAAGCGGATCCCGATCAGGACTACGGCCGGGCGGCCGAGTGGAATCGCCGGGGGGAGGAGCTGTGCGCAGTGGTCTACGGTGACAACTACACCAAGCTTCGGCAGAGTGTTCGCCAGCTCCACCCGGCACTCGACAGCTGGATGATCACGGAGGGATATGGACGCACCCTCGCTCGCCCGGGTCTCGATTTGAGGAGGCGGGAGCTATGCATTGTGGCGCAGACCGCGGTGCTCGAAACTCCCCGGCAGCTGCATTCTCACCTGAGAGGCGCCCTGAATGCCGGTGCCGGCTTCGGCCAGATCGAGGGTACGCTCTCGATCGTCAATCCGCTGCTCTCTTTCGACCAATGGAAAAAGGTCAAGGAGTTGTGGCGGACGGTCCGGCAGGGTTGGTCACCAGGCAACTGATGCTGATCGATCGGGTAGTCGTGCGGGTGGTTGGTGGAGCCGGCGGTTCCGGCGCCAGTTCCTTTGCCCGCTTCAAGTACAAGCCCAAGGGTGGTCCCGACGGTGGGGACGGTGGTCATGGGGGGAGCGTCTATCTCCAAGCCGATCCGAACCTGGCGACACTCCTCGACTATCGATATCGCACCGTCTGGCAGGCCGATCGGGGCGAGCATGGCAAAGGAAAGACCCAGACCGGCCGCTCTGCCAGCGACATGTACCTTCCGGTGCCATTGGGAACTGTGGTTCGAGATGTTTCGTCCGGCGAGCTGATCGGCGAGGTGGTCGAATCGGGAGAGGCGCTGCTCGTGGCGAAAGGTGGCAGGGGAGGCCGCGGTAACGCACGGTTCGCCACCTCTACCCACCAGGCCCCCCGTGAGTGGGAGCCCGGTGAGGAGGGCCAAGACCGACACATCGAGCTGGTGCTGAAACTCATCGCAGACGTTGGCCTCTTGGGGGAACCCAACGCAGGGAAAAGCACCTTGTTGTCCGTGGTCTCCGCCGCTCGGCCCAAGATTGCTGATTATCCATTCACCACGCTCGAGCCGAATCTCGGTGTGGTTGGGCTGCCGGGAAACCGAAGCTTTGTCATGGCAGACATCCCCGGAATCATCGAAGGCGCTCACGAGGGTAAGGGACTGGGACTTCGCTTCCTTCAGCACGTGGAGCGAACTCGGGTGCTAGCCCTCCTCGTACCCCTGGACGCCCAAGACCCCCAGGCCCGCTACGACAACCTGCGGAACGAAATCCAGCGCTACAGTCCGGCCCTCACTGAAAAGCAGCACGTGTTGGTGTTGACCAAGGCGGATCTTTATCCCGAAGATCAGCCGCTGCCACACCTGCGGGCCCCCGATTCCAAGGCAGTCCTGGCGATATCGAGCGCGAGCGGGCAAGGTGTCGATGCGCTCAAGGAGCTTTTGTGGAGGCTGGTTGAAGAGGTTAAGTCGGTCGAACCGGTTGAGACCTTTGAGGACACCAGTGGATGACGAGCGGCTGGCATACCTCACCCTGACCCAGGTGCCCGGTATGGGTCCCGCCCGCCTCAAGACTCTCCTCACGACCTATCCCTCCCCATTCGGCGTCTTTTCGGCGCCGTTCGAGTTTTTGTGCACCTTGTCCGGGTTCTCGCGTGCCTTCGCCACCGCGATCAAAGAAACCAGTCTGGAAATCGGCAGAAAAGTCTTCCGCGATGCCTCGGCTCTGGGTGTGGAGGTGCTCTTCCCGGACCATGAGCGATTTCCCGCGCAGCTGGCCACCATCCCTGACCCGCCCCCAGTGCTCTTCGCCATGGGAGATGACTCTCTGGCCTCTCGTCCCTCAATTGCAATCGTGGGAAGCCGCGACCACTCGAGCTACGGGGGCGAGGTCTGCCGAATGTTGTCCCGGACGGTTGCCAGTCACTGCGTGGTGGTTGTGAGTGGAATGGCCCGCGGACTGGACGCCGTGGCACATAGGGCCGCACTCGAGTGTGGAGGCGACACCATTGGCGTGCTGGGTAACGGTCACGGGGTGATCTATCCCGCGGCCAATCGAGAGCTTTACAACACTGTGGCCCAGCGGGGTCTACTGCTGAGTGAGTTTCCCCCCGGAGAGCGGCCCCACACCGGCAGCTTTCCCCGGCGCAATCGGCTCATCAGCGGGTTGGCGCGGGTGACGGTCGTGGTCGAAGCGGCTGGAGGCTCGGGGGCTCTTATCACCGCGGGGACGGCATTGGATCAGGGCCGGGAGGTCATGGCCGTACCCGGAAGCATTCTGAGTCCAGTATCGGTGGGAACCAATCGTTTGATTCGGGACGGTGCTGCACCGGTGCTCGAGCCGACCGATCTGCTGCATCACTTTCCTGAGGCGAAGCCGATCATCCAGGAGGAGACCTTCCGGCTCGCCCTCGAAGCCACGTTACCGGATACCCTGACGCCTGAGGAGCGCCATCTGGCGGAGCTGGTAGGACGCGACGCAGTCCATCCCGATCAGCTTGCTATCCGCTGCAACCAGCCGGTGTGCGAGGTGCTGGCACTGTTATCGGCTCTCGAAATCGCCGGGGTGGTCGAGCAGTGCCCAGGCCAGGTTTTTCGGAGAGTGTAGGATACCGGCTCGGCTTCCATCTACATTTAACCAATGCATCTCTATGTCCACGTGCCGTTCTGCGCCCGCCGATGCAGTTATTGCGATTTTGCCATTGCCGTCAGGAAAGACGTGCCCTCCGATGCCTACCGCGATGCCATTCTACGGGAATGGTCCTTCTGGCAGTCTGAGGAGGCGTGGGAGCATTCGCCGGGGCTCAAGACCATATACTTCGGTGGCGGAACGCCGTCCCGGGTCTCCCCAGCCACAATTGGCCGCTTGTTGGAGCGCTTCGCAGCCGATCGGACGCTGGGGTCTCGAGCCGAGATCACCCTCGAGGCCAATCCCGATGACGTGACGCTGGCCAAGGCGGCGGCGTGGAAGTCGGCCGGTATCAATCGCATCTCACTGGGAGTCCAATCGTTCAATCCATCGGTGCTCGCCTGGATGCACCGACTCCATTCCACCGACCAGGTCTACCGCGCGGTCGACGCCATCCGGTGCGCGGGGTTCAGCAATCTCTCGATCGATCTGATTTTCGGAGTTCCCGAGGCGCTCGGGCGTAATTGGGGCGATGACCTCGAGAGAGCCATGGCGCTCGATCCGGAGCACGCTTCCCTGTACGGCCTGACGGTCGAGCCCCATACGCCGCTCGGTCGCTGGGCCCAGCGGGGAGAGGTTACGCCGGTGGATGAGGCTCGGTACGCGGCGGAATTCCTATTGGCGCATCAGGTTCTCACCGATGCCGGGTACGAGCACTATGAGGTGTCCAACTTCTCCCGACCCAGCTTCCGGGCAGTTCACAACTCGGCATACTGGAACCGGGCCCAATTCATTGGACTCGGACCGGGCGCCCACAGCGGGCTGGGGCGGGAGCGGCGTTGGAACGTTCGGGAATGGGCGGCCTACCAGAGAATTATGGAGGCCGGGGGTTCGCCTCTGGCGGGAAGGGAATTGCTCGATGATGCCGCTGTAGCCTTGGAGCAGGCGTATCTGGGCCTTCGCACCGTGGCCGGCGCGCCGCTGGATATGATCCCCGAGAGGCTGGGGAGCCAATGGCAAAGCTCAGGTTGGGCCCACCCGACTCCCGACCGGATCCGCCTCACGCCTGAAGGATGGCTCCGGCTGGATGCGCTGGTCGCTGCCATACCGGCTTGAGACTCTCCCCCGGTTCCTTTGCCCCCTTGAGGGCCGGTTCTAAATTCCTTTCATGCCGATGCCAGATCAGCTGAGCGAACGCGAGCTTCGGGTGCTCGAAGCGGTAGTCCAGACTTATATCGAGACGGCGGAGCCGACGGGTAGCCAGACCGTTGCCCGCAAGTTTGGCCTGGGAGTGTCTCCCGCCACCATCCGTAGCACCATGAGCGAGCTGGAGGAGAAGGGATATCTCTTCCATCCCCACACCTCGGCGGGCCGGATTCCTACCGACCGGGCTTACCGGGTGTATGTAGATGCCATCATGAGACTTTCCCCGCCCAGCCACCAGGAACAGAACACTTTGCGGGCGGAGCTGGTCGGGACCCGAAGTGCGGTCGAAGAGATTCTCCGGCGGGCGGCGCAGGTCCTCGGGGTCTTGACCCAGGAGCTGGGGATGGCGGTCGCGCCGGCTCTGGATCAGATGGTGATGGAGCGACTGGAGCTGGTCCAGGTGAGCTCGGACCGACTGCTGCTCGTGTTCAACCTTCGAAGCGGAGTGGTTCGGACCATTTTCGTGGAGGTGTCGGGACTGCTTCCCCAGAGTTCGGTCCATCAGGTAGCCGGGATTCTCAACCAGCGGCTGTCGGGTCTCACCCTGCAGGAAATCAGGGCGACGCTTCCCGAGCGGCTGCGCGACGCGAGTGGAAATCCGGAAGGAAGAGAGTTGCTCAATATCTTCATCGCGGAGGGCGACGGCATCTTCGATCTGACCAATGAGGAGGGTGGTGTGGTGCTCGGTAGCGCCCAGATGCTGGCGGAACAACCGGAGTTTGCCTCCAACGTGCGGATGCGCGACCTCCTGCGCCTCACCGAGGGACGGGATCTGCTGAAGCAGGCGCTGCAGAACCGCCGTCAGCGAGGCCTCTCGATCACCATCGGATCGGAAAATCCCGACGCGCGCCTCAGCGACTTTACCCTGGTCACCTCGTCGTATGAGGCAGGGTCTTTGAAAGGGGTCATCGGCGTCATGGGTCCGACCCGCATGCCATACGACAAGATCATCGGACTGGTCGAGCACACCAGCCGCTTAGTGGAAGGATTGCTGGAGTGAGCGACTACTACGTCTTGCTGGGTGTAACCCGCGAAGCCTCCGAGACGGAAATCAAGAAGGCATATCGGAAGTTGGCGATGGATTATCACCCGGACCGAAACTCATCCCCTGATGCCGAGGCTCGGTTCAAGGAGATCACCGAAGCCTACGAAGTTCTGCGAGATCCGAGGAAGCGGGCCGCGTACGACCGGTACGGCAAAGCAGGTGTCGGGGCGGGGGGCGCTGGATTCCACCACGTCGACCTCGCCGAGGCTCTCAACATCTTCATGCGCGATTTCGGTGGCATGGGAGGGTTCGAGTCCATCTTCGGCGGCCGGCGCTCCCATGGGGATGAACGCCGGGGCCAGGACATCCGCGTCACCGTACGGCTTACGCTCGATGACGTCGCGCTCGGCGCCAAGAAGACCGTCAAGATCAAAGGTCCGGAACGATGCACCACATGTCAGGGTACCGGTGCCAAGCCGGGCACCAAGACGAGCAAATGCAAGTCCTGCGGCGGCAGCGGCGAGGTGCGCCGGGCCACGCGGAGCATGTTCGGGCAATTCGTCTCGGTGGCTCCATGTCCCACCTGCGGCGGAGAAGGTGTCACCATCAACGAGCCGTGCGAGGCCTGCCGGGGAGATGGACGGGTTCGGGGTGAGCGGACAGTGAGTATCGACATACCAGCAGGTGTCTCCGCCAATAACTATCTGACCCTGAGAGGGCAGGGTGCCGCAGGGGTCCGGAACGGGCCGAGTGGCGATCTGGTGGTGATGCTGGACATCAAGGAAGACGAGCGATTCGAGCGTCAGGGAGACGATCTGGTGTATGACCTTCCCCTCTCCTTCTCTCAATCCGCATTAGGTGGAGACCATCAGGTGCCCACTCCCTATGGACCCGAATCGCTGCACATTCCGGCCGGCACTCAGCCCGAAACCGTCCTTCGTCTCCGCGGGCGGGGACTGCCGGTTCTGGGACAGGATGGCAAAGGGGATCTGTTGGTTCGGGTGCATGTGTGGGTTCCTGAGCGCCTTACCGAGGAACAGGAGCAGCTCTTCCGATCTCTTGCGAAGCTGGAAGGTGAGCCGCCCAAGCGTTCACCCGGTTTCTGGTCCAAGCTCAAGGAAGCGTTAGGCGCATGACCTGGTGGTCGGTCGAGGTCTGGGCACCAGCCCGGCACAAGGAGAGGTTGGGCGCCTGGTTGGTGAATCGAACCGGGCAGGCGGTGGAGGAGCGGGATGAGAGCACCCTGGTGGCTTTTGCCTCCGGCAGTGAAGCTGCCCAGCATTTGGTCGATGACATTGGCCGGGAGACCGAAGGGCGGGTCAGGACTGACCCCAGGCCCATAGAGTCAGTCGACTGGTCGCTTCGCTGGCGCGATGGTCTTGGGGTCCGCCGCCTCAACGAACTGAGCATCATCCCGTCCTGGCTGCCCGAAGCCACCACACCAGGTCCATATGATGTCGTGCTCGATCCCGAAACGGCGTTCGGCAGCGGCGAGCATGGGTCCACCCGCGTGGCGCTGACCCTCACGGCCCGACTGCTTCGGAAAGACGATGTCGTTCTCGACCTGGGCAGCGGAAGCGGTATACTCGCGATTGCGGCCGCGAAACTGGGAGCCTCCCGCGCCTGGGGCATAGAGCTCGATCAGGAGGCTATTGCCGTCGCGGAGCGGAACGCTGCGAGGAATCAGGTCGACCGGCGAGTGGCGTTCCTGCAGGGGGACGCCGCCGCACTAGCGCCTCTGCTGGGACCGGCCGATCTGGTGCTCTCCAATATCCTACGGGTGGAGAACGCAAGACTGCTACCGGTCATCTCGAGGGCCCTCAAGCCTCAGAGCATTGGGATCTTTTCCGGGATGGAAGTGGCCGAGGCCGAGGAATTCCGGCAGACTCTGGACCTTAGGGGCTTCATCGTAATCGAGGAGGCTATCGACTCAGCCTGGTGGGGGGTCGCGGCTCGCTGCCCCTGAATGAGGGTTCTCATCTCCACTGTAGGTGGATCGGCCCCGCCCGCGGTCGGTGAGCTGGTAGATCTGGATGACAAGGAAGCTCACCATTTGCGGGTCCGGCGGGTACGCGACGGTGAGCAGGTGGAGATTCTCGATGGCGGAGGTCTCCGCGGAACCGGCCGCCTGACTCGAACCGGCAAGCGGTGGCAAGTCGAGATTCAGGCTCTCGTCCGGGAGGCTCGGTCGGCCACACTGACGTTGGCGGTGGCAACTGGAGACCGAGACCGGTTTTCCTGGATGGTCGAAAAAGCCGCCGAGTTGGGGGTCACCGCCATTGTGCCACTGCAGACGGCTCGGATCGCTGGTGTGGCTACGGGAGTCAAGGATAGGCACCTGCCCGGACTCCGCCGCCACGCGCTGGAGGCCGTCAAGCAATGCGGTGCGGCATGGGCGGTGAAAATCGAGGAACTTGTCTCACTGGATGACTTTATTAGCCGGCCAGCCGAAGCGGGGGTTCACTGGTTGGCCGACCAATCGGGGTCCGCTCCCCCCACGGTGCTGGGCCAAGATCCCGTCTCGATCGTGATTGGTCCCGAGGGTGGACTCGACCCGGAAGAGCGTTCGGCGGTGCTGGGCGCCGGCTACGTCCCTATTTCATTGAGCCGGCACACACTGAGGTTCGAAACCGCGGCCATCGCCGCTGCTGCAACCGTCGCTGCCTCGCGCATCCGGGGGCCTCATGGCTGACTGTCTCTTCTGTAAGATCGTGACCGGCGAAGTACCGGCCAAAGTGATCAAGCGTTCCGAGGACGCGCTCGCCTTTCGGGACATCGATCCCAAGGCGCCGGTCCACGTCCTGGTAATCCCAACGGGCCATGTGCCGGCGGTCCGCGACGCCAAGGGGACTGAGGGGGGACAGTTGCTGGGCGACTTGCTCAGGTTCGCGGCCGAGTTGGCCACCGATCTGGGCCTGGATGCCGAGGGCTATCGGATCGTCACCAACACCGGCCGGAATGCGGGGCAAAGCGTCGATCATCTGCACTTTCACATTTTGGGCGGTCGGAAGCTCACGTGGCCACCTGGGTGAGAGAAACTCGCCACACCTATCAGCTCGTGCTTGCCCCATATCCCAGCACCCGATAAATTCCCGAACTTATTCGGAGATCTGCCCTTAACGGGCGTCGAGAGGGGTGAGTAAGCGAATGCCAGAAGTCATCATTCACGATGACGAGAGCTTCGAACGGGCGCTCAAGCGGTTCAAGAAGAAGTGCGAAAAGGCCGGAATTCTGTCCGATCTTCGGAAGCACCGCCATTTCGAAAAGCCGAGTGAAAAGCGGAAACGGAAAATGAATGCCGCGGTCAGAAAGAACCGTCGTGGCCCCCGTGTCCCCCGAGCCTAACCTCTCTACCAACCTTCGCGCCGCTCTCAACGCGGCGCGTAAGGCGCAGGATAAAGATCGCACCCTCGTCCTCGGCACCATCCTCGCCAGCCTCAAGAATCGTGAAATTGAGCTTCGCCGTCCCGCTACGGACGACGAGGTGATCGACGTTCTCCGGAAGGGCATCAAGATCAGGCGTGAAGCGGCCGAGCAATACACCGCCGCCTCGCGCGCTGACCTTGCCGAGGCCGAAGCGGCTCAGATCAAGGTGCTGGAAGAGTTTCTGCCTGCTGCTGTTGCTCCGGATGAAATCCGTGCCGCCGTGCGAAACGCCATCGGAGGCGGAGCCCGGGATATCGGCAAGGTCATGGCGCAGGTCATGCCTCAGTACAAAGGCCGGGCCGACGGCAAGCTGATCAACCAGATTGCCCGCGAGGAGCTTCAACGGGGATGAGCTCAGGCGCCGCTGCTCGCTCTCGCAACGGGGTGCAGGCCCAGTCACAGGCCGACACCCCGTTGCCTTTGGCGCCTGATCGGAGCTCTGAAGCCCTCGACACTCTGGAGTATTCCTCAGTGTTGGATCTGGTCGCCGCCTTCGCGGTCGGGCCATTGGGGGCGGAGCGCGTCAGGAGCCGCCGACCAACGGATGACCTAACCTGGGTCCGGCTCGAGCTCGCGCGGGTTTCGGAGATAGCGGGTCTTATTCGCCGGGGCGACGGCCTCCTGGCCGAGCCCATACCCGATGTCACCCGGGCGCTTTCCCACCTGAGGATCGAGGGGAGCGTGCTGGAAGGCATCGACCTGGTGGCCTTGCAACGAGTGATGGCAGCCGCACGGAACGTTCACCAGGACCTTCGGCGGGTTGCCGAGATCGCCCCTCTATCGGCTCAGCTGATTGGTTCCCTGCCGGACAAGAAGATCGAGCGGCGGCTGGAGCAATCACTCGATCCCGATGGCAACCTGCTCGACACCGCTAGTCCAGCGCTGGCTCACGCCAGGCGTGAGGTCCAGGCATCCCGGCAGCGGCTGCTCCGGCGGCTGGAGACGTTGCTCCGGAGTCTGGATTCCAGTGCTGCCTCCGGTGACGCCTCGGTTACTGTCCGGGGGAACCGCTACGTCATCCCAGTGCGGCGTGACTCGCGGAGCCGGCCGCCGGGCATCATCCACGATGAGTCCGGCAGCGCCGGGACCCTGTTCATCGAGCCGTCGGAGACGATCGAGCTCGGGAACGCCTTGCGCGAGGCTGAGGTGGAGGAAGAGCGAGAGACGCTACGGGTGCTTCGAGAGCTGACCGGCCTGCTGCGTCCTGAGCTGCCCCGACTCCATGAGAGTCTCGAGATGTGCGTTGCCGTGGACGACTTAGTAGCGCGAGCCCGATATGCTGTCGACATATCCGCTGAGCTGCCCGAGGTGGAGCTCGCCCCGGCGCCGCTCCGGATCGTCAATGGTCGGCATCCCTTGTTGCTGGCCGGCGATACACCGGTCATACCCTTTGACCTGGAGCTGTCGGAGTCAGAGCGCACGGTGCTTATCAGCGGGCCCAACACCGGCGGGAAAACCGTTTTGCTCAAGGCCGTCGGGTTGGCAGCGGCCCTGGGGGCGAGTGGGATCATCCCGCCCGTCGGTCTGGACAGCCGTTTGCCCATCTTTCGTCAGATTTACGCCGACATTGGTGACCGGCAGTCGATCGCCGCCAGCCTTTCAACCTTCAGTGCTCACGTGCGAATGCTCCGAGGGGTGCTGGATCAGGCTGATGAAGGCACTCTCGTGTTGCTGGATGAAATCGGAAGCGGCACCGACCCGGTAGAGGGGGCCGCGCTGGCCTCGGCGACATTGGTATCGCTCACCCGACGAGGTGCCGTCACCCTGGCCACGACCCACCTGGGCGCACTGAAGGAACTGGCCAGCCATGAGCCGGGAATCGTCAATGGGTCGCTTCAATTCGACGCCGCGACGCTGACCCCCACGTACCGTTTTCTCAAAGGGGTTCCCGGTCGATCCTACGGTTTGGCCATCGCTCGCCGCCTCGGCCTTCCGGGCGAGGTGTTGGATGATGCAAATGCTCGAGTGCCGGACGGCGAGCGCAGGCTGGATGAGCTTCTGGCGGCGGTCGAGGACCGGGAGGGGCAGCTCCGCGAGGAGCAGCGACGAGCTGAAGAACACCGACTCGAGCTGGACTCCCTCGCCACACGGCTACAGACCCAGGAGCAGGTTCAGACTGCCCGGGAGGCCGACCTCAAGCGGCGGGAGAAGGAGGCAGAACGGGAGAGTAAGCGGCAGGCGCGAGCCTTTCTGCTGGAGGCACGCGGACGGGTCGAAGCGGCCCTGGACCTGGCCCGAGGCGCGGTGGATGCCGCTGCTGCTCGAGAGGCGCGGCGGCTGGTGGAGGAGGGGGTCAAAGAAGCGGGGGAGGCGCCGGGGGAGGATCAGGCGGGTACCGGCGTGGGGGTGGATGGGCAGCCGGGCAGCGGAACGGAGAACTTGGAGATAGGGTACAAGGTTCGGTTACAGAGCGGCGGCACCGGTGAGATCATCGAGCTTCGATCCGACGGAAAGGTGGTCGTTGCTGCCGGAGCCGTCAGGATGGTGGCAGACCCCACGAGTGTGCGCCTGATCTCCGGACGAGAGGAGCGAAGGACGCGGATTGAGACGGCCCCGCCGCACCGCGGCGCTTCGGTCAGCGAGCGGGCGCCGGCCTCGCTGGAAATCGATCTCCGCGGCATGACGGGTGATGAAGCCGAAAGCGCCACCCTAGCCGCAGTCGACGCAGCGGTGTTGGCTGATCAGCCGTTCCTCCGGATCATTCATGGCATGGGGACCGGAGTCGTGCGGGATCGAGTCCAGCGTGTGGTCTCCCGCGACCGCCGGATCTCGCGATACAGCTTTGCGCCCCGCAATCAGGGTGGGACCGGAGTGACCATCGTCGAGTTCTCCGGATGAGCATGATCCCCGACGAGATGATCGAGCAGG
Source organism: Gemmatimonadales bacterium (assembly GCA_035695405.1). Taxonomy (GTDB): domain Bacteria; phylum Gemmatimonadota; class Gemmatimonadetes; order Gemmatimonadales; family GWC2-71-9; genus CAVVWJ01. Next base: position 19,547 of record DASSED010000248.1, read on the forward strand.
TCCGCGACAGTGCGGATCTCATCGGCCTCATCGGCGAGTCGGTTCAGCTCAAGCGAACCGGCTCGGACTACCGAGGACCGTGTCCGTTTCACGGCGGGACTCATCGCAACTTTGCGGTGATCCCCAAAAAGGGGAGATACTACTGCTTCGTTTGCCATGAGTCCGGTGACGTCTTTTCCTGGTTCATGAAGCGGCTGGGAATGAGCTATCCCGACGCAGTGCGAGAGGCCGCTCGACGAACTGGCATTGTCATTCCCGAGCGATCCGAACGCGCTGGCCCCGATCCGCGTGAGCCGCTCTATGGTGCAGTGGCCGCGGCTCAGAGCTGGTTCAGCCGGCAGCTGCTCGAGGAGCCCGATGCCACGCTGGCACGGGAGTATCTGGAGCACCGGGACATCCCTCTCGATACCGCGGCTCTGCTGGGTCTGGGCTACGCCCCCTCAGGCAAAGGATTTCTGGCCGCCATGGACGAGCTCGGGGTAGATGAACCGGTTTTGCTGGAGGCGGGGCTTGCCGCCAAGCGGGATGATGGGGTGGTCCAGCCTCGCTTCAAGAGCCGACTGCTGTTCCCCATCCATGATCTCCGAGCCAGGGTGATCGGCTTTGGGGGCCGGTTGCTCGGACCAGGAGAGCCGAAGTATCTCAACTCTCCGGAAAGCGAAATCTTTCATAAGGGCAAGCAGCTATACAACCTGCACCAAGCAAAAATGTCGATCCGCAAGGAGGAGTCGGTCATCCTGGTCGAGGGGTATTTCGATGTGCTCCGACTGGTCCTCGCGGGGGTGGAACATGTCGTCGCGCCGCTCGGTACCGCCCTCACAGGCGACCAGGCCCTCTTACTGAAACGATTCGTCCGCCAAGCCACGCTGCTGTACGACAGCGACAAGGCGGGACTCCAGGCAACGTTTCGGGCCGGGGACGAACTCCTGCGGCACGCCTTCCGGGTGCGGGTGGCTACTCTACCTCCGGGAGAGGATCCCGACAGCCTGGTTCAGCACGGTGGGGTCGAAGCACTGGATGCGGTGCTGCGGGATGCCATCGATGTGTTCGAGCGAAAGATTCAGCTGTTGGCCCAACGCGGCTGGTTCGAGGGTTTCGAGCATCAACGCGATGCGGTGGACCGTCTCCTGCCCACCATCCGGGCCGCGGCAGACCCGATCACCCGCGAGCTGTATCTGGGGTTGGCCGCCAAACATTCAGGCGTGAGCAAGGAGGTGCTGGAACACCAGCTGGTGGTGGCGCGGCCGGAAGACAGTCACGGGTCGGCGCGCTCGAGCCCAGGCCCAACCAACGGACGTGATCCCGGTGGTGGTTCACGAAACCGGATCCGCAATCGTCCTGAGAACATTCTGGTATCCGCCCTGATTGCGGGCCCCGAATGGATCGCCAAGGCGCGAGAGGAGCTCTCCCCCTCGCTGCTCGAGGTTCCGGTGCTGCGGGAGCTGTATGAGGCAATCCTCCGCCGGGATCCGCCATCCGATCAGATGCCCGACGGACTAACCACGGCGGCGGCGGAGGCCTGGTCCCTTCTCAAGGAAGCCGCGCTGGAGCGGAGCAGCAGCGAGATCGCGACGGTGTATGACCGGGCCTCCCAGATTCTCCGAGCCCGGCCGCTCTATCGGGCGATGCATATCATGTCCGATCCCGGTGAAAAGCGGCAGCGGCGGGCCGAGCTGCGGGCGATGTTTCCGGCGGCGGATGCCTGGTACGAGTATCAGAAGGCTGCACGGAGAGATGCGTCGCGACGAACTCACCGGTCCAGGGGAACCTGATGCACAACGACCTGGTCAAGCTGCTCGAGCTCCAGGCCAAGGATTCCACACTCTCGGCCATCGATCAGCGAATCGAGGAGCTGATGCGGGAGAGCGCAGCGCTGGACCAATCGCTCGAGCGGGCTCGCGACGCGCTCGATGCGGCCCGGCGGGGGTTGGCTGACGGGGTGCGAAGACGGGATGAGCTCGAGACTAAAATCGAGAGCTATCGGACCCTTCAGGAGCGTCGGCGCCAAAGGCTGGAGCACGTGCGAAATCCCAAGGAGGCATCCACCTTGATGGCGGAGCTGGATCTGGCCCGGTCGGTTCTCGCCAAAGAGGAGGGAGAGTGGGTTCGCAGCGCCGATGCAGTCTCCCTGCTGGAGAACAAGGTCAAGGACGAGGAGCGGAACATCGCCGGGCTGGAGGCTTCCCAGGCTCCGGAGCGAGCTCGACTGGCAGAACGCCATGCCGGTCTCCAACAGGAGCGGGAGTCCATGGCGAGAGATCGCGAGACGACGGCGTCAGGAGTGGACAAGCCGTTGCGGAACCGATACGACCGGCTCCGGCGAACCCGGGCCAGCGATGTGGTCGTCCCGCTGCTAAATGGCGCATGCGGGGCCTGCCACACCTCGGTGCCGCTCAACCGGCGAACTCAGATCAAGGCCGGCGTGGTGCTCGAAGGGTGCGAGGCGTGCGGAGCGATTCTGTACCCACCTGAAGTGGGAGGGTCGGCCTGATGCCGTTACCGGGGGGTATACTCCCGTGGTGACCGTTTCCCCATCGCCCATGCTCCGTTGGGTGGTAGCCTCTCCACCGGACCCCGCGGTGGTGCGGGAGCTCGCGGCCTCGCTCGGTGTTCCTCAGGCTCTAGCCGCACTGTTGGTCCAGCGGGGGCATGATACGATCGAGGCTGCGCGACGTTACCTGCGGCCCCAGCTGGCCGATCTTTCGGACCCGGAACGCATCCTCGGAATCGACCGTGCGGTTCAGATCATTGTGGAGGCGGTGCAGACCGGTCGGCGCATTCTGGTTCACGGCGATTACGACGTTGATGGTCAGTGTGCTACCGCCCTGCTTACGCGTACGCTCCGCGAAGCCAAAGCGGACGTGTTGCCCTTCGTGCCTCATCGGCTGCGGGACGGGTACGACTTTGGTCCTGCCGGTCTGGCGGCGGCCCAGGCTGCCGGTGCCAGCCTCATTATCACTTGCGACTGCGGGATCACCGCAATCGAGACGGTCACGGATGCACGCAGGGCGAGCATAGACGTCATCGTTACCGATCACCATTTGCCCGGCTTCGAGCTCCCGCCTGCAGCCGCGGTGGTAGACCCGCAACAGCCGGGTGATCAGTCGGACGCCGGCGCGCTGTGTGGCACCGGCATAGCCTTCAAGCTGGTGCAGGCGCTCGTCCCCGCGCTTGGGTTGCCTCACAACTTGCCTTTTCACCTGCTGGATTTCGTAGCTCTTGCCACCGTCGCTGACGTGGTGCCGCTGCAGGGCGAAAATCGGATCCTGGTCAAGCACGGACTCAAGCTGTTGAGTCAGAGCCGCTGGCCGGGTATTCAGGCGCTGATCGACGTCACGGGGCTGACAGGCCGAGAGGTGCGAGCAAGACACGTGGGCTACGTGCTGGGCCCGCGCCTCAATGCCGCCGGACGGGTGGGGGATGCCGGTGATGGGCTGCGATTGCTGCTGACGGATGATCCCGCGGAAGCGGCCACCCTGGCACAGCAGCTGGAGAACATGAACATCGAACGTCAGGCCCTGGACCAGCGGATCCTGGATGAGGCGCTGCAGCAGGTCGAGCGGAGCGCCACTCTGGAACAAGACGCCGGCCTGGTCCTCGCGGGTGAAGGGTGGCATCCGGGCGTGGTCGGGATCGTAGCGTCCCGGGTGGTCGAGCGGTACGGACGTCCCACCTTCCTCATTGCCTTTGATGGTGACATCGGCAAGGGCTCGGGCCGCAGCACGTCGCGCTTTAACCTCCATGCCGCGCTCCTCTCCTGCGGAGATCTGCTGGAGCGCTATGGCGGGCACCACATGGCCGCGGGGCTCACTATCCGGCGGGGCAGCCTGGATGCCTTCCGTGAGCGCTTCGGGAATGTGGCCCGGCAAATTCTCGCCCCGGAGGACCTCGGCCCCGAGCAACGGATCGATCTGGAGCTTTCCCTGAGTGAGGTTACCCCCGAGCTGGAGCGGCTCTGCCGTTACCTCGAGCCTTGCGGCCAGGGTAATCCCAGTCCCGTGTTCGGGGTCCGGGGAGTCCGGTTCACCAATCGGTCCATCGTCGGCAACGGACACCTCAAGGGCTTCTTGGAGGATGGCACCGCACGGCTTTGTGCCATTGGATTCCAGTGGGCCGATCGAGTGCCCTGGCTGGGAGACGAGTTGGTGGACGCAGCCTTCCGGATCGAGACCAACGAGTGGAACGGATTCAGCACGCTCCAGGCTCGGCTGTGCGCGCTTTCGCCTCATGCTACAGCGGCATGACCCGCTCCGAACGCGCTCGGCACACCCATACCACGCATGCGGATAATCGGCGGAAGCTTCGGCGGTCGCCGGTTGATAATGCCCAAGGATTCCCGGGTGCGGCCGACGGCTGACCGGGTCCGCGAAGCATGGATGAGCATTCTGGGGACCGAGCTCGAGGGCGCGCGGGTGCTCGATCTATACGCCGGCAGTGGGGCACTCGGGCTGGAAGCCCTCTCCCGCGGGGCAGCCTCGGCCACCTTTGTGGAGCTGAATCCTCCCTCCCTCAAGGCGCTCGACCAGAACGTTACCGCTCTGGATGTCGCAGATCGGGTTACGGTTCACCGGGGCGATGCATTGCGGTTCGCCGAACGTTTGCCGGCCGTTGCCTACGATGTCGTCTTGGCTGACCCGCCGTATATCGCAGACCACGCGGCCCGGTTGGTTGCGCTCTTCCGGCGGCAGCCGTTCGCGAGCATTCTTTCCGTCGAACATCGTTCCGACATCGAGTTGGACAGCGATGACACCCGCCGCTACGGCGATACCGCCATCACCTTCTGCTACGCGCCATGACCCGAATTGCCGTCTACCCTGGCTCGTTCGATCCGCCCACCAGGGGTCACGAGGATCTGGTTCGCCGGAGCCTGGCCCTGGCCGATCGTTTGATCGTCGCCGTGGCGGTGAATGCGGCGAAGCAACCGCTATTCCCGGTGCCCCAGCGGCTCGAGATGTTGCGCGCCGCGGTGGGAGACGACTCGCGGGTGTCGTTTCAGTCGTTCGAGGGGCTCCTGGCCGAGTTCGCCAAGCGGGTCGGCGCCACCATCATCGTCCGGGGTCTTCGTGCGGTGAGCGATTTCGAGTACGAATTCCAAATGGCGCTGATGAACCGGCAGCTGCATCCATCACTGGAGACCGTGTTTCTGGTGCCAGCGGTTGATCTCACGTATCTGAGCTCCAGTCTCGTCCGTGAGGTTGCACGCTTCGGGGGCGACGTGAAACCGCTGGTGCACCCGGCTGTCGCGGCGGCGCTGGAGCGGCGGTTCCACTCGTGAGTTTTCGACGCGAGCTCCTCGAGCGGGCCGCTCGCCGGAAAGCCACCATCGTTCTCTGCGAGGGAGAGGATCCCCGGGTGCAGGCGGCCGCCCACAAACTCAGGTCCGCGCGGGTGGTGGAGCCGATCGTGCTGGGCGGAGATGGACTCAATCCAGCCAAGGACCCGCGTCTCGGCCGGATCGCAACCCTGCTGCGGGAGCGTCGTCCCGAGCGGATCCGGGACGGGGTGCATGCCCTCGACATTGCTGCCGAGCCGATCAACTTCGGGGCGGCTCTCGTGGCGCTGGGAGAGGCTGACGGCTGTGTGGCCGGTGCGGTGTGCCCCACTGGAGACGTGATTCGGGCCGCGCTCTGGGCCATCGGCACGGCCCCCTCGGTGAGTCTGGTGAGCTCTTCCTTTTATATGGTTTTGAATGGTGACTTGGTGCTGACTTTCACCGATTGCGCCGTCGTACCCGAGCCCACCCCGGGTCAGCTGGCGGAAATTGCCCTAGCGGCTGCGCGAGACCGCTCGCGGCTGGTCGGTGACTCACCTCGAGTTGCGTTCCTGTCGTACAGTACCAAAGGGAGCGCCAAAGGCCCTCATGTCGCTCGGGTTCAAGAAGCCGCGGCGCATTTCCAGCAGCTGGCGCCCAACATCGCCTCGGATGGCGAGCTCCAGGCCGATGCCGCTCTCAGCCCTGAGATCTGCGAGCGCAAAGCGGCCGGGTCGCCGGTGACAGGCCGGGCCAACGTTCTGGTGTTTCCCGACCTGGACTCGGGTAACATCAGTTACAAGCTGGTTCAGCGGCTGGCGGGTGCGGTGGCGATCGGCCCCATTCTTCAGGGCCTCGCTCGGCCCATGGCCGACCTGTCGCGGGGTGCCAGCCCCGATGATATTGTCGAGGTCGCTGCAATGGTGGCATTACAGTCCGATCCGACTCCGGCATGAGGGAGAGAGCCGATGGGTTTCAGCTTGACCAAGGGCAGTGGGGGAGTAACGGTAGTGCAGGTCGACGGGCAGCTCATCGTCGGAAACCGACATGAGCTGAAGGATCTGGTGCAGGCGGCGCTGGATCGGGGCGAGCGGCGTCTGCTCATCGATTTTTCCCGAACCGGGTACATCGACTCGTCGGGGCTCGGTGCTCTCGTCTCCATCTCCAAGAAAGTGCGGGAGAACAACGGGACTCTCCGGCTAGCGGGACTGAACGAGGATCTTCGATCCCTCTTCGAGCTCACCAAGCTGGACACGTTGTTCACTATTACGGAAACCCCCGAGCAGGCGCTGGCCAGCTTTTAGTTTCGGATGACCTCCCCGCTTCGTCTATGTGTCCGCCGGAGCTCAGATACCCGCGAAGCGGCAACACTGGTCACCCTGCGCCTTCCCAGCGACGTCAACTGTATCGAAGAGGCAGTCGAGCTGGTCACCCGGCATTGTCTGGCGGGCAGCCAGGCCACTCCTAGCACCCGGTTTCGCCTCCGGGTAGTTCTGTCCGAGGCCCTCACCAACGCCATCGTGCAGGGTAATCGCGAAGACCACAGCAAATGGGTGCACGTGCGGGCTGAGCTCGGTCTCGAAGCCATACGCGTCTGGGTCACCGACGAGGGTGCCGGCTTCAACCCGGAAGCCGTTCCCGAGCCGACCCGTCCGGAGCAGCTCGATGAAGCCCGAGGAAGGGGCCTCTATCTCATCCGCAAGCTCGTGGACACGGTCCAGTTCAACGAGCAAGGAAACTCCATCTGCATGACACTGCGCCGCCTCTAGGGCGGCTGGATCATGTGCTCCACGGTCTCGGCGCCCTCGTTGGAGGACGCTTGCGCCTCTGGCGTACCCACGAGAGCCAGCTTCAGGTGGCGGCAGGCAACGATCCCGGTTGGTCCCTGCCGGTTCCGGAAAAGTCCGGATTCGTCGCCACACCAGAAGGAACATCATGGCTCGAGCCGCTCGACGACGGGAGCGGCCACTGGCTGGAGTTGGCCGGCGCGAGTGGAGAGAGCTTGCGCCAGTCCGGAACTCGGATTCGGCCCATCGTGAGTGCCGTGCTCGAGGCTGAGCAACAGCGCGCCCGAGTGGCCGAAGAGCTGGCCGGCCGATACGAGGAGATCGACCTGCTCTACGCCATCAGCGAGATCCTGGGTCGTACGGTACGCCTGGAGGAAGCGGCGCAGATTATCGTCCGCGAGGTGAGTGCGGTCGTGGGAGCCCGGCGTGCCTCGATCATGGTGTATGACGAGCCCAGTCATACCCTGAGGACCGTGGCCGCCCGAGGCTTCGAGCCGGAGGGCCTGGTTCCGGTCGATGTTGGCAATCCTACGTCGATCGCCGCCCGGGTTTTCCGGGAACAGCGAATCGCAACCTTCGAGGCCACCGATTTCAGCTCGGGAGCGGCTGACGGTCCCGCGCAGCGGGGATATCGCGGCCATTCCTTCATTAGTGTCCCCATCTGCTATGCGGCCCCGGGAACAGAGCTCCACTGTGTCGGAGTCATGAATCTCACCGACCGGATCGGGGGCGATCGGTTCACTCTGGACGACCGCAAGCTGGTGAGCGCGGTTGCCAATCAGATCGGTGCGGCTATCGAGAACGCCCGCCTGGTGGATCGGGACCTGCAGCAGCAGCGAGTGCAGCGCGAGCTGGAGCTGGCCCACCACCTGCAACTCAGGTTACTCCCACCACCTTCGGTGCTCCAAGGCGACGCCGAGGTTGCGGCGCGATGCCTGCCCGCCGAATCGGTGGGTGGAGATTTTTACACCTTCATCCGCCTGGGCCGAGGACGAGTTGGCGTCATGCTGGGCGACGTTGCTTCGCACGGCTTCTCCGCCGCGCTGGTCATGGCCCTCATCATGTCTGCCGCCGGCATCCATGCCGCCACCGCGCTCACTCCCGACGAGACCTTGGGCGCCCTGCTGGAGAGTGTCGGTAGCGAGCTGGCGCAGACCGAAATGCATTTCTCGGTCTTCTATGGCGTGCTCGACCCGCGGGTCGGACGGCTCTCCTACGCCAGCGCCGGACATCCCCACGCGTTCCGCATCCCGGAGGAGGGATCACCCCAGCGGCTGGAGGCCACCTCACCTCCCTTGGGGCTCGCAGGCGTCGGCACCATTCAGCGGCGCCAGATCTCCTGGGGTATCGGCAAGGATCTCCTGGTACTCTGGACCGACGGTCTGGTTGACGCGCGCAATGAGCAGGGAGAGCCCTTCGGGGAGGAGCGCTTGCTGGCTGAGGTGGCCTCTCGCCGGACTGAAGCCCCAGAGGCCATTGTCCAGGCGGTGTTGGGTCGAGCCGAAGAGTTTGGGGCTCGGCCCACCGACGATCGCACATTGTTGGTGTTGCGGATCTAGCGTGCCCCGGGCCAAGCGTCGCCTGGGACAGCACTTTCTAGCGGATCCCAGGATTCTGGCCCGGATAGCCGACGCCCTGTTGGCCGATCGAAGCGACACCGTTCTCGAAATCGGTCCCGGAGCGGGAAGTCTCACCGCGGCGCTGGTGGAGCGGGCTGGGCGGGTAGTCGCCATTGAGAAGGACCGAGACCTGATCGGTCCGCTACGAAAGCGGGTTCCCAATGCCGAGGTCATCGAAGGTGATGCGCTCGACCTTTCCTGGAACGAACTGGTAGATCCACCATTTCTTCTCACCGGCAACATTCCTTATAACATCACTTCTCCTCTGTTGGACAAGGCGCTGCAACCTCCTCTGCCCGATCGAATCGTATTCCTGGTGCAGAAGGAGGTGGCCGACCGGGTAAACGCCTCTGCGGGCACGTCGCAGTACGGGGCACTCACAGTGGGCATCAAAGTCGTTGCCCAGGTGGAGCGGCTGTTCACGGTGCCCGCTGGCGCCTTCCAGCCGCGCCCCAAAGTGGATTCGGCGATGCTTCGCCTCACGCCGCTAGCCGACCCGCCGGTACCGCAGGAGATGCGCCGGAGCTTTCGGACCTTGGTGGTGGGTCTATTCGGATTCCGTCGGAAACAGCTCCTCCGCGCGTTGCGGGAGCTGACCGGTTGGGACGCCGAGCGTATTCGCGCGATCGTTCAAGCGGTAGATCTCGTCGACACGGCTCGACCCGAAGTGCTCGAGCCGCTCGAATTCGTCCGACTGCATCGGGCTCTCGTTGACGCGGGGTGGAACTCCGGCTAACTTTGTGAAACATTTCACATTAGCCCCTTTCGCATGCGCAAAGTCGCCGAGTCCACCGTTCGCCGCTTGTCGCTCTACTTGCGATTCCTCGAAGAGTTCGAAGTCCAGGGCATTGAAACGGTAAGTTCCGGCGCGCTTGCGTCCCGCGGCGGGACCACATCGGCGCAAGTCCGCAAAGATCTCTCTTTCTTCGGGTCGTTCGGCAAACGTGGCCTGGGCTACCCGGTTCCCCAGCTCGCGAACCGCTTGCGGGAGATTCTGGGGCTCAAGCGTCGCTATCGGGTTGGAATGATCGGGGCAGGGAAGATCGGCAGCGCCCTGGTTCAGTACCGCGGGTTCAAGCAACGCGGGTTCGACATCGTCGCCATCTACGACAGTGATCCGGGAAAAATCGGCCGTCAGTGGAATGGGCTCACGGTCCTCGATATAAGCGGACTGGAGAGAGAGCTGAGTCGGCACCCCATCGACATGGCCGTGCTGGTGGTTCCTGGGGATGTGGCGCAGGCCGTCACCGACCGTCTGGTGGCGCTCAAGGTCAAGGCGATTCTCAACTTCGCGCCGGTGCAGCTCTCGGTGCCGGACGATGTCGTGGTGAAGACCGTCAATCTGGCGTTGGAGCTCGAGACGCTGAGCTACGCACTGGTCAATCGATAGCAGGGTTCCGACATGCGCCTCCAGTGGATCATCATCGTCGCGGGAGCTGCTGTTGGCCGACTTTGGGCGCAGGAGCCGGAGTACGACCTCATTATCCAGGGGGGCCATATCATCGACGGCACGGGGTCCCCCTGGTTCGGCGGCGATATCGGCATTCGACACGGCCGGATCGCCGCCGTCGGATCGTTATCTGGGGCCAAGGCCAGTCGGACTATCAACGCGGCCGGCAGGATCGTGGCTCCCGGTTTCGTCGACATGCTGGGGCAGTCCGACTTGACCATTCTGGTCGACCCGCACCTTCCCTCCAAGATCTTTCAGGGCATCACCACGGAGTTCACCGGCGAGGGCACCAGCGTGGCTCCTCTGAATGATCGGATCGTAGCCGCGACCCAGGTGACATACCAGCACTTCAAGATCATGCCGGACTGGAAAACCTTTGGCGAGTACTTCGCTCGCCTGGAGCGGCAGAAGATAGGCATCAACGTTGGCCATTACGTCGGCGCAACCCAAGTGCGTCGCATGGTGGTGGGAGACGGCGACAAGGCCCCCACGCCGGAGCAGCTGGTTCAGATGCGGGAGCTGGTGGCTCAAGCTATGCGCGATGGCGCCGTGGGACTCTCCACCTCATTGCAGTACCCACCGGCACCTTACGCCAAGACCGAAGAGTTGATCGCCCTGGCGACCGAGGCCTCGCGGTACGGCGGGGTGTATGCGACCCACATGCGCTCGGAATCGACAGACATTCTGCGCGCGCTCGATGAAGCCATCAGAATCGGTCGTGAGGCTCATATTCCCGTAGAGATTTGGCATCTGAAGGTGGCCGGTAAGGAAAACTGGGGCCGCATGCCGGAGGTCGTGGCCAAGATCGATTCCGCCCGTCGGGCCGGGATCGATATCGCCGCAGACACGTACGCCTACACGGCATGGTTCAACGACCTGTCCGCCATGGTTCCACCCTGGGCCCACGACGGCGGCCCCGACAGTCTGTTGAGCCGGCTCCATGATCCCGCCATGCGCCGGCGCATTCGCCATGATATGGAGACGGCAGGCTCCTGGGAAAACAATGCCTGGCAGGAGATCAGCGGACCGGAGGCGATCCTGATCGGCGCCGTTCAGAACCCGAAGCTGCTGCCACTGCAGGGAAAGACGCTGGCCCAGGTGGCGACACTGCGGAAGTCCGATCCGATCGATGCCTTGCTCGACGTCCTCATCGAGGATCGGGCCTTCACCTCGGTGGCCGTGTTCGGGATGTCAGAGCCGGATGTGGTGCTCGCGTTACAACAACCGTGGGTGTCGATCAATAACGATTCGCAGGGCACGTCTCCCGACGGACTCCTGGGGCAGGAACATCCTCACCCGCGGGCGTACGGCACCTTCCCCCGCATCATCCGGAAGTACGTGCGCGAAGAGAAGAAGCTCACGCTCGAGGATGCCGTCCGGAAGTTCACCTCACTCCCGGCTCAGCGGATGCGCCTGGATGATCGTGGCGTCCTGAAGCGCGGTATGTGGGCCGATGTGGTGATCTTCGACCCGGCCGAGGTCAAAGATCGGGCGACCTTCGACCAGCCCAATCAATTGAGCCAAGGCATGCGATGGGTCCTGGTGAACGGCGTCCCGGTGATCGCGGACGGCAAGGCAACCGGGGCATTGCCGGGCAAAGTCCTGCGTGGGCCGGGAGCTGGGCGAGCAGTGACCAACTGATTGACTGCGTTTGGAGCCACTCGGCGCGGCCTACCCCAAAGTCAGCATACACGAATAGCTTGTTGTATGCCCGTGCACGTCACCTCTGAAGTCGGCCCGCTCCAATCTGTGCTGGTTCATACCCCGGGTCGGGAGCTCGAGGCGGTCACGCCGGGCACGCGCGAGACCTATCTCTACGACGACATCATCGATCTCGAGATTGCCCAGCGCGAACACCGGCAATTTGTATCGGTGCTCAAGCGATTTGCCCGGGTACACCAGGTGCGAGACCTGCTCACCGAGATCCTGGCTCAACCAGACGCGCGCGACTTTCTCATCACCAAGACCATGGACGTTGTTCCCTCCGACGTTTTGGGACAGCGACTCACGGAGCTGCCGGCGGAGGCCATCGTCGAGATGCTGATCGAGGGCACCGAAGAGGAGAGTGGCCCTCTGTCGCGAGCGCTGAACGAGGTCGGCTTTGCGCTTCCCCCGCTGCCCAATCTGTTCTTTCCGCGCGATACCGGCATGGTCATCGGCGAGCATGTCGTGGTGGGCTCCATGCGGTACGGCGTGCGCTGGACCGAAGAGCTCCTGATCAAGGCGTTGTTCCGGTTCCACCCCGAGCTGGCCAATGCGGGGCTGCTCTACGATGGCTCGGAGGAGCGCCGGGACACGTACACGCTGGAGGGCGGAGACGTCCACTACCTGCGGTCCGACCTGCTGCTGCTCGGCTTCAGCGAGCGGACCTCGCCCGCCGCGCTGGATCAGCTGTGTGAGACGGTGTTCGCGCGCGGCCACGTGACCGATGTATTGGTGGTGGTCATGCCGAAAGCGCCCACCGCCATTCATCTGGACATGATCTTCAGCCAGATCGATCACGATCTGTGTGCGGTGTACCCGCCGTTCTTTGTGGGTCCCGAGCGGCTCCCGGTGCTTCACCGGCACAAGGGGACGGACGGGGTGCACGAGATGACCAGCCTCTTTGCCGCGTTGCGTGCAGTCAACCTGCCCCTCGAGCCGGTTCTCGCGGGTGGAGAGCGGCGCATCAGCCAGGAGCGGGAGCAGTGGAGCTCGGCCTGCAACTTCCTGGCGGTGCGTCCCGGCACCATCGTGAGTTACCGCCGGAACGACGCCACGCTTTGCGAGCTCACGGCCGCGGGCTTCCGGGTTGTCCCCGCCGTTAACTTCCTGGCCTTCGACGATTGGTCGGAGGCCAAACATCGGACTGTGATCACCATTGAAGGGAGCGAGCTGGCCCGCGGTGGCGGCGGCCCCCGCTGCATGTCGCTTCCACTCAGGCGGGCTCCGCTTTGATGGGAACCACCGCCCATCCGGAGAGCACGTTGCTGGACCGGGTGTTGGCGCATCTTCGTTTCGGTCCTCGCTCCCCAGCGACGTTGTGTCACGAGATCCTGGGATTGTTCGGCGCTCCGGCGGCGATTTGCGATCGGGTGGCGTTGGCTCTGTTGGGCGCCGACCCCCGGGTTCGGCAGCTGGAGGATGGGCGCTGGACCTTGGTGCCGGAGGCCCAGGGCTCTCCGTTGCTGGAGGACTGTGTGTTCGCGGTGGTCGATGTGGAGACCACCGGCATGCGGGCGATCTACGGCGACCGGATCACCGAGATCGCGGTGGCGATCGTGCAGGGAGGACGGCGTGAAATCGTGTTCGATTCGCTGGTGAATCCCGAGCGCCCCATCCCCCGCTCGATTCGGGCGATCACGAGCATCAGCGATGAGATGGTACGCCAGGCTCCCTGCTTCTCCGAGC
>DASSED010000249.1:0-25867 GCA_035695405.1 Gemmatimonadales bacterium
ACATCGACCGTGATCTTCTTGGAAAGGTCGCCGTTGGCCACCGCGATTGTCACGTCGGCAATATTGCGCACCTGATCCGTGAGGTTGCTCGCCATCGAATTGACGTTATCGGTGAGATCTTTCCATGTGCCTGCCACCCCAGGGACGATAGCTTGGCCGCCCAGCTTGCCTTCGGTCCCGACTTCGCGGGCCACGCGAGTCACCTCCGAGGCGAACGAGTTTAGCTGGTCCACCATGGTGTTGATGGTGTTCTTGAGCTCGAGAATTTCGCCCTGCACATCGACCGTGATCTTCTTGGAGAGGTCCCCGTTGGCGACGGCGGTAGTCACATCGGCAATGTTCCGGACCTGCGCGGTGAGGTTTCCGGCCATCCAGTTCACGTTGTCGGTCAGGTCCTTCCAGGTTCCACCCACGCCGGCCACCTCGGCCTGACCACCGAGCTTCCCTTCGGTGCCCACTTCGCGGGCCACGCGAGTCACTTCTGAGGCAAAAGAGCTGAGCTGGTCCACCATCGTATTGATGGTGTTCTTGAGCTCCAGGATCTCACCCTTCACGTCCACGGTGATCTTCTTGGACAGGTCGCCGTTCGCCACCGCAGTAGTCACGTCGGCGATGTTGCGGACCTGGGCGGTGAGGTTTCCGGCCATCGAGTTCACGTTGTCGGTCAGGTCCTTCCAGGTGCCGCCCACTCCCTTCACTTGAGCCTGGCCGCCGAGCTTCCCTTCGGTGCCGACCTCGCGGGCCACGCGGGTGACCTCGGAGGCGAAGGAATTGAGCTGGTCCACCATCGTATTGATGGTGTTCTTGAGCTCCAGGATCTCGCCCTTCACGTCCACCGTGATCTTCTTGGAGAGGTCCCCGTTGGCGACTGCGGTAGTCACATCGGCGATGTTCCGAACCTGCCCGGTCAGGTTCCCGGCCATCGAGTTGACGCTGTCGGTCAGGTCCTTCCAGGTGCCGCCGACGCCCTTCACTTGAGCCTGGCCGCCGAGTTTCCCTTCGGTGCCGACCTCGCGGGCCACGCGAGTCACTTCTGAGGCGAAGGAGTTAAGCTGGTCCACCATCGTATTGATGGTGTTCTTGAGCTCCAGGATCTCGCCCTTCACGTCCACGGTGATTTTCTTGGAGAGGTCTCCATTGGCGACGGCGGTGGTGACTTGAGCGATGTTGCGCACCTGGGCGGTGAGGTTGCCGGCCATCGAATTCACGTTGTCGGTCAGGTCTTTCCAGGTGCCGCCGACGCCCTTCACCCGTGCCTGGCCGCCGAGCTTCCCTTCGGTACCGACCTCGCGGGCCACGCGCGTGACCTCGGAGGCAAAGGAGCTGAGCTGGTCCACCATGGCGTTGACGGTCTTGCCGATGCGCAGGAACTCGCCCATCAGGGGACGGCCCTCGATGTCCAGGGACATCGTCTGGGAGAGATCGCCTTTGGCAACGGCTCCGATGACCCGGGCAACCTCACTGGTAGGCTGCACCAGATCTCCGATCAAGGTGTTGACCGAGTTGACCGACGCAGCCCAGGCGCCAGCGGCACCCTGCAGGTGGGCCCTCTGCGTGATCCGACCTTCTTTGCCGACCGCCTGGCTGACCCGCTCGAACTCCCGCGCGGTATCTCGATTGAGATCGATGATGTCGTTGAGGGTATCGGAGATCTTTCCGGCAACGCCCACCTGGGTAGCGGGCATCTTGACGGAGAAATCCCCTTTCCTCATGGCGCTCAGGACCGCTAGCAGCTGGTCCGTATCCAGGGTATCCGGCGCGGTCGCTATTCGGACGCCGGCACGGCGCTTGGCCTTTCGACCATTGCCGGTCGTAGTCTTCCGACCATTGCTGGTCGACTGTTCAGTCGGCATGAAGTACTCCCGAGGGCTCTACTAGGCAGGGGACTTCGAACATAGCAATCTGACCTTGCAAAAATCAAAGGGGCTGTGAGGCAGATCACACAACCTGGAAAAAGCTCGTACTGCAAGAAACCCGCTTGACTTACCGGAGACAACCGCGACACACTTGAACCGTGGAGTACCCTATCCGCGCGCGCGATCATTGTGCCGCTCCCGCGCCCATTCTGGATTGCCTGGATGCCTGAGAACGCCCTTCGGATCCTGATTCTCGAGGATGTTCCGATGGATGCGGAGCTCGTGGAGTACGAGCTGGAGCGGGCGCGAATACCATTCGTCTCCCAGCGGGTGGATAGCCGCGAGAGCTTTCTCCGCGGACTCGAGGAATTCCATCCCGATGTGATCCTCTCCGACTACACCCTGCCCCGCTTCGACGGCATGACCGCGCTCTCGTTGGCTCGAGCTCGAGCTCCGACCATTCCGTTCCTGATCGTGACCGGCTCGGTCAACGAGGAAACGGCGGTCGGGTGTATGAAAGCGGGAGCCACCGACTACCTCCTCAAGAGCAATCTCGCGCGCATCGGTCCCGCCATCGAGGCCGCCCTGGAGCGGGAGCGGGCCCGTGCCCAAAAGATCCGGGCCGAGTCGGCCTTGATGGCGAGTGAGCGCCGGTTCCGATCCCTAGTCCAGAACTCAAGCGATCTGGTGACCATCCTTGCCCCCGATGGCACCATCACCTACGTCAGCGATTCGGCAGAGCGGATCGTGGGGTACTCGCCCGCTGAGCTCATCGGCACCAGCCTGCTGGATTACCTCGATCACACGCACCTGGACCACGTCCGGCAACTGCTCCGGACCAACGGCAAACCCGATGTAACGGGGCCGATTGAATTCAGTCTTCGGCGGCCCGATGGCTCTGCCATCTGGCTGGAGGCCGTGGGCACCAACCTGCTGTCCGATTCGACGATCCGGGGCATCGTGCTCAATGCGCGCGACATCAGTGATCGCAAGCGGGCCGACCGTGAGCTTCGGGAAAGTGAAGAGCGTTATCGCGATCTGTTCGACAATGCCAGTGACCTGGTGTGCATTCTCGCCCCCGATGGCTCGCTGCAGTACGCCAATCAGGCCTGGCGTGACGGCATTGGCTATGGGGACGACGACATCAGCCACCTGCGGCTGGTCGACATCGTGCATCCTGATTTCCGGGAGCGCTACAGCGAGGTGCTCGAGCTGGTGCTCAAGGGAAAGCGGCTCAACCACGTGGAGCTGATCCTGGTACCCAAGGTCGGCACTCCGCTTACCGTCGAAGCGAACTTGAGCTGCACCTTCAAAGATGGGCGGCCGGTAACCGTACGGGGAATTTGTCGGGACGTCACCGAGCGGAAACGGGTGGAAGAGCACCTCCGTCGAGCCGAGCGGATGCAGGCGGCCGGAAAATTGGCGGGAGGGGTGGCTCACGAGGTCAACAACATGATGACTGGGGTTCTCGGCTTCAGCGAGTTTCTCCTGCGGGCACTCGAGCCCGGCGACCCCCGGCGAGCGGATGTGGAAGAGATCATGAAGGCCGGCAACCGGGCGGCCGACGTCACCCGGCAGTTGCTGGCATTCACTCGCCAGCAGTTTCTTCGTCCTCAGGTTCTTCGGCTCAACACCGTCGTGGAAGAAATTGAAAAGCTGCTGCGCCGTTCGTTGGGAGAGGACAAGGAGCTCGAGCTCCGGCTCTCGCCCGATGTCGAGGACGTCCGGGCCGACCGGGGTCAACTCGAGCAGGTGATCATCAATCTGGTGCTCAACGCGCGCGATGCCATCAGTGGTAACGGACGAGTGCTGATCGAGACCGGTTCCACAGTCTGGGACGACGCTTACGCCACCCGACATAGCGGGGTCGATCTCCCGTTGGGCCGCTACATGATGCTTGCGGTGAGCGATACCGGATGCGGTATGGATGCCGACGTACGGGAGCGCATTTTCGAGCCCTTTTTCACCACCAAACCGATCGGGCAAGGGACTGGTCTGGGACTCTCCACCGTCTATGGCATCGTCAAGCAGAGCGGCGGCTATGTGTGGGTATACAGCGAGCCCGATCAAGGGAGCGTCTTCAAGGTATATCTCCCCATATGGTCCGCGTCCCTCCGTCCTGAGACAGAGGTCACTTCCGCCGAGGCGCCGACCCGGGGCAGCGAGACCATTCTGGTCATCGAAGATGAAGACGTCGTCCGCAACCTGGCCTGCCGTGGCCTGCGGGACCATGGCTACAGCGTCTTGGAAGCCACCAACGGAATCCAGGCTCTACGATTGATGGAGGAACACCCCGACACGATCGATCTGGTGATCTCCGACGTGGTCATGCCCGAAATGGGGGGACGCAAGTTCGGCCAGAGCCTGGCGCATCTCCGTCCGGGTCTCCCCATCCTGTACATGTCGGGATACACGGGCGAGGACGTGGTGCAGCGCGGGCTCCTCGAGCCCGGTGCCCCGTTTCAGCAGAAGCCTTTCACGCCCGGCACCTTGGCCACCAAGGTGCGTTCGATCCTCGATCAAAAGTCGCGACGGACAACCGCAGTTCCCTCCTGACTCATAGCCGTTCAGAGAGTCACTCAGGTTGCGACGCCGCACTACTTGGCGGCGGAGGCGGCGCATCCCCCGTGTGTCGACGGTCACTTCCCGAGTCGCGCTGGCGGGGTATGCTATAGAACCCTGACTCAGACACTGGGACTCCATGAACGCTGCAAAACTTTGCACCGCTCGTGATTCACTCGTGCCGCTCGCGGCCATCGCTCTGCTCCTCTGGGGCTGCGGCTCGGACCTCGTCCTGCCCCATGGAAACCAGCCGGCCGGCATCAGAGTGATCGAGGGCGACGGTGACCGGGGACAGACGGGCGACGTGGTCACCGTGGTTGTGGAAGTGAGCGATGATGCAGGATTGCCTCTCGAGGGCGTTGATGTTGCCTTCAATCTGACCTCGGGCGGAGAAGGGGCGGACATCACCCCTACGACCGCTACGACCGACGGCGCTGGACACGCCCTGGCCCAGATGCTCCTCGGCACGCGGGCGGGGCTCCAGACCGGTGATGCGCGAGTGGTTAGCCCGAACGGTACACAGCCCACGACGTCTTTTTCCGTCGTGGTGCTTCCCGCGGGGCCAGGGAACCGAGCGCCTCGCTCCGATTTCGAGGCCAAGTGCCAGGAGCTCAGCTGCGAGTTCACCGACAAGAGCGACGATCAGGACGGCAGCGTGACCAGCTGGCAGTGGAGCTTCGGTGACGGCACGACATCCGACGTGCGAGAGCCGGCCCACATTTATTCGGGACCGGGCACCTACACCGTGTCACTCACGATTGCCGATGACGGCGGCGCCACCGACGTCTCCCAGAACAATGTCACCGTCATCGGGGCGGACCCGCTTGTCAATCAGGCTCCGCACGCGGATTTCGACGTGCACTGCTTCGGATCGTTCTGCAGCTTCGAAGACAAGAGCCAGGACGACGACGGGAGCATCGTGAGCTGGGTCTGGGATTTCGGAGACGGATCCGCCACCTCGACCGAGCCGAACCCGGTTCACCTGTACGAAGACGGGGGGAAATTTCGGGTAACCCTCATCGTCACCGATGACGATGGAGCGGTCGACAGCAAGACCCACGACGCCGATCCCAAAGATCACTGACACCGCGTCATCCTTCGCCATACAATTCGAAAAAAAGGGGGCCGCTGGATGGCGGCCCCCCTTTGTGTAAGTCACCGGCTGACGTCAGACGTTCGCAACCCGACGCTCTGGTCCGGTGTACCGCGCGTCGTCGTGATACCGGCGCTCATTACCGCGCCAAGCCTCACTCGACTGACCGCGCACCCGGTCTCCGGTCTGCTCTACCCGGGCTTCCTCACGCCGTACGGTATCGGAAACTTTCTGCGTCTCCTGAACCGTTCGCTTCCTGGCGGTAACCTCTTCCTTCACCACTGGCGTCTTCTCGACCCGGACCTGCTCCTCCATCACCGGAATGCGGATCTCTTCATCCTCATCGATCCCTCCATCCGAGGCCCGGCCCGATACCGGATGCCGCTCAACCACGACTTCTTCCCGGGTGACCGGCACGTCGATGGTCTTCTTCTCCTGGATCACTTCCTTGCGTAAGCGAACCTCACCGGCCTGGACTCGCTCTTTCTCGGCGATCAGCTCCTCTTCCTTGAGCTCCAGACGCTGCTCGTCCTCGTCCCCACGGGCGGGAGACGCCCTGACGCCGCGCGCAGCCTCGAGCTCGGCACCGTAGCGCTGAAGGATCTGGCGCGCACCCTCGGCCCGGGACCCGGCCCGCACCGTCACCAGGATGCCGCCGGACCGCAGCCCTTGCTCGAAGTATTTCGCATCCTCCTCGGGTATGCCCATCCCTACCAGCGCTCCGATGAGACCTCCCGCCGCCGCGCCGATCCCCGCACCGGCCAGGGTCGAGGCCAGGGCACCACCCGCGATGATCGGACCGATCCCTGGTATTGCGAGGGCCCCGACCCCAGCCAGCAGTCCGATGACACCCCCGGCGACGCCTCCGCCGATGGCGCCGGTGGTGGCCGCCTCGGAGACCTTGGTACCGGTTGTGTCGGCGAGTTGCTGCTGCTTCTGCCGGTCCTGCATCAGAACCCCGATCTCATCATCAGTGAATCCCTGGTCTTTCAGACCTCGGATGGCCAGCTCCGCCTGCCCCGCATCGTGAAAGAGCCCGACGACCGTCCCGTCTTTCTGGAAACTGCTGTTTTTCTTTGCCATAACGTTTGCTCCACAGACCATATATGGGCATGTCGGAGCCGGTGGGTGAGCCGGGGGCCACCCGCCACGAGGGCGAAAACAGTCCCGGGCTCCGACGAGGATCGACAACCTACCCCGATGATTACCGAGCGGAGGTGATCTCACTCACCGCGGGCTCACCGATTCCCTTGCCGACATCATGACCCGGGGCAGCAGGGTTGCTGTCCTGAGCAGCCCGCTCTTTTGGATGCTCTGACCTAGGGTGCGGCCCGATGCGTATCCCTCGAGCAAGGGCCGTGAGACGGTGGGACTCCTGAGGATGGCACACGCACGATCCAGGTTGCGATAGAAGCGCTGGGCGATGAGATACGTAAGGAGCGTGTCGGCCAGAACTGCCCGTCTGATACGCCGGTAGTATGCGCGATGGCTGACCCGCCCGGCGAGACAGTCACCAATCGTCTCGCCCGCGAGCCTCCCGCTTTCCAGCGCATGGTAGATCCCTTCGCCGGTGAGCGCGTCGCCGAAGCCGCCGGCGTCGCCCACCAGGTAGACTGGAGCTTCGGGAACGGATATCCGGTAGCCACCGTAGGGAAACTGATGGGAGACGAAGGTCCCCATCAGATCCGTCCTCGACCGAAAGCCCTTGGCTGTGATGTAGGCCCTGAGGTCGGCCCGAAGCGTTCGGCTCTTGCCCATGGTATAGAGACCGATGTTCCAGTGGTCATCTTTGGGAAACACCCAGCCGTAGCCGCGGTCAATGGCACCCAGGTCGAAACAGGGAGGCGTTTCCTCTGAGAGAGCTGCCTCATCCCGCGGCAGCACCACCTCCGCCGCTACCGCGAAGCCTCGGGGGCGTCCGATCGAGAAGATCCGGTTGACCAGGCTGTAGGCTCCGTCGGCACCGACCAGTTGCCTGCCGAGCAGTACCTGTCTTGAGGTGCGGACCCGGAAGGTTTCATCATAGGAAATCTCGAGCACCCGCTCCCCATCGTAAAACTGAAACCCGGCACTCTTTCGGTTTTGCTCGACGAGCCAGGCATCAAACTCGGAACGCTCCACCATGCGGAGAAGCGCCGACCGTGGGTGGCTGAACCGATTTACTCTCCGCTGCCACAGATTGACTTGGATGTCGGTGAACTCACCCCGAAGAACCGGCTCCGGGTCGAATCCAACCGCGAGCGACGACTTGATGGTAAAGCCGCCGCCGCACGGTTTTACCCGGGGAAACGCGTATCGGTCCACCTGAGCCACTGTGAGCCCCTGCCGGAGCGCCATCGCCGCGGCGTTGCAGCCGCCGGGGCCGGCTCCTATGACGAGGACGTCAAACACTTTCGGCTTCATCTGCCGACTCAGCCGGGAATCAGAGTTTGTTGCGATGCCACCAGTTGCCAGCGGCCGTCCCGCAGAGCCCACACGTCGAGAAAGTGGAGGCGAAAGTGGAAGTGCTCGGCCCCGTCGTGCCCCTGTAGCGCATTGACTCCGAACACAAGTCCCACGTCTCCTAGAATCCGCGCCTGGAGCTGGCTCTGCGTGAGTGAGGTCACCCGGACTCCGCCTTCACCATAATTTTGGAGCACCCGATCTCGGCTCCTCGACCGACCCGCAGGGTCAAACCCCTGATAGTCGGATGCCAATAGCCCCTCCAGAGCAGGGATGTCTGCGGTACGCTCCGCCTCAGCCAGGCGTTCCGCGGCGCGGAGAAGCGATGCTTCCGAGCTCATTTCATTCACGTCTCCATGGTATGCCCGATGGCCGATTCCGTCCATTGGAGATTCTTCTCACTGTCGTCACTGCACGGCCTTCCAGGCCGGTTGAGGGCTTGCGGGAGTCCCTAGAGCGCTTATGCATAAGAGCCGGCTCACCCCTTCTTTCTCATTGGTCAACCAGTGATGCCGATGTCGGAAGCACCTCACCTCCAGCGTGGCGTCCTCAGGGATCTACTCATGCCTCTTCGTCTTCCTCTCGGGTTTTCGCTCATCGTGCTCGTTCCGGTTCTGGCGCATGCTCAAGCTCCCGCCACCTCCGGCGCGGTGGACCGCTCCCGGATGGACACTACTTGCGCCCCATGCCGTGATTTCTATCGCTATGCCATTGGTGCCTGGCTGGACCGGACACCGATCAAAGCGGAGTACACCTTCGCTGGGGTCGACCGGGAAGTACGGGATCGAACCGAAGAGCTGCTCCACCGCTTATTGGACGAATCCGCTCGGAACCAGTCCGCCAGCGATCACGACACTCAGTTGGTGGGGAGGCTCTACGGATCGTGTATCGACTCTGCCCGAGTGGAGCAGGCCGGAGTAAAGCCACTGGCCTCACGCCTGGCCGACATCGCCGCGATCCGAGACCGAAGTGCTTTGATCCGGAGCTTCGCCGATCTGTTCCACGAAGGGGTCTCGGCGCCGATCGTGCTGGGCGCCTATCCCGATTTCAAGAACAGCAAGCAGACCATCGGCATCGCCTGGCAGGGCGGGCTCGGTCTTCCCGATCGAGACTTCTACCTCAAGCGGGACACCACCTCACTGCGGATCCTGCGGGGCTACCGGAGCCATGTGGCCCGGATGTTCCAGTTGTTGGGAGATCCGGCTCCCGTCGCCGCGCGCCATGCGCGCGAGGTGATGACGTTCGAGACCGCGCTGGCCCGGGGCTCTCTCCCGGTGGTGGAGATCCGTGAGTTCCACCGGCTCTATCACCGGGTCTCGGGCGATTCCCTGGCGCGAGCCACTCCTCACATGGGCTGGGCCAGCATCTTCCGCCGGCTCGATGTCGCCCCCGGCGCCACGTTCAACCTCGCTATTCCCGGCTATTACAAGGCGGTGGACTCGCTGGTGGCGTCCACACCGATCCCGGCCTGGAAGAGTTACCTGCGCTGGCAGCTGGCCCACGCCGCCGCGCCCTGGCTCTCCTCGCCATTCGTGCGTGAAGACCTCAAGCTCCGGGGCCTGGTGTCCGGAGTGACCGAGCTTCGTCCCCGGTGGAAGCGCTGTGCCGATCTGGTGGATCAGACGGTGGGCGAGGCCCTGGGCCAAGTGTACGTGCGCCAGGCATTCCCGCCCGATGCCAAGACCCGCGCGCTTGCCATGGTGGGAGACATCGAGGCCGCACTCAAGAGCCGTCTGGGCCAGGTCACGTGGATGAGCGATACCACCCGCACCGCGGCACTGGCCAAGCTCGCCGCGATCCGGAACAAGATCGGCTACCCCGACCGATGGCGCGATTACTCGGCGCTGACCCTCTCGGCCGACAGCCTGGTGGAGAACTGGTTCCGCGGCAATCGATTCGAGGTCGAGCGCCAGCTCCGGAAGATCGACCGTCCTACCGACCGGAACGAATGGGTAATGACGCCGCCCACGGACAACGCCTACTACGACCCCACTCTCAACGAAATGGTCTTCCCGGCCGGCATTCTCCAGCCGCCGTACTTCGACGCCCAGGCGGATGATGCCGTGAACTACGGCGGAGCCGGAGCAGTGATCGGTCACGAGCTGCTGCACGGCTTTGACGATGAGGGACGCCGCTTCGATGCCGAGGGGAACCTGCGCGAATGGTGGACCCCGGCCGATTCGCTACACTACATGGAGCGAGCCCGAAAGGTGGTGGAGCAGTACTCCGGTTACATCGTCAGTGACACCACTCATATGAGCGGTCAACAAACACTGGGCGAGAACCTGGCCGACATCGGGGGACTCCAGATCGCCTGGGAGGCATATCAGCGGGCCATCGCTCGCAAGGGCAGACCCCAACCAGTAGACGGTTTCACTCCCGAACAGCGCTTCTTCCTGTCCTACGCCAACTCGTGGCGGATCAAGATGCGTCCTGAGGCGGAGCGGACCCAGGCCATCTCCGATGTGCACTCGTTGAGCCGGTTTCGGGTAAATGGCGCGGTGGGGCACCTCCCGGCGTTCACCCAGGCCTTCGGCTGCAAAGCGAGTGATCCGATGGTGCGGCCCGACAGTCTGCGCCTCGACATCTGGTAGGATGGATCTTCGGAAGGCTTGGCACGACCAGTTGCTGTGGGCGGCTACACGCTAGGAGCCGCGGTGCGGGAGGTAGCTTTCCACCACTTCCTTGGCCGAGTGCTTCAGCATCTCCCACCGACCGGGATCCTTGATCACTGCCTGGGCAAACGCCTTGGCCTGCTCGAAGGTGATGTGGGGTGGGAGCGGCGGGACCTCGGGATCGGTGTACGCCTCGACCACAACCGGCCGGTCGGCCGCCAACGCTTGCTCCCATCCGGGCACCACCTCGTCCGGCCCCAGCATGGCGATACCGATAAAACCCAGCATCTCGGCATAGCGGGCGTACGGAAAGTCCGGTAGCTCTTGAGACGCGATGAACTTGGGATCGCCGACAAAGGCCCGTTGCTCCCAGGTGACCATGCTCAGGTCACGGTTGTTGAGCACCAGAATCACCAGCCGGGGATCGGCCCACTCGTTCCAGTACTTCTGAACCGTGATCAGCTCGTTGAGTCCGTTCATCTGCATCGCACCGTCACCCACCAGAGCGATCACCGGGCGATCGGGATGGGCGAACTTGGCGGCGATGGCGTACGGCACGGCACAGCCCATCGACGCCAGATTCCCCGACACCGATGCCATCATGCCGCGACGGATCTTCACATCTCTTGCCAACCAACCCGCGACCGTCCCTGAGTCGAAGGCCAGAATGCAGTCGTCCGGCAAGCGGGGCGACAGCTCCCAAAACACTCGCTGCGGATTGAGCGGGTGGGCTTCGCTCATGGCACGCGCCTCGAGCACCTTCCACCAATCCTCCACCGATCCCTCGATCTGCTCGCGCCAGGAACGATCGACCTTTCGCTTGAGCAAGGGATAGAGGAGCTGTAGCGTCTCCCTACTGTACCCGCAGAGGTTCACCTCCATCGGATAACGCAGACTCAGCATTCTCGGCCTGACATCAATCTGCACGCCGCACGCCTGGCCCGGCTTGGGGAGAAACTCCGCGTAAGGGAAGCTGCTTCCGATCATGAGCAGCGTGTCGCAGCCGTTCATCATGTCCCAGCTCGGCTTGGTGCCGAGCAGACCTATCGCGCCGGTCACGTACGGTAGGGAGTCAGGCAGCACCGCCTTGCCCAGGAGGGCCTTGGCTACCCCGGCTCCCAATTGCTCCGCGACTTCCATCACTTCATCCGTCGCGTCGAGTGCGCCGGCACCCACCAGGATCGCGACTTTGTCGCCGTCGTTCAGAACCTTGGCCGCGCGGTGCAGCTCCTCTTCGGTAGGGATGATTAAAGGTGGCGCATAGCCCACCCCGGTGAACGTGACGCCATGTTTCCGGGGCGGTTCCTCCACCGCGTCCATCTCCTGCACGTCGTTGGGAAGCACGATGCAGGTCACGGTTCGCTCGGCCTGGGCGATCCGCATGGAGCGGTCGAGGAGATGGCGGATCTGCGCCGGATGGGAGGCCATCTGCACATAGCTTCCCGCGACGTCCTTAAAAAGCGAGACGAGATCCACTTCCTGTTGAAAATCCGCGCCGAGCCCGAATGTGGCCTGCTGGCCCACGATGGCCACGACCGGCTGGTGGTCCATCAGCGCATCGTAGAGTCCGTTGAGCAAATGGATGGCTCCCGGACCTGAGGTGGCGACGCATACCCCTACCTCACCGGTGAACTTGGCGTGGGCACACGCCATGAACGCCGCGGTCTCCTCGTGACGGACCTGCACCAGTGAGATCTTGTCCTGGGCCCGGTTGAGCGCGCCCATGACTCCGTTGATGCCATCGCCCGGGTAGCCGAACACCCGGCGTACGCCCCACTGATGCAGGCGATCGACCAGGAAATCACTCACGGTTTTTCCCATGGGCGGGATATACCGGGTGGAACCGGGCTTAGTCGGTGAGGAAGCTCACCCGTGGCCGCTAGTGAGAGCTTCGGACCTTCTGGATTTCGGCGGTGAGACGGGGAACGATCTCGAACAGGTCGCCCACGATGCCATAGTCGGCAATCTTGAAGATGGGCGCATCCTTGTCCTTGTTGATGGCCACAATGGTCTTCGCCGTGCGCATGCCGGCGAGATGCTGGATTGCTCCGGAGATACCTACGGCGATGTAAAGATCGGGACTCACCAGCCGGCCGGTCTGACCGATCTGGTCGGTGGCTGGACGCCAGCCATCGTCGGTCACTGCGCGGGTTGCGCCGACCGCCGCGTTGCCAATCGCCTCGGCCAGGTCTTCCACCAGCTTGAAGTTTTCGGCCGCACGAAGCCCGCGTCCGCCGCTCACGATGATGGGAGCCTCGCCCAGATCCAGCCTGGTGGTGGTCCGTTGAGCCAGCTCGGTGACGACTACGCGCGCGGTCGCCGGGTCCTGGGCCGGGGCGGCGCTCTCCAGGCGAGGAGAGCTGGGCCGCTCGGCCGGCGTCACGCTGCCGGGACGGAGCGACAGGATCGCGGGAGTGGATGTGAGTTTGAGGGTGGCCACGATCTTTCCGGTGTACGCCGGATGTGCGGCGATCACCGCTTCATTTTTCATCTCCCAGCTGATGACGTCCGATGCCAGAGCCACTCGTAGCTTGGCCGCCACTCGCGGAGCCAGGTCCCTCCCCTGGGCCGAGGCCGAGAAGAAACCGCCTCGGTAGCCGCCGGATCGAAGTCGTTCGGCCACGGTGGCCGCAAACACTTCGGGACTGTACCGTTCCAGCGCCTCGTGCTCCACGGTGATCACGCAATCTGCGCCGTATTTCCCCAGCGCGGTCCCCCGGCCAGCGATCCCCGGCGCTCCCATGACGATCGCGTGAACCTCCCCGTTCACAGTATCGGCGGCTTGCCGGGCCGCGGTTACGGCCTCGAATGCCACCTTTCGAAGCTCACCGCCCCGGGTCTCCGCGAATGCCAGCACGTTCGCCATCAGAGCACCTTTGCTTCCGTCTGGAGCAGCCGCACCAGCTCGGGCACGGCGTCGCCGCCTTCACCGATGATCCGTCCGGGCGGACGGTCCGGTGGCAGTGCCATGGACTCGACAATCAGTTGCGCTGCGCCGAGCTGAGCAGGCTTTGCCTCCAGCGGCTTTTTCTTGGCAGCCATGATTCCCTTGAGCGATGCGAGCCGCGGGCGGGCGATACCCTCATCGATGGTGAGCACCGCCGGCAGGGGGAACTGAACTGTCTCCGCCGCGCCTTCGAGATCTCGCCGCGCGGTCCCGCCGGCCTCCGTCAGATCCAAATGGGAAATGGCAGTAACGCAAGGGAGATTCAGCAGCTCCGCGGTCATGGGGCCGACCGCGCCGTTGGCGGTGTCGGTTGCCTCGCGGCCGAACATGATCAAGTCGTAACTACCGTCCTTCAGCTCGGCCGCGAGCGCCTGGGCGATGGCAAAGCCGTCGAACGGAACCTCGTCCGACTTGAGCTGCACCGCACGGGCCGCCCCCATTGCCAGTCCTTTGCGGAGTGTCTCTTGCACCCCGTCGGGACCCAGCGAGACCACCACCACCTCACCCGAGCCCTGCTTCTCGACCAGTTGCAGCGCCACCTCCAACGCGTAGCCGTCGAAGTCGCCCATCTCGTACTTGAGCCCAGCCTGATCCAAAGACTTCCGGTCCGCCGCGATGGCAAACCGCATCTCCATGTCCGGTACCCGCTTAATGCACACCGCGATCTTCAACGCTCGCTCCACGCGTGAGAGTTAATCGGCTGGCGGCAAAGCTAGCTCTGCGCCGGACCGACACGCAACGAGGCCACCGGCCGTGCCGGTGACCTCGCTCGATTGCCTGTGAGCGACTCAGGCAGAGCCGTTTCCGGCCCGCCGATCCCTGAGACCCGGACGACTGACCCGGCGCCGATCCACTTGCGACCGTTCCACCAGCGCACCCTCGCCGATTCCGGTATGGGAGTGGGGCGACATGGCGATCGTGTTGTCGGCCATGACGCGGCTCTCCTCCCGTGCGGCCTGCGCGGCGCGCTCCAGCCGGGGTCGAGCCTCCTCCATCTTGCGCCCCACGTTGTCCAGTATGCGTGCGGCTCGGTCCCGCCCACCGAGGCCGAACGCCAGCCCAAACGCCAGTGACAACCCGCCGATCACGCCGATCACGAGAGTGTCGATCAGTGTCGTGGCAATGCCGAGCTGACTGATGGCGACGATGATGGCGAAGCTCCACACCGCCACCCGGGTAACGGTTGCGAGCAGCTCAGGGTTGGTGAAACCGGCCTTGGCCGATGTGCCCCGCACCAGCTGTCCCAACGCGTTGGCGGCCAGACCGCCAATCACTAGCACCACCAGCGCTACGATCAGATTCGGGAGCCACAGGAGCAGCTGGTTGAGCACGTTGGACACGGCGGGCAAGCCCAGAGTGTCGAATGCGACCACCAGTGTGATCAGCCGAACGAACCACTTGACGATATTTGCGATGACGCCCGACGAGTCGTCGCGCACTCCCGACTTCTCCACGAAGTCGGCGAAGCCGGATCGCCGCGCAAGGTCGTTGAAGTGCACCGCCTTGAGCAACGCCTCGACGGCCCGCGCGAGCAGGGATGAGATGACCCACCCGATGATGAGGACGATGACGAAACCAAGGACTCTGGGAATGGCGGAGAGGAAGGTGTTGAGCGCGCCGGCGAGCGAGGCCCGGAGCGCATCGCCGGTATCGCGCACCGGCACGGCAACCGCGGTACCCTGCATATAGCCTCCAACCTGTAGTAGTTCGATGCCTCAGGCGGCTACAGGATTGGGAAACTATCCGGCAGGGTCGGTGACAACGGTCACCAGGATCAATGCAGCAGAAAGACTACCGACATGGTGCCCGGGCAGCTGAGTCGCCAGGCCAGTTGAGGCCAGCGCCAGCTCGCTTCCACCGAGTCACGGGGGATCTGGGTGTTGGGGTATCCCCTGGTAGTCGGACACAGGGGCTGATTGGTCGGCGACGAACGGGTAGCCGATTTGGCGAGCACTGGAACCGGGAGATGGGGCGCACTCCGGGAAACCGACGACTCGACCGGAGCGCAGCCGCTCACGAATGCGCCGATCAACAGAAGATCAACCAGGGCGAAGGGCACGCGACGGGCCATCGGACCTCCAACTTCACGATACGCCGGGGTTTAAGGGCCGTCAACGTCGCGGAGTCAGCCGCCGAATCCGCGGCGGACGATCAGTTTGAACGACAGCGCGTTGAGAGGAGTGAGGAAGCGTTCCAGCTCGCCCGTCTGGCGGTTCTCGTTGAAGGTACCGAAGATCGCGTGATGGGAGTCGAAGACGTTGGTGACTACCCCGGACACCTCCCAGTCGGACCAGCTGTAGCCCACCCGTCCGTTGGCGACGAAGTAGCCGCCCAGAGGCTCGGTCTCGTTGGCCTCGTCTCCCCGGAGCCACTGCTTGCCGATGTACCTAGTGTCGAGCCCGAACTGGAGTCCGATCGGAAGTGTGACCAAGCCTCCCAGCTTTACCTGATGCTCGGGGACGAGAGGAAGATGGTCTCCCGGATTCACCGCGTTTCCGCCGGCCAGGGGCGAGCTGGAGAATGCGGTATCCGCCCGAATGCTGAAGATGTCAGCCGCAGTCCGGAAGGTGGCGCGGGTAAACGCGTAATTGGCGTACAGTGATAGACGCTCGCTGGGTATGAGCTGAATCCCCAGCTCGGCTCCCTCCCGCCGGGTGTTGCCTATGTTCGCGAAGAATCCTTCGAACACCGCGTCAGCCGATTGAATGAACGAGATATCATCCCGCACATTGGTACGATAGAGTGAGGCGTTGACGATCGCTGGGCCGCGCACCAGCTGGGCACCAATTTCGAATGTGGTCGCGACCACCGGGTCCAGCGGGGGGTCGTCACCCAGCGCGAACGGCAGAGGACAAGCAGCGGCTTCGTCGGCGCAGGCCAGCTCCAGAATCGCGGGTGCCCGGAAGCTCTGCCCCACCGAGCCGTAGACCGACGCGCCGGGTCCCACATCGAGACTCAAGCCTCCGCGGGGGCTGAGTCGACTGAAGCTGTTGGTCGTATCCGCCGTGGGGTCGAGCTGATCCTCGAACGGGATGTGGATGTAGTCGTAGCGGAAGCCCCCGGAGAATGTCGCCTTGCCGATCTGAAGGTCCGCCAAGGCGTATCCCGCGACATCGTAGCTGGGACTCCGCACATCGGTTGTGAGCGTCCGGTCGGCGGGATCGGTGGGACTTTCCTCCTGAAGCTGGATATTCACCCGGTTCGCCGCGCCATCGCCGCCGAACCTGACCGAGAGGCTTCCATTGGGGCGGGGCTTGGTCCAGCGCCAATCGAGATTCCCGCCGAGGGTGCGATTGGTGGTAAAGGAGCGGACGTTGTCGTCCGGCGCCTGGTTTACGTTGAACCGCTCGGCGTGCGAACGGCGCGCATACGCGGTGAACGAGCCATGACTGGCGCCCAGAGTCGTGTAGCCCGAGACGGAGGTCTGGAGCTGGTCCAGGTCCTCGAAATCCCCGACCGTGAAGTTGGTGCGGGGAGACACGTCGAAGATGCTCTCAGGCAGCGACCCCGCCGTCTCGGTTCGTGAATCGGCGCCGAAAGCTTGAACGCTGATGCCGTGGCTCGGTCCCCGCCGGCCCAGATTCAGAAAGCCGTTGAAGTTTTCGGCTCCGGTCGCCTCGCGCCAGCCGTCTTCGTTCTCGTATCCGCCGGCGACGTAATAGTCCCAGCCGCCGCGGCTCAATCCACCGATGTTGGCTTCCGCCGAGTAAGAGCCGTAGGTGCCACCGGATAGCTCGGCTTCGGCCTCGAGCGGACCAGCGCCCCGGCGGGTGATCAGATTGACCGCGCCGCCCAGGGAGTTGGGTCCCAATAAAGAACCCGAGCCGCTGAGGAGCTCCACCCGCTGCACGTGCTCCATCGGTAACAGGTCGAAGTTCACTTCCGCGGCATCGGGCTCGTTCTGGCGAACGCCGTCCAGAAATACGGACACTCCGGGCGGAAGGCCAACCACCGGTCCCACGTTGAAGCCGCGGGTACTCATGTTGAGCTTATAGGGGCTGCCGAGATCGTCGTAGAGCGAGATGCCGGTTTGGGTTCCGAGCGCATCGGGGAGGAGACGCGGCTCCCAGGCATCGATCGCCTGGCCGGTGACGGTGGAGATGCGTGCGGGAACGCCGGAGCCGATACGAGGGCCAGCGGTAGGTGCGATCGAGCTGGTGACTTCGATGGTCTTGAGCTGGGTCACCCGCGTGCTGTCGCGCGTGCTATCGGCCTGCTGGGCCGCGGCGATCAGCGGCAGGAATACCAGACCGGCGCATGTCAGAACTGCACGAAGAATCGACATCGAGTGCGGAAGGTTCCTTCGGTCGCTCGCCGGTGACGTCCGCCGGCGAAGCGCGCTGCTACTGCCGGCCTACATCGAGCGCGGGTCGCGACCGGTTGCCCTCCAGCCACTCGAGTATTTTTTGCTTGATTGATCCGGCCCCTTCGCTGGGCTCGAACGGGAAGCTCGTTAGCGGCGCCCCCTCGTGGAGCAGTTGCCAGATGAATCCGGGTCCATTGCCATCATTATCGTCCGGTTGGCGTACCGCGTCGTACTCCTCACCTTCCCACCACACCGTTACCCGATTGGCCATTGACACCCCCTGCATAGGTCGTACGAGACACTCCAGGGTGGCAATCAGGCAGACGATTAGCCGTGATCACGATCACGTATAGGCGCCGTGTCCGGTGATCGCTTCGCCCACGATCAAAGAATGCATGTCGTGGGTTCCTTCATAGGTATATACCGACTCCAGATTGGCCATGTGCCGCATCGAGTGATACTCGGCCAGGATTCCGTTGGCGCCGAGGAGCCGCCGGGCCTCCCGGGCGCACTCGCAGGCCATGTTGACGTTGTTGCGCTTGCAGAGCGACACCTGAAACGGAGTCATGGTGCCCGCGTCCTTGAGCCGGCCCAGCTGGAGGGTCATGAACTGCGCCTTGGTGATCTCGGTGAGCATCTCCACCAACCGGACTTGCTGGATTTGCGTGGCCGAGATGGGCTTGTCGAACATTACCCGGTTCCCCGCGTAGCGCAGCGCCTCATCGTAGCAGGCCATCGCCGCACCGATCGCGCCCCAGGCAATACCGTAGCGGGCCTGGGTCAGGCACATGAGGGGACTCTTGAGACCGCCCGATTTCGGGAGAATGGCGTCCTTCGGCAGATGGACGTCTTGCAGGTGGATCTCACTGGTATCCGAGGCCCGGAGGGAAAGCTTCCCCTTCTGGTCCTTGGCGGCATAGCCCTTGGTATCGGTCGGCACGATGAACCCACGCACGGACTTGGGATCCTTGATGTCGCCGGTCTTGGCCCAGATGATCGACACGGTAGCTTGCGAGCCGTTGGTGATCCACATCTTGGTGCCGTTGAGCACCCAGCCGTCTTTGGTCTCACGCGCGGTGGTGATCATTCCGCCGGGGTTGCTGCCGAAGTCGGGTTCAGTGAGTCCGAAGCAGCCGATCTCCTGACCCGAGGCGAGCAGCGGCAGCCAGTGCTTCTTCTGGTCATCGCTGCCAAAGGCATAGATCGGATACATCACCAGGGCACCTTGGACCGATGCAAAAGACCGGATCCCACTGTCGCCCCGCTCCAGCTCCTGCATGATGAGGCCGTACGCCACGTTGTTGAGTCCGGCGCAGCCGAACTCCTCGGGCAGATTTGCCCCGAAAAGTCCCAGCTCGGCCATGCCCGGGATCAGCTGCTTGGGAAACTTTCCTTCTATATACGCCTGGCCGATGACTGGGATGAGGTTCTCGTCCACCCAGGTCCGGACGGTGTCGCGCACGGCGCGCTCATCCTCGGAAAGGAGGGCGTCGAAGTTGAGGAAATCGACCCCAGTGAACTGGGATGTGCCGGTCGCGGTTGCCATTCGTGGACTCGTCGTCGAGTGATCGCGGGAATATAACGCGGGGCAGCGGGGCTGCGGGGCAGTGACTACAGCACCCTATCTCACCGCAGCAGCCCCACCGCCCAAACCGGCAGGTGATCGCTGGTGTGCCCCACCTCGAGCACCGCACCCGATGCCCCGCTGTCGGGAAGCCCGAAGCCTTTCAGGAAAATGTGGTCCAGACGTCCCAGGCGGCTGGTCGGCGGCTCGTGCTCTGTGGGCCAGCTATAGCCGGTCTCGCGCGCGACCCGTCCAACGTCGGCGTCGTTCATGTCTCCCCCGATGATCACTCGAGCGTATCGCGCCCCGTCGGACAGAATCGCTCGCAGCTGGTCGCGCCGGGCTCCGCTTCCCACGTCGCTCATCGTCCCCAGATGAGTCGAATAGACCCGCACCGGAGTTGAACCCACCCGAATAGTCACGGCGGTGGCGGTCCGCTGGGTCCCAACGAACCGGGAGACGTGCGGCAGTACGAGCTTGCGGTCTTCTAGTATGGGCCAGCGCGAAAGGACAGCGTTCCCGAACCGCTGGTTGGTACGAAAGTGGAATATCGCCGGGTAGTACACGTACCAGAGTCCCAGAGCCTCAGCCACCCGCTGGGTCGCCCCTTCATTCATCTCCTGTAGGAGCACCACGTCGGCTCCACGGAGCGCTGGAGCGCTCGCCAGCAGGGCGATGGCGCTGTCTACCCGCAAGGCAAATTCGATGTTGAACGACACGACCTTGAGCCTGGTGGTGTCGCCGTTCTCCTGGGGAGCTCGCGGGCCACCGGCATAACGCGGCCCTTCCGGGCTGGTGTAGTTGCGTCCCGTCCGGCATCCTGCCAGCAGCACCAGCAGTCCGACTTGGAGTAGCCTCGGTGGTCTAATAGGGAACGACCTGCTCCTGGTACGGCAGCTTAATCGCAGTCGCCAAGTCATGACCCAGCGTTCGGCCTGCATCGGCCGACGTGCGCGCGATAAGGATGTTCGGGGTGCCGCTCCGGCCGGCGAGATACACCCGTTCGTGGGGCCCGACCTGCACGTTGGTGGAGAGAGTGACCCGGTCCACCCGCACCGCTTCGAATCGGCCGAGTGAAAACTGTCCCGAGGCGCCGGCCAGCCGGACGCCGAGCAGTTGAGCCGGCTCGACGGTTACCGACTCGGCGGTAATGATTCCGGTGGAGGTGGTGAGATGGCGGAGAAATTTGTGGCCAAAGTAGCCGGTGATGAGGCCGATCAGAGCCAGCTGGGCCGCGGTGGCCATGCTGCGAGTGACCAGCAGCGAGTACAGAATCCCCACCGCCGCGATCCCGAGGAGCGCCAACACCCCGGCCATGATCTGCTTCACCACCCGGCCGGTGTCGAAGCGAAATGGCAGGGTGACGGCCGGTGGGTCAGGCGCTGATTCGGGAGGCATCTGCCGGACTGATGGTTCGCCGCGCGCCAGGATGGACTCCGACTTCGCGCGCCTTTCGGCGGAACGTGGGGCCGTGATCTACCTTGAGGCCGCTCTCGGCCTGCCATTGATGTACCATCTCGTGCAGTAATGTGTGCTCGATCTCCGACCAGGGATGCCGCAGGAGATGTCTCCTCCCGATCGAGATCTCTTGGGGACGGCCGCTCTTGGGATCTACCGAGAGCTCACCCAGTCGGCTCCTCATCCGGCTGGATATCCGGATCGGGATCTCCCGCAACACACCGCCGAAGAACTCGGCATTCAACTCGGTCCAGCGAAGGCGGAGCCGATGCACCTGCCGAAGATCCTCCGGCCGGGCGCGCCTACGGGACCGGGGCCGTGTCGGCGCGGCAAACGCGTGCACCGGAAAACCGAGGAACTCTCGTTCAGCGAGACGCCGGGCAGCGCGGGGGATTCGCGGATTGAGGAATCGCACGATCGCCTTCAGCACGTCTTCGGGAGCAAACCCGTATCCCCGATGAATCCGGAGCACCTTTCTGTTCCAGCTCAGCATCACCGTCTGGTTGCTGTGCAACACCACTCGTTCGACTTCACGAAGTCCCAGTGCTTCCAAACGTGCCGCCAAAGAATCCTCAAACAAATAGAGCTGCCCCGCGACCCCGCTGCCCCGCGGCCCCGCTGGCTTCACAACCCCTGATCCCCACCCGCGACCGATACCGCTACCTTGGGTGCACCTTTTCGGGCAAAGGAGATCTGGTCCGAGGGGATGAACTGCCGGTCGCCCGAGACCCAGCGAAAGTGCTGAATGTGCACCGACTGGGCGTCGAGCTTGACCAAATTGAAGACCGAGGGCCGGCCGCCCCGCTGCCGATAGCTGTGAGTCCCCGAGGTGCTGACCGCGACCCCACCTTCGATCTGTCCCGCGCCCTCATGGTGATCGTGCCCGCACAGGATCACATCCGCACCGGTGTCGAGCAGACGTTTGTGAGCCGAGCGCCAGTTTGCGAGCCCCATACGCCCGGTACCCCCGGCCAGCACGTTGTGATGCACTACCAGCACTCGGGCTAGATCGGGCGATGCCGCGGCAAAGATCTTCTTGATCCGGTTGGTCTCCGACCGGGGCATGTGTCCCTTCACCGCTACGTCACGCAGGTTCCAGGTGAGCGAGCCGAAGGCGACCCCATATGCACTCAGCGCACCGGCCAGGATGGCGCCGGGAACCTCGAGCACCGGCCGAAGCTCGCTGTAGTACGTGAGGTATTTGGCGTACTTGGCCTTCTCGCCCAGCAGGCCGAGTGGACTCTTCCACCACTCGATGTCGTGGTTGCCGGGCACCACGATCGCCGGCATCTGCATCCGCAGGCGATGCATGAACACGTGAGCCGCCTGGAACTCACCGTGACGCGCTCGCTGGCTCAGGTCGCCCGACACCGCGAGCGCGGTGGCGCCCAGGCTAGGGAGGAACTCCTCCAGCGCCTCCACCTGGGCCAGATCGGCGTAACCGCCGAAGTGGAGATCGGAGATGTGGATCAGGGTGACGGCGGAACTCACGCGCTGACTCGGGTGATCCTGGGCCCGGCGATTGTCATCCTGAGCGCAGCGAAGGATCTCTCCTCGAGCAGGCGAAGGGATCGTTCGCTGCGCTCACGATGACAGACCTTTACCATATCACCCGGATCTTATACGTCAGCGTCGCGTCCCCCCGTGCGGGCACCCGGACCCGGAATCGGGTGATGGTCGAAGAGATCTTCTCCGCCGGCACCGAGCTGGAGAGCACGCTCCACTCGCCGGCCCGCTGCTCCTGGACATCCACCGTCACCATGCTGTCGGTGGCGTTCTTGAGCGTGACCCGATAATCGGCGGTGGCTGCCGTGTACGGCCCCCGCGCCTTGGTGCTGTCGCGCCGGGTGACGTAGTTCATCTGGAGCCGCTTGGCGCTGATGTCGAAGGCGTTGCCCGCATCGAGCTTGAGATCGGACCCCGCAGGGGTGTGATCGGTCGAGGCTTCCCCGACGAGCTGTAGTCCGCCGGAGCTGTCCGGCAGATACAGCCGGGCCACGCCTCCCGGCAACGGACGGTCGCCGAAGTCGCTCTTGCGAGGACGCTTCAGGGTGTAGATCACCTGAACCGGCGGCTGGGTCTCCTCCCCCATCTGCGGCAGGTAGCCCCAGTAGGGCACCTCCCCCCGCACCACATAGTTGCGCTCGTATTTGACCTGCACCGGATCGAACAGCGCCACCGACGTGGTCAAGCCGGGAAGGAGCGTGCTCCGGCCCGGCAGAGAGTAGAGATGAAACTCGCCCACCCGCTGCTCGACCGCGGCACTCCGCGCCTCCATCTCATCCATCGCCGCCATCGCCTCTTTCCGCATCAAGGGCCGGGGCGATTGGGGTTGCTGGGCCCGGTTCACCGATCCTGCCAGCAGATGGATCTCCGCGTTCTCGGCTCGGAGAGAATCGGAGGGGATCACCGCCATTCCGGTCACCCGGGCGTCATCCTTACCGAGGACCACCTGATAACTGGCTTGCCATGAGGCCCCCGTGGTGAAGTAGCCGAGCCGGAGCTGGTCCTGCGCTCGCGCCGCGCGCACCGCTACGCCGGCGGTGGGGTCGACTACGACCACGTCGCTGGGATAGAGAGCGAGCCCAGGCGGGGAGAAGCTGATTCGGCCATCGGGCATCTGCAACCGCAGCGGATCCACGGCCAGCACCAGCGCGCTCACCGTGTCCCTCGGATCCGAGAGCCGGAACACCAGGCGCTTGCCGACCGAGCGCCGCAGTACGCTGGCCTCGTCTACCGCGCCGTCATACGAGATCCGCTCGAGGCTCACGTCCGGATCGAGCGAGAAGATGGTTCCCGGATCCAGCGCTCCGAGCGTGAGCCGCTGGGTGGATTGGCCCTTCGGAATCTGGGCCGGCACGGTTCGCCGCACCAGCACGCGGCCGTCGTTGTAGATGGTAAGGGATGTCTGAGCTGAAAGCGGGGAAGCGGGGAAGCGGGGAAGGGGCATGAAAGCCAGAACGAGGATCGCCGCCACTCGATCGAGCTTCCCAGCTTCCCAGCCTCCCCTCTTTCTCACTTCCCCGCTTCCCCGCGTTCCGTCTGTCATTTGAGATACTCCATCGCGATCTGCATCGCTATCCGCCGTACGATGATGTACGTCGCGAGCACCGCGACCGCGCCGTAGATCCGCGCCAGCGGTGCCGCCGTCACCCGGATGGCGACGTACGCGGCCATCAGGGCCGTCGCAGCGAGGGAGATGCGGTTGGCCAACCGGCTTGCACGTTGACGGCGCTCCGCCTTGCACTCGGGACACAGCTCGCCCCAGGGGAGTCCCCGCAGCCGGCGGCCGCATTTAGCGCAAGGGACCTCAGGCAGCCCGCTCGGCAACGGCACGGCCGAACTCCTCCGTGCTGGCGGTCCCGCCCAGATCCCGGGTGCGGATCCCGTCGCGCACGATGGTGGTATAAACGGCATCCCGAATCCGCTGGGCCCGGTCCAGCTCGCCCATGTGATCGAGCATCATGGCCGCGGCCAGCATCTGAGCGGACGGGTTGGCGATCCCCTTGCCGGCGATGTCGGGAGCGCTCCCATGCACCGCCTCGAAGATGGCGGCCTTGGTGCCGATGTTCGCCCCCGGGGCCAGTCCCAACCCGCCGACCAGACCCGACACCTCGTCGCTCAGGATATCGCCGAACATGTTGGTGGTGACCATGACGTCGAACTGTTCCGGACGCATTACCAGCTGCATGGCGGTGTTATCCACGATCATGTCGTTGGATTCGATCCGTCCCTCATACTCCTTCGCGACCTCCCGGCCCACCTCGAGAAAGAGCCCGCTCACCATCTTGAGAATGTTTGCCTTGTGGACGATGGTGACCTTCCGGCGGCCATGCTTCACCGCATAGTCGAAGGCGTAGCGGATGATCCGCTCGCACCCCCGGCGAGTGACGATCGCCATCGACTCGCCCACGGCCCGGGGGTCGTCGCCGACGGCCACGAAGTGCTCCACTCCGATGTACAGTCCCTCGAGGTTTTCCCGCACCAGCACGATGTCAACGTTCTCGAATCGGCCGCCGGGCAGAATAGTGCGCGCTGGTCTGATATTGGCGAACAGCTCGAACTCTTTCCTCAGGCCCACGTTCACCGAGCGGAATCCGGTGCCGACCGGGGTGGTGAGCGGCCCTTTGAGCGCCAGCGTGTTCTTGCGGATGCTTTCGATGGTGGCGTCGGGAAGCGGAGTGCCGGTCGCGTCCACCGCGGCCACGCCGGCCAGCTCTTCATCCCAGTTGAACCGGAGGCCGGTCGCGTTCAGCACCTTGACGGTTTGCGCGGTGATCTCGGGCCCGATCCCGTCACCAGGAATCAGCGTCACATCGTAGGTCATGGCCCCGGGAGCACGGTGGCCAGAGCCGCGTTCAACGCCTGGTCGGGCGTCTTCCCTCGTCCCAGCGCCAGTGAGCGCCACAACACCTTGCCGGTTCGGACGTCACCGAGGACCAAGGAGAGGTCAGCCCGGATCTCGCCATTGGGCTCCGGTCCAAAGCCGAGCGCCGCGGGAACCAGGGCCAGCCGCCCGTCGGCGATGGCAAGGAGACTCCGCAACGAGGAGCGGAGCGGGTCGGGGATGGTCTTGAGGTTGGGTGCGCGGA
Source organism: Gemmatimonadales bacterium (assembly GCA_035695405.1). Classification (GTDB taxonomy): domain Bacteria; phylum Gemmatimonadota; class Gemmatimonadetes; order Gemmatimonadales; family GWC2-71-9; genus CAVVWJ01. Next base: position 25,436 of record DASSED010000249.1, read on the forward strand.
GCACCGCCTGACCCATCTGATCGGGGTCGGGTACGAAGCCGGCTGCGCGACGGGCCATTTTCCGGAGCTCCGGAGGCATCACCCAATCCACCTCGGGCCCCCGGCCCAGCAGCGCTTCGGAGACCAGCGAATCGGTGCGATGGAGCGCTGCCCGCCGGTCCCGATACGGAGCGTACACGGTGTCGGGCTGCAGCAGCGGATCGGCGACCACCAGCGTGATCGGGAGCACCGCCACCTTCTTCCCGGCAAGGGCCTGGACCGCGAGCACTGGCACAGCGGGCAGCGGCTTGAGCTCGCCACCGTTCTCCTGCGCTTTGGCACACGCCGGTGCCGTCAGCAGAATCAACAGCGCGCAGCTCCCCAACCGGAGGAGCCTATGTGGGGTGGATTTCATGGCTACAACGGTAAACGGTGATCGGTGAGCGGTAAACG
>DASSED010000250.1:0-6052 GCA_035695405.1 Gemmatimonadales bacterium
CGTCGCAGGCGTCCCGCGAGCATCGGGTCGAGCTGGAAGAGCTTGCGCAGCGTGGGCCCCGGGTCGGTCCGCCGATAGCCGGGCACGTCTCGAATCCGGTGCATCACGAACGGTGGATCGGCCAGATCCTGACCCAGGTGATACGTCACCACGTGCACGTGGTGTCCCCGTCTGGCGACCGCCTCGGCGATGCGATGAATCCGGATCGGGGTGCCGCGGGGCCAGGGAAAGGGACAGGCCGCGATCATGGCGATGCGCAGAGAATCAGTCATCCCGGAGCGCCATCGCGGTCTCGAGTTGCCGCTCCGGTCCCAGCAGCATCTGCGGGTGCCGGGCCACGCTCTGATAGGCATCGCTGATCAGCCACACCCCGATGAAGCTCTGGGATGCAACCGTCACCCAGGCGGCGCCCAGCGCCCCGTACCGCGGAATCGCGATCAGGTTGAGGGCCACATTCAGGACAACGCCCAGACCCATGATGAAGACCGCCCGCTTCTCTCGCATGGTGGACGAGGCGAGCAGCATCGCCACCGTGGCGACGTAGAGTCCCGGCACGCTCAGGTACAGCACCCTGAGCAGCTCGGCCGATTCATCATAGGAGGAGGTGTAGACGATTCGGATGATCGGAAGCGCCAGGAGGGCGACGAAGGCCCATGCCGCCACGCCGAGAACGGCCATTCCGGCGAACATCTTGTGCATCAGCTGACGCAGCTCGCCCCACTGCTGCCGGGCCGCGAGCGCAGCGCATACCGGGAGCAGGATCAACGTCAGCGGCCGCACCACGAACTGCGACGCTTCCAGCAGCTTTGCCGCCGCCTGGTACCGGGCCACCTGCTCGTACGGCTGGAGATAGCCCAGCATTACGGTATCGGCGGCGAAGTGCACCATGCCGGCAATGGAAAGCACGAAGAGCCAGACGGATTCTCCGAATACCCGTTGCATCCGGCGCCACCCGCATCGCAGATGGATGACGCCGACCTTGAAGCGGGTGGTGGCGGCTGCCACCCCCAGAAGCACCAGGCCGCTGAGCACGTGGGCCCCCGTCATCCAGGCTAACCCGGCGCCGGTCAGGACCCCGGCCGCCACTCCGGCCAGGAGCACGACCAGCGAGGCGCCGAACGCGGTCACCGTGTACCCGATCTGGTGCAGCCCCAGAAAAAACGAGGAGTAGGTGCGGTAGATGTCCTTGCACACACTGTAGACGGCGATCGCCGCAGCCACGGCCAGCGCATCTCGCTTGGTCAGCGCCACCCACGCCGGCAGGAGCACGAGATACGCCACGATCAGAGGCAGCCGGGCCGACAGCACCGCCTCGAGCCGGCGCCGTGCTCCGGCCGGTGCGGCGGCGACTCGCCGGGACAGATCCGTGCTGGCGCCCAGGTCCGTGACCAGCACGGTGATGCCGCAAAGCGTCAGGGCGAACATCAGCTTGCCATAGTCGGCCTGGGAGAGTTGCCGGGCCAACAGGGCGAGCAGGCCGAAGCCGAGAACCTTGAACCAGAACTGAGAGACGAAGGCGATCAGCAGATCGCGTCGGGTTTTTCCCAGCCTCATGGAGCCTGTCCGCCCGCCAGCCGCCAGTTGAGTCGGGCAATCAGGTCGAGGGTCCGCTGCGCCGCGCGTTCCAGCGCGGAAGGGCGCCATCTGGTGTTGAAGGGGAAGGGGCCTCCGGTCAGAACGTCGAGGTCACTACGCCGCCGGCCGGTCCCCAGGTCGCGTCGCACCCGCACGACATGGGGCAGCATCCGCACGGTGGATCCGGTGGCCCAGAGCCAATGGCCCAGCCACCCTCTTCTGACAGCCCCGAGGAGCTGCAACACCTCGAACACCGCCAGTGCCGGTGCGAACCGGAGCAGCGTGCCCGGCTGGTATAACATCAGGACCGTCAGCCAGCGATTCCGGATGGTGTAGCGTACCCGGACCGGAGTGAAGCGTCCCGTCTGGCGGATCGACACGCCGATGGTGCCCGCCCGGTGCAGGCACCGGGCGTCGGGTACGGTGACACAGTCGTACCCTTGGAGGCTCGCGCGCAGGCCGAATTCATGGTCCTCCAGAAAGAAGAAGAGCCGCTCGTCGAACCACCGCCGGTTACCGAAGCGGGCCCGGTCCACCATCACGCAGCAGGTGATCGCCGTACCGACCGGACGGACGCCCTCCTTCAGTTCGCGCACTGGAGTATCGGCATGAAGCAGCGTTTGCGTACCCAGAAAGTGAGGCACGGCCCCGACGTACTGGACCGTATCCGGGGCTTGGGCGTAGAGCACCGCCGCCATCGCCAGGATCGCATTGGGATGGTCATCGAGCGCTCTAGCCAGCGCGGCTGCGCTACCGGGGTGCGGCTCGACGTCGTTGTCGATCAACAGCACCCGGTCGTGCAGGGCCTCCCGGATGGCGCGGTTGCGGGCAGCCCCTGGACCCAGGTTGGCTCCCAGCTCAATGACCCGGACGTGGGGAAACTGATCCCGCACCAGCGCACAGCCCAGGTCGGTGGATCCGCTGTCGATGAGCAACACGTCGTCCACGTCGGGCCCCAGGCAGGCCACGGCCTGGAGCGTCTGCGAGAGATACGATTCACCATTGTAGTTCACGACGCCGACGGAGACGCGACGAGCGGTCACGGGTACCTCTCGTAACGTCGCGAGGGGGGAGCGACGTTGACGCGGCTTGCTGCCGCCATTAAAGATCGGCCGAATTATACCATGAAGCTGGCACCATGATCCTCGATGCCGAGCAGGGATTCGGGCACGAGCCGCCGCACTACGACCTCTGCATCGTGGGCGCCGGCGCGGCGGGAATTACCCTTGCTCTGGAGCTCGAGGCGAGCGGGCTGCGGGTGTGCCTGCTGGAGTCGGGTGGCGCGGTGTACGAGACGGAGACCCAGCGACTCTTCGAGGGCGAAGTGGTCGGCCACGATTATCCCATACTACGGGATACCCGGGTGGGCGCGCTGGGTGGATCCACCACCGTGTGGGCCGGCTGGTGTCGTCCCCTCGAGGCGCTCGACTTCGAGTCGCCGGACTGGCGCCCCGCCGCCGGCTGGCCCTTCGGACTCGACGAGCTGCGCCCGTACTATGCCCGGGCCCACGAGATCTGCGGACTCGCCGCCTGTGATTACAACCCCGGGCACTGGGTCGGGGTCCTCGGGTCCCCCGGGCTCCTGCCCGAAGATCCCAGCTTCAGCAACGAGATCTTTCACATCCAGATCCAGGACTTTGCCCGCCGCTATCGCGGGCGGCTCGAGCGCTCGAAGACCATAGACCTGGTGCTGCACGCTCCGGTCACCCGGGTTCGCCTTCAGGGCTCGGCATGTACGGCCGTCGAGGTCCGCACGCTGGGCGGAACCGAGCTGACCATACGCGCCGATCGATTCGTCCTTGCCGCCGGGGGGATCGAGAATCCCCGGCTCCTGTTGCTCTCCGGGGACGACGCGGCCGGCGTTCCCGGCAATGCCGGCGGCCTCGTCGGCCGCTACTTCACCGATCATCTGTTCGTCGATCCCGGAACCCTGGTCCTGCGAGCGCCGAGCTCGCTCGACTTCTATCACCCCCGACCGGTGTCCCCCACCCAGGGATCGAGCTCGGTCCGAGGCGTCCTGTCACTCCGCCGCGAGGTGGTGGAGCGCGAGCACCTCATGAATGCGTCCTGGTTCTTCCATCCTCGATACGAGGCCCATCGGGTCTTCGCGACCAGGGAAGTCAAAGCCTGGCTGACGCTGTGGAACAAGGTCAATCGGCGAGCGGTGCCTGGGGCGTCCTGGCCTTACGCGCGGCAGGCCCTACGAGCCCCGTACCACGTGGCCCTGGCAGTCGCTCGCAAACTCGGCGTGCGACACGGGCCGGCACGTCGCTGGCGCATGCGGGCCTCCTTCGAGACCGGGTTCCACTACGACAACCGCGTGATCCTGAGCGGGCAGCGAGACCGCCTCGGGCGGCGGCGGGTGCGCATCGAGTGGCGGATCAGCGACGCGGATCTGGAAAACATGCGCCGGGTGACCCAGCTCTTCGACTCAACGGTAAGACAGGCCGGTGTGGGCCACCTGGAGCGTGCCTTCCCGGACCGGCCGGAGGCGTGGCGGGAGACGATGGAGGCCGGCAAGCATCACATGGGGACCACCCGGATGCATGTCGCACCCCGGCACGGCGTCGTGGACCAGAACAGCCGGGTTCACGGAACGTCGAACCTGTTCGTCACCGGCAGCTCGGTGTTTCCCAGTGGGGGATACGCCAACCCCACCCTGACCATCGTCGCCTTGGCGGCCCGGCTGGCGGATCATCTCAAACGATCCGGCAACAACCGGTCGTAGAAGATCACCCTCGGCCCTTGGCTCGAAATTTCAACGTCAGGCGGGATCTCGACCGAGGTGTTCGCCGAATCCTTTGATTGCGAGCCATGTCGCGAGAGCAATGTGGCTCAACGCCATGGGAACACCCAGCTGCGTCACCAGACTCAAATCGAGGAAGCCCCGAAGGGGAATTCCGGTAAAGTGAAGTATCACGGTCAAGAGCCCAAACGCCGCCAACACGCGAGGCACCAGGGCAAAGCGGTACAGGATGCTGTACAGCGAGAAGATCCAGCAATCTATCAGAAGCAGCCAGGTATAATGGGCCCACTTTCTGGTCGAGCCGACCACGGCCGCGAAGCTCTGCCAGAGCTCCTGCGGACCGGAGCTCTCAGCGTACCGCTGGCTCAGCGACAGCATGGAGAGTATGTGAACGTTGTCCGCCGCTTGGGCCGAGAACAGGATCACGCTCGCCACCAGGAGCCAGAGCCCCATGGCCTCGCTGGATCGACGAAGGACGGGGAGCGCCGTGATGGCGATGCCGATGGTCAGGGCACAATTGGCAAACAGGAGGAGCACGGCCAGCTTGATCTGCGCGCCCGAGCCCGCCGCATTCGCGAGGTAGTTCTGAGGCCCTGTCGTCAGCGGATGCAGCAACACGAACGGCACGATCAGTCCCGCCAACTGGAAGAACAGCAGGACTCCGATGATCCGGCCCGTATCCCTCGCAGATCGCATCGTTTCCTCCCGGTAGGGAGTTCCGGTATGTCGATGTAGGCCTGGACTGTACGGAAATGGCAGCCGGAGAGTTCCAGCAGGGCAGGGCTTTATACCTTCGGTGAGTGCCTCGCTAGCCGTGAGCGATGACGATATCCCAAGGGACCAGGAGAGCATCATCCTCGGCATCTCCGGTGGGCGAGAGCAGCGCCGCAATGACTCCGTCACGGTTATAGCTCACCTTCTGAAACAGCTCATCGGACTCGTTCAGGGGTTTTCCCGATCGGAAACCCGGCCACCTCACCATAATGGAGCGTGATCGGGGCGAGCTCGTCGGAGATACAGAGCGCCGGCGACCCCTGGGGCACGCTGCCGGCCGCCACCAAAGTAACTCTGCCGCTCAGTACACTGTCTCCCGGCTGCACTCGTACCCGCAGGTCGAGGGTGGCTTCGTGCGTCTCGTCCGGGAGCAGCCGGAGACGGAGCTGATCCCCGTCCAGGACTCCGCTGAAGGGTCCGTCCTGCGTGGCACAGGAGGCTTGCCAGGTCAGGCTCCACAACCCGCGCACCGAGTCGCGCACCTCATCTATCGCCAGAAACAGGTCGTAGGTCTGAAATCCGGTCCCGGCCTGACCACTGAACTCACCCAGCAGCCGTGCAGGGGTAGGTTCATAGGGTGTGTCGCCACAGGCGAGCAGTAACGCACCGATCACAGCAGCCCAACTTTGGCCGCGGGCACTCATGCGGTCCTCTCCTGTACTCAGGTTCTAATACGATCGTTCGGTGGCAGCGGCTGCATGAAATAGTTGCCGCCAAATAGCCCAGACGTTGCACTCTGCGTGCGACTCATTGGGATACTGCAGCCGCAGATCGGCCTGTACTTGCTGAGCCCGGCTCAGATCGGTGAGCAGCCCCAGCTCGGAGAGCTCGGCGTTCAGAAATACCCCTTCGAACCCGCCGCAGTTGGTCAGGGCACTTATGTCGGTGTGAATATCGACTAGATCGAACCCCGCGAAGGCGAAGCCGGGCACCACCACCGCCGCCAGATCAGAGTGC
>DASSED010000251.1:0-16980 GCA_035695405.1 Gemmatimonadales bacterium
AGTCCGTTCCTTCGCTCCCGCCCCTGGCTCGCGGTGGAAGGCGAGCGCTTCTACTACAGTCGAAGCTGCGTGGTGCAGCTCGGGTCTCGCCAATTGGTTTTTTTCACAAGCGAAGCGCAAGCCCGTGCTCGAGGATTTCAGCGGAGGCCGGGATGTCCGGCGGCTTGGGGGACGCCGTAGTGGCGTAGAATACGGTCGACATCGGACCGCCTTTCCTTCAGAATGCGCTCGATGCGGTTCTTGAGCCCAATGTCGTCCTGGCGCACCGCCATCGAGATATCGAAGGCGTAGTGAAGCCCCGGCGGATCCACCGCGGGCGACACCGGAACGATCTCGAGCGGCACCGGAGAATGCTGGGCGAAATAGCCGGCGAGCGGCCCCCATGCGATGGCCAGGTCCACGTCTTTGGCGATCACCGCGTCGATGACCCGGGCGGGCGGGTTGGGCTGGGAGTAGTCGCCGAAGACGCTGTAGCCCACCAGATTGTCGATGATCCCCCGGCGACTCAGCGCGTGCACCGGTGGGGTGTTGGCGTAGTCGTCGCCCACCAGCTGCACTCCGATCTTGAGCTTCCGAAGCGCGCTATCGTCGAGCGAGCGGATAGCGAGATCCCGGTCCTTGCGATACACGAACACATAGGTGGACCGGTAGTAGGGCGCGGTCGTGAGCACCCGCTCGGCGCCCGACGTGATCCCCATGACGACGTCGCACTTCTTCGCCAACAGGGTGTTCCGGAGAAAGCCTCGCCACTGCGGCATCCACGTGTACTCGACCCTGGTCCCCATCTGCTGGGCGATCAGCTCGGCCAACCGGTTCTCGAAACCTTCCTGCCGCTGGTTGGAGAAGGGAAGGTTGTTGGGGTCGGAGCAGACGCGAAGCGGCGGCGCAGACGCGGAATGGCAGGCAACGGTGGTGATGGTGAGGAGAGCGAGCTGTTTCAGCATGTCGTTTGGCGTCGAAGGTTCACGACTGGGGTCAAGTTCGGAACCCCGACTCCCGACTCCCGACTGTTGACTACCGACTACTCCATCCGCCTCATATCCTCCAACAGCGGCCCAACTCCCACCGGCCCGCCGAGAAACTGCTCCAGCACCTCTCGGGTGGGCCGCTCGAGGCCGTAGCGGTAGAGCCGCGGCGCGATCCATCCGTACCAGGTTGAATCGGCCCGGGGATGGAGCGCTCGAGTTCGGGCCCGGATCGCCGCGCTGATCATGGCGCCGACCGCGTAGTTCATCATGTAGCCGGGCGCGTCGATCAGCTGGCCTCGCATGGCCCACCAGGAGAGCTCTGGGTGGGGACGGATGCGGAGATAATCCCGTACCAGTGCGGTCCACACCTGGTTCGGGTCGGCCGCGGGCTGGCGCAGCATCCTCAGCTCGAAGATCGCCCAGGCGACATCCAGCACGATGCCGCCGTAGCGGCTTCTGAGTCCAACGGCGAGCGGAACCGAATCCCCCAGCCAATGCTGCTGCCAGGTGGGCTCGTAGACCTCGAGCGCCATTAGATCGGCCACTGCCTCGGTGAACGGGTCGCTGTCGGGCCAGTCGGCAAAGGCCGGCCGAGTGCGGATCGCCGCGATGTGCACCGCGTGTCCGGTCTCATGCAACAGCTCGTTCAGGTTGTCGAGGCCGCCGGTGCGATAGGTCGCAAACACCCAGGGCCGGCCGGCTCGCCACGAGCCATCTATCAGGCGAGGGCGAAGGCCGAAGGTGGTGTACGCGACGGGGGTCTTCCCCTCGCGCGGTTCCAGGTCGTACTGCACGCCCAGCCGCTCGGGATCGGCGCCGAGTGAGCGATAGACCCGGGCGTTGAGCTGGGTAAGCTGCTCCCGGGGTATTCGCGAGCCTAGCGCTCGACTGGTTCCTCCGTTGGCGTAGAACCAGTTCCACGGCTCCGCCAGTGAATCCGGACCGGCGTGCCGCCAGGCGGTGAGGATCGCCAGGAGCCAGGGCTCGAGCGAATCGGGCGAGACGCCGGATGCGCGCACCTGGTCGGCCACTCTCCTCGGGTTCCGCTGCCGGACTTCCAACGCGATGAGCCGGCGATACGGGCTCTCCGGCCCGTTATCCCGGTTCACGCTGCGCCACACCGGCTCGAGCGCGAAGAAGAGCTGCCGTCTCCGGTCTTCATTCTCCACCTGGCCCAGCAGGGCCAGCACCGAGAGGCGGTCGAGCGTGTCGTCCTGTACCACCACGTGAGACTGGGACCAGCCGTAGCAGGCGTAGACCCGTTTCCGGAGCGAGTCGAGCCCGAACGCCGTGGTCGAAACCTGAGCGACGCTGTAGGCGCAGTCCGGGGCCTGGGGGTGGGGCGTTGCGACTGGGCTCTTTACTGGTGGCGGTAGAGAATCGATATCGCGCTGAAGAGTCCCGCGCATAATGCCGTAGGCCCGCGCATCCTCCGGGCCTAGTGAGCTCGAATCGATTCCGGTGAGACGCCGAGTCACGCTTCGGCGGAGCTCATTGTGAATCGTCACGAAGAGGCCGAACGGTCTCGCGTCGTTGGCCGGGGTGCGGCCGGCTGCGGCGGCTACATCGAGCTGGTCTCTAAGGTCCCGCAGGTCGGCGTAGACCGATTCGGCGGGGGCAAGGGCGCCGATTGGGGGAGGAGGTGAAGATCGGGGGCGTGCGCAGGCCAGCGCCAGGAGCGCGAGCGGAACAATGATTCGAACTGAAGCTGGGTGACTCACGCTCCCGGAAGATAGCGCCGGCTTGCGCCGGCGCGACTTCCCTAGGAACTCGCCGGGTCAGACCGCGACGCGGTTGACTCGGGTCTCTGCGATTTCGGTCAGCTTGCGATCGGCTGCTTTCTCCTCATCGAGGTTCAGCTCCAGGACACTGGCGCAGTCCGGCCGGCCCAGCTGGCGGGCCCAGGCGATCAGCGTGCCGTAGCGGGTGATCTCGTAGTGCTCCACCGCCTGAGCGGCAGCCAGCGCGGCCGCATCCAGCACCTCGGCGTCGCTCGCGTCACTCATGATCTCCTCGGCCTCATCGATGATCCCGTCGATCGCGGGGCAGGTAACCGCCTTGGCCGGCTGGTTGTGCATCTGGAACACTTGCTCCACCCGCTTCACGTGGTTCCGGGTCTCGGTCAGGTGAGTCTGAAACGCTTGCTTGAGTTGGGGATCGCTCACCTTCGCGATCATCTTGGGCAACGCTTTGGTGATCTTTTCTTCGGCATAGTAGATGTCCTGCAGGGTGTGGACGAACAAGTCGTCCAGAGTCTTGATTGGCTTGGAAAGCAAACCCATGTCGAATCTCCAGTTGGGGGATCGCCAGCCAGGGATGCCGGCCGGCGAGGTGTGGGTCGGTTTGTGTGGCTGCATTGTGGCCCCGGGGGAGATACCAGGCGGTGACCGCGGTCACCGCATTCGATGCACTCCCGAAGTCACTCAGCCGTCGTTAGCTATGAGGCTCCACCTCTCAGGATCAGCCCTTGTTGCGATACTCGCGAGCGAGTCTCCTGGCCGCCTCGGCTCTGGTTGCGGTCCCCGTCGCCCTCCCCTCCCAGCAGCCGCCGCCCAACTTCGATGCCTACGTCAGGCGGGTCATGCAGACCTTCACCGTCCCCGGCCTTGCGGTCGCCATCGTGAAGGACGGGAAAGTGGTGCTCGCCAAAGGTTACGGGGTGCGCCGGATGGGGGATCCCACGCCGGTCGATGCCCGGACCCGCTTCGGCATAGCCTCCAACACGAAGCTGTTCACTGCCACGGCGCTCGCGCTCCTGGTGGAGGAAGGAAAGGTCGAGTGGGACAAGCCGGTGACTACGTATCTGCCGGGGTTCGCCATGTCGGACCCGTATGTCACTCACGAGCTCACGGTGCGCGACCTCCTGGTACACCGGAGCGGACTCGGACTCGGCGCCGGTGACCTTCTCTGGTGGCCCCCTTCCACCTACAACCGGAAGGAGATCGCCCGGCGCATACGCTTTATTCCGCTCTCGACCTCGTTCCGGAGCGCGTACGCCTACGACAACGTGCTGTATCTCGTCGCCGGCGAGCTGATCGAGGCGGTGTCGGGCAAGAGCTGGGAGGAGTTCGTCAAAACCAGGATCCTGGACCGGGTGGGCATGACCGACAGCGACGTGCGTCACTCAGGCGCCACGGCGGCCGGCGACGTGGCCGGAACCCATGCGGAGGTGAACGACACGGTGCGGCCAGTGCCTCCTTTCACGAGCGACAACACCAACCCAGCGGGCGGAATCATGTCGGGTGCAGCCGACATGGCCAAATGGGTGATAGTGCAGCTGGACTCGGGCAAAATCGCGGACGGCAGCCGGCTCTTCTCCGCGGCGAGCGCGCGACAGCTCTGGCGGGAAGTCACACCCACGCCGATCGGCGAGCCACCTGGTGGCATGCAGCAGTTGTCCCATCTCCGTCCCACCATGGCGGGCTACGCTCTCGGGCTGAATGTGCGGGATTACCGGGGATACATCCTGCGGCAACACACCGGAGGGCTTCCGGGCTACGTCTCCAAGGTCGCGATGATCCCGGATCTCCGCCTCGGCGTCGTGGTATTGACCAATCAGGAGTCGGGTTTCGCCTTCGAATCGATCGTCTATCCCGTGCTGGATCATTACATCGGGGTCAAAGCGCCGGATTACGTGGGACTCTTTCAGCAGCTGCGAGACCGCAACCGGCAGAAGCTGCGCGAGGCGCAGCAGAAGGCCGGCGCCGCCCGCGATTCCAGCGCCGGCCCGTCGTTGCCACTGGCAAAGTACGCCGGCGTCTACCGCGATCCCTGGTATGGAGACGTGTGGATTGCACCGGAGGCCAAGGGGCTCACCATCCGATTCGCCCGCACTCCGGTGCTGGTGGGCGACCTGGTGCACTGGCAGCACGACACCTTCCTGGCGCGCTGGCGGGACCGCACGCTCAGGGCCGATGCCTATGCGACGTTCTCACTGAATCCCGATGGTACGGTGGACCGACTGAAGATCGTGCCGGCGTCGGAGGACGTGGACTTCAGCTTCGATTTCCAGGATCTGGTGCTCGAGCCGGCGCGTGATTCGGTCCGGGTGTCTCAGGGTCATTAATTAGGGGCGCCGGCTTATGGCGTAGGGGCCCTTTGTGGTAAAGCGCCTCGGAATCAGGTCTGACTGGATCTGAGTGCCCACAATCTGAGTTACTGCTTACAGGGCGCGTTGGGGTCGGGTTTGGGCTGGTCAACGACCGGTCGGTGATCGAGGTCGGCCACTCGAACAGCCAAATCCTTCAGAAATTCGGTGACCCGGGCGTATTTAGGGTAGCTCAGGTACTGAGCCTCGTCGGTCACCTGATGGTAGTCCTGATGGATGTCGGTGCTGAAGAACGCCACCGGAATGCCGAAGCGGGCGTACATGTAATGATCGCTCCGGCAATACGCCTGTCCCGGATGGCCCGGCGCGTCGTACTTGTAGTTCAGAGTGAAGCCATGCCGGGGCTCGCGGGCGACGGTCTCGGCCAGGTCGCCGAGCTCGCGTGAGAGCCGGCGGCTGCCGATCACGAGCAGATACTTGGGCCCGCCATCGGGCACGTCGCGCCGCTCACCCCGGCCGATCATGTCCAGGTTGATCTGCGCCACGATCGAGTCCCGTGGTACCGTGGGATGCTCGGTGAACCACTGGGACCCGAACAGTCCCTCCTCCTCGGCTGCATGCCACACGAAGAGAATCGATCGCCGGGGTGGCTGGCGCGAGAGTGCCTCGGCGATCTCCAGTAATCCCATCGAGCCCGATCCATCGTCATCCGCGCCGTTCGCGACTGAGTCCACTCGCCGGGCCTGAGTCCGGCTCACGCTGTCGAGCGCTGCCCGGAGTCTCGAGGTCTGCTCCGGCGTGAGCGTGGGGGAAGGATCCTCAGCCCCGAGCGGGCGGAACAGACGGTTGAACACGTACACCGAGTCGTGCTCCAACGGCGGCGACACGGTACCGAGGTGATCGTTGTGCGCGCCCAGCGCGACGAACTGCGATCGGAGGTGGGGGTCGGCGCCTCGCACGATCGCAACGACGTTCTCGACCGGGGATTCCGAGCGCTTCTCGATGAGGCCGATCCGCCCACTCAGTGAGCTTCCCGTGGCGCCCGTCTTTACCTGGTCGAGGGGGCTGCCGAAGATGGTCGCCGCCGCGGCGCGGGTGATTGAAAGCGCGATCGGCTTGGGATCTGAATCAGCGTTCGGCGTGCTCAGCGCGAGCCGGGGCGTGCTCAGCTGGGCGATGGTGCCCTCGGGAAGGAGATCCAGAGTGGCGAACACCACGGCCACTGCGCCTGACGGGACGGGCAAAGGCCCATAGCTCTGAATTCGCGGGTCCGGCTGCCCCGCCGAATCCAGAGGAGCACCATAGACCACCACCTTCCCGCTGGTCGCAGCGGAGGGGAGGCCGGGATTTTGGCCGTAGCGACCGGCGTAAACCACCGGTACTCCCTGGCTCTCGAAGCGGGGGCCGTAGGGCAGGAAGAGCGGCAGATAGGGAAACGGCGCGAAGTCCCGCCACAACCCGAGCTGCTTACCATTGACCGTGAGCCTGCTCGTGCTGTCGACCAGGCGGGTTATCATGGGAACGTTCTGCAGGTATCCCCCGCCATCCCCCGCAGGCTCGAGGCCGAGTCTCCTGACCTCACGCTCGATGTAGCGAACCGCCCGCCGATTCCCCTCGGTGCCGGCCAGACGGCCCTGCATCGAGTCGTCGGCGTAGATGTACACTCGCTTTCTGAGGTCGGCCGGCGTGATGGCGGTCTCGGTAACACCGGAAGCCGGCCGAGGCGAGGTGGCCGTCTCGCGGGTGGAGCTAGACGCGCAGCTCCACAAGCACATCAGACTGAGCCCGCCCGTCGGCCAGCGACAGAACCCGGCTCTCATCGTCTCCCTCCGCTGAGTGGTGGGCGTACCTCGGGCAGCTCGGCCTCGATCAGCGTGCGGTTCTGTTCCTCCCAGGGCGGGAGCTTGAGGCTGGAGCCGAGGGAATCCTGTTCCTCATCGATCATGAAACCGGGCTTCATCGTGGCGACTTCGAACAGGATCCCTCCCGGCTCCCGAAAGTAGATCGAGCGGAAGTAGCTCCGGTCCAGCACCTCGGTGACGCCGAGTCCTCGGCGGATCAACTCTTCCCTGAGCCGGAGCTGCTGGTCCTCGTCCCCGATGGCGAACGCCACGTGGTGCACCGTGCCGAGCCCGTTGCGAGCCGGCGGTGCCCCGGGAGAGTCCACCAGGTCCACCAGTTTTCCCGGCGTGCCCTCGCCGATGCCCATACGTACCCGGCGCTCCGTCTCATTCACCAGCCGAAATCCGAGTAGCTCGGTCATGAGCCTCCGAGTCTGATCGGACGCGCGGCTCTGGAGCGTCACACTGTGGAGTCCCTGGATTCCGGACTCGGCCGGCACCCCACCGCCGGTCCACGCCGTGCGCCGGTCCTCAGGCGTCGCCACCAGCTCCAGCGACAGTCCTGAGGAATCATTGACCAGGAGGGCGATCTCCTCGAACCTCGGGCTTGCCTCCGTATAGGAGATGCCTTGTCCCTCGAGCCTGCGCCGCCAGAAGTCGAGCGAGCCGGCTGGGACCGAGAACGAGGTGACCGTGATCTGGCCGGCTCCCTTCTGGCCCACCGGCACTCCGCGGCCGCGATAGGGAAAGGTGGTCCAGACTGTGCCCGGCGTGCCGACCTCATCACCGTAGTAAAAGTGATAGACGCCGTGGTTGTCGAAGTTGACCGTCTGCTTGACCAGCCGGAGACCGAAGGCGCCGGTGGCGAAGTCGAGATCCTCCTGCGCGCCGGCCACGGTGGCGGTGACGTGATGCAGGCCGAGGATCGGGTGCTTCATCGGGCTTCTCCTCTTGTCAGCGCTCGGCCACGCCGGTCTTCACGTTCTTGTAGACCACTCCGCCCTTCATCACGAACTGCACCCGCTCGAGCTCGGTGATATCGGCCAGGGGATCGCCATCCACCGCGATCAGGTCGGCGTAGAGTCCCGGCGTCACGGCACCGACCTTGTCGGACCAGCCCAACAAGTCGGCCGCGCTGGCGGTGGCCGCCTGAATCGCCTGCATCGGGGTGAGGCCGTACTGCACCATTTTGGCGAACTGCTTTCCGTTCCAGCCGTGGGGGTACACCCCGGCATCGGTACCGTATGCGATCTTGACCCCGGCGCGAGCGGCTCTGCGGAAGTTCTCCCGCTGCGCCTTCCCGATCTGGCGTTCCTTGTTCAGGATCTGCTCCGGAAATCCCAGTCGCTTGTACTCGGCCATGATGTAATCGTCGTTGTAGATGTCGGCCACGAGATAGGTACCGCGCTCCTTCATCATCCGGATGCCTTCGTCGTCGAGCAGGCTTCCGTGCTCGATCGAGGCCACGCCGGCCCGCACCGCCCGCTTGATGGCCTCGGCGCCGTGGGCGTGGGCCGCCACCTTCCGTCCCCACTGCGCGGCCTCCTGCACCGCGGCGTTCATCTCTTCCTGGGAGTACTGTGGCGCCCCGGCGGATTGCTCCTCGGAGAGCACCCCCGCGCTGGCGATCAGCTTGATGACGTCGGCCCCGTTCTTCACCTCGAAGCGCACCAGCTTGCGGATCTCGTCCACGCCGTCGGCCACGCCGGTGAACTGGCCGAACTCGATATAGGGCGAGAAGCCGACGACGTCGTTGTGCCCGCCGGTCGATCCGATGGCGAGCGTCGCCACCTGCATGCGGGGCCCTTCGACCAAGCCGGAATCGATGGCGCGGCGCAATGCCACGTCGATGAACTCGCCGCTGCCGACGTCGCGAACCGAGGTAAAGCCGGCCAGCAGCGTGCGCCGGGCGAAGGTGGGTGCGGCCACCGCATAGTCGATCGGACTGCGGCGAAACAGGGCGGTGTAGTAGTCGCCGGGATCACCGCCGGTGATGTGGGTGTGGCAGTCGATGAGACCGGGCAGGACCGTAGAGTTCCCCAGGTCGATCACCTGGGTGCCGGGAGGGATCGACAAACGAGGCCCGACCGCGGTGATCCGGTTGCTGTCGACCAGGATAACGGGGCTGAGCATCGGCGCGCCGCCCCGCCCATCGATCAGACGTCCGGCACGAATCGCCACGCGATGCGAGGTGCTGTCCCGGACCTGGGCCGCCGCCGATGGCGCCCAGGACGTGAGGAGCGCGCAGCACAGCATCGGTACCAGAATGGTTTGCTTCATGGCACGTCCGAGTGGGAGTTAGAGAGTGGGCGGGTACAGCTCGGCGCTGCCGTCCATGTTGCCCGTATCAGCGTAGGTCAGTGGTGTTGCGCCGGGATCGAGAACCTCCCCGCCCACGACTCGTCCGAGCACCAGCTCGTGATCCCCGGCCCGGTGGCGGCCGGCAAGCGCACACTCGAAGTAGGCGAGCGAGTCCTGGAGAATGGGAGCGCCGGTCTTTCCGGCCCGCCAGCGGGTTCCGGCCAACTTGTCTTCCTGCCGTCCGGAACGAGTGCCGAAGCGCCGGGCCAGTTCCAGCTGGCCCTGCTTCAGCACGTTCACGGTGAATCCGCCTCCGGCATGCAGCAGCTCGTAGGAGGCGTTCTGCGGATTGATGCTGAGGGTCAGCAACAACGGCTCGAACGAGGCCTGCATCACCCAGGCGGCGGTGAAGATGTCCCGGCGCTCGCCGTGCGCCACCCCCACGGCGTAGACGCCAAAGCTCAAGGTGCGAAACAGCTCGACCGGTGAGCTCATGGCTGGTGCGATTCGAAGTCGACGAAGATCTGATAGACCCGGGGTGACAGCTGCTGCATGGGTGGGAGATCGGAGGAGTAGTCCCGGTCTCCCAGTACCTGCCGGTACGGCGCAGACTCATACGCCTTGGGTCCGGGATCCAGATACAGCGTCACCCCCGACAGCGTGCTGTCGAGCTTCCCTCCGGACCAGTCGAAGACCACCCCCGAGTAATCCCAGCCAAACCCCGCGAGCTTGAAAGGACGCCCGTTCAACCGTTCCAGTTGCTGGAGACTGGTTCCCAGAGACACGTTGCCGCCGAGGCTCCACCGGGTGCTGTCGCCCCGGAGGATGAGCCGGGACGGACGAGCCCGCTTGACCGTGTCCTGCCACATGATCTCCAGCCGCCGGAGTGAGTCCGAGTAAAAGAGCACTGTGCCGGGTACGGTTTCTCCTTCGCCGATCTCGATCCGCTGCGATTGGACCACTCCGGGGCCGTAGTGCTGCGCCAGATCCTGCTCGGTGCTCTCGCCGGTGATGAAGCCGGCCGAGCGACGGGGGATTATCTGCCACTCGGTGTTGCTCACGGGGGCAGGGGCCGGCGTTCTGGGGCGGGTTGAGATGCTGTCGCGTGCTGGGCTGCTCTCTTGCCGGTGGGAGCAGGCCGTGAGCGTGAGCGCACCCGCCAGCGAGCGGAGCAAGGCTCGAAGCCTCAAGGCCGCCCCGTACACGGAGTCACCGACGGGGCTCCGGTTCGGGCGCGCTGATCCAGCGCGCGATCTTCCACTGGCGGTCGGGTTGGAGCTTCCACACCTCGAAGCCGCGGACCACGGCGACGCTCGAGTCCCGGGTGCCCGAACCGGTGGTGAACCGCCAGATGTCTCGCACGACCGCCATCGGTCCCGAGACCATGACTTCCACGACATCGACCTCATAGCGGGTCGGCGACTTCTGGGGGCGGGGGTGAGCCGCCCTTTCGATCTCCTTGGCGTAGGTGTCGTCAGGCTGCCCCGGATACCAGCCGATCAGATCCGGCGCCCACACCTGCAAGGCGGCATGCCAGTCCTCGCGGTTGGCCGCCTTCACCCACGCTGCCAAGGCGGATCGAATGCTTCGTACGGCTGCCGCCGAGTCCTGGGCTTGCTGAGCCCGGCCGCTGCCGCAGAGCACTATCGAGATGAGCAGAACCGAGCCGGAGAGCCTCAGCACGCGCCGCGCTCGGCGCCGAGATCTGCATCGAAGCGGGTCGTATCGCTGGGGGGTGAGCCCATGCGCAGCTCCAAGGTGCCTCCCGGAACCTCGCGGCTGACTCCATTCGCCGTCACTCGCATCTGCATGCTGGCGGGACCGGGCACCGCAAAGGAGGGTCCCACAACCAGCAGATAGCGTCCATCACGGTTGGTGGTCACCGGCCCGACATCACTGTCTACCGGACGATTCTGCCCCGGCTGGTTCTGTTGAACCATCAGGAGTACCTCGGCTCCGGACACTGCTGTTGCACAGAACGTGATCCGGCCCCGCACCACGGCGCCGACCGGCGCGCCGGTGGAGATGAAGAGACTCTCCACCTGACAGTCGGCGAGTCCTAAGCAGAGTAGGCCGGCACTCCAGAGTGTAATTCCGTTCATTGAGACCGACTCGACATGAAGCCTAGGCAGGCTGATGGGTGCTCCACCACCGGTTGGCTTCTTCCTCGCTCCAGGGCTCGACCTCGACCTCTGTCAGCATGCGGTCCAGCTCGGTCGCGGTCTGGGGACGATCTTCCGGTTTCTTGGCCAGGCACGCGAGCACCACGCGATCCAGCTCGGGTGACACATCCAGCTCGGTTCGCTGGGACGGTGGCACCGGGTCGTCGTGGACGTGCTTGGCGATCATCTGGAATCCACTGGTTGCCTCGAACACCAAGTTCCCGGTGAGGAGATAATAGGCGACACAACCCAGCGCATAGAGATCGGCCCGGCCATCACAGGCCTCGCCGAGGGCCATCTCCGGCGCCATATACGCCGGCGTTCCCGGGGTGAAGCCAGCGGCTGTGGCCATCGAGTCCTGTCCCACCGAGCCGGTCAGCGATTTGACCAGACCGAAGTCGAGCACTTTCACAAAATCGTGGCGCAGCCCGACCCGGCCCACGTGGATGTTGGCCGGCTTAATGTCCCGGTGAACCAGGCCCGAGGCGTGGGCCTCCTCCAGCGACTCACAGACCTGACGCAGAATATGGATGACGCGTTTCTGAGGCAGCGGCCCTTCCCGGGCGATCAGCGTCTCCAGATCCATCCCCTCCAGCAGCTCCATCACGAAGTACAGGGTCCCGTCCTCGGTCTCGCCGAAATCGTAGAGCTCAACCGTGTGGGGGGAGCGGAGCTTGGCGGCGGCGTCGGCTTCCCGCCGGAAGCGGGCGACCGCCATGCCGGCAGTCTTGCGGTCCTTGCGCTCGAGCATCTCCGGATGGATGAGCTTGATCGCCGCCGGCCGGGCCAGCATCCGGTGGGTGGCCCGGTACACCTCGCCCATGCCGCCGCGGCCCAAGAGCTCGCCTAGCCGGTAGCTCCCAAGCTCCCGCTCCTTGGCGACTTGCTTACCCAGCCGGGTGACCACGCCAGAGATCACTACGCCCACTCCGGCGAGGAGGTAATCCGGGAAGTGCATGAGAAACGCGTTGCGCAGAGGACCAAAATGAAAAGCCCCATTCGCCTGGGCCACGATCATCCCCAGCGGATTCATCGATGCTGCTATCAGCCCCGCGAGCAGCATCTTCCAGGATGAGGCCGGCACCAGCGCCGCGAACATCAGGATGAGCGGCCCGATCCAACTGATCATGGGGGTTGGGTCCCTGGGGAAGGTTGCCGGCGGATCCCAGTGCATCATGAGACCGATCCCGGCCGCGCAGGCCACCAGGTAGACCAGCGCCAGGTCCATGACAAAGGCGGGGTTATGCTCGCCGCTGCGGAGAAACCCAAAGAGGCCGAGGGAGACGAGCACCCCGAACGCACAGATCGTCTCGGTGGCGCCGAACTGAGCCCAGCGGGGGTTTTCCGGGTGGCTCAGATAGAGCGTCAGATGTCCCAGCAGAGGGCCCAACGTCCAGAGCGCAGCCGCTACCAGGGCCACGATCTGAAGCCGCCGCGATGCTTGTCGCAGGAGATCGGGTGGGAATTGACGCCGGTGACCTGACCCGGTCTGGAGTGCAGCCGGGGTCTCTTGGGCGGGGAGGCCTACGAGTTTCATGTCGGGCATAAATCGCGAACCAGGACTGATTGTCTTAAAGCTATCCTCGGCGGGGACGCGGGGAAGCGGGGAAGCGGGGAAGTGGGAAGGCGGTCGGCGGTGCGTGAAGGTAAGAACGAACCTCATCCCGAGCGTAGCGAGGGATCTACTCCATGAGGTTCAAATACCTGCGGAGTAGATCCCTCAGTCGCTCCGCTCCGGCGAGGGCTGCAAAATCTCGAAACGGAACGATCGATCGCCGATCTGGACCACGTCGCCATCGGCCAGAAGCCGTTGCGCCTGGATTCGATCTCCATTCACAAAGGTGCCGTGCAGGCTGCTGTCCACCAGCAAGAATCCCTGCGGGGTGCGCAGCAGATAGGCATGATTGCGCGAGACATCCTCGTTGTGTACCGGGATATCCGAATCCGGGCCGCGGCCGATGGTGAGCGGGGCCGTACCGACTAGGTGACTTTTTCCCTGGGGCAGAGAGACCAGGCGTCCCGTCATCACGTGGTTGGAGTTTGCCGTATCTCGACTAGATGACAGACGGTGCTCCGGTAGGAACGACGCAAGTAGATATGCCCCTCCCAGTAGGCCACCGCAAGCGCCGAACCGGGTAAATTGCCGAGCCATGGCTGATATCTCTGAGCGTCTGTCGGCCGCTCTGGCCGCCCGGTACCTGCTGGAGCGGGAGGTCGGCTCCGGCGGCATGGCGACGGTCTACCTGGCCCGGGATCTCCGCCACAAGAGGGCAGTGGCCATCAAAGTGATGCGCCCTGAGCTGGGGGGACGCGAGGGGGTCGAGCGTTTCCTGCGGGAGATCGAGGTAGCGGCCGGCCTGCAGCATCCCCATATCCTGCCCGTCTTCGACTCGGGTTCCATCAACGGCGATGGAGGCACGCCGCTCCCCTACTTCGTGATGCCCTACGTCGAGGGCGAGACCCTGCGCCAGCGGCTGCAGCGCGAGGAACGGCTGCCGCTGGACGCGGCCGTGGCGATCGCGGGCGAAGTGGCCGATGCGCTGGCCTACGCCCATGCCCACGGCGTGGTGCATCGCGACATCAAGCCTGAGAACATTCTCCTGAGCGGCGGCCATGCCATGGTGGCCGACTTCGGCGTGGCAAAGGCGCTGGAACAGGGCAGCGAGTCGGCCTCGGCTCCCGCCGGCACCCGGCTCACGCAGGGAGGAATCGCGCTCGGCACGCCGCTGTACATGAGTCCCGAACAGGCCACCGGCGACGGGATCGACGGCCGGGCCGACCAGTACAGCCTGGCATGTGTGCTGTATGAGATGCTCGCGGGCCAACCTCCTTTCACCGGTCCTACCAACCAGTCCATCATCGCCAAGAGTCTGAGCGCGCCGAGGCCTCACCTCAGTCGCACCCGGCAGGACACGCCTGCGGACCTGGACCAGGTGGTAGTCCGGGCAATGGCGCTCGAGCCTGCCGGCCGCTATCCCGACATGAATGCCTTCGGCGCCGCGCTCCAGGCCTCCAAAGGAGCCAGCAGCCGGGGAGCTCGCCGGCTACTGGCGGTGGGAGCGGGGTTGGCGCTGGTGTGCGCCGCCATCCTGGGCGGATGGCTGGGACGAAAGTCCCGCGGGCCCAAAGTCGCTCCGGCGGCAGCGACCCTCGCCGTGTTGCCGTTTCACACCTCGGGTCCGGGGGTGGAATTCCTGAGTGAAGGGATGATGGACCTGCTCGCCACCAACCTGAGAGGAGTGGGCGGAATCAGGACAGTCGATCCCCGGTCCGTGCTTCGCACCTGGGGAGCAACCCGATCGAGCTCGGACGATCTGGCACGCGCGCTCACGGTGGGGCGGGACCTGAAAGCCGGCTCGGTGGTGCTGGGGAATGCCGTCTCCACCGGCGGACGCATGCGCGTCTCCGCCGATCTCTACAGCATCGACGGGGAGCGATTGGGCCGGGCGCAGGTGGACGGCCCGGCTGATAGTGTGCTGACGGTGGTCGACCGTTTGAGTTCGGCGTTACTCAAGGATGTGTGGCGGTCGCGAGAGCCGCTGCCCAATCTCCGGCTCGCGTCACTCACCACCGACTCGATCGAGGCGCTCCGTTCCTATCTGGAGGGAGAGCGCTATTACCGGCGCTTGGCCTGGGACTCGGCGCTGAGCGCCTACAACCGAGCGGTCCAGTCCGATTCCACCTTTGCGCTGGCGCATCTCCGCCGGGCAGAGGTCTATGGCTGGACCAAGGGATACGGCAACAAGGAATCGCACGAGGCGGTGGCAGCTGGAGTCCGCTTTGCCGGCCGTCTCCCGCTGCGCGACCGGCGACTGTTAGTGAGCTACCGGTTATTCGATGAAGGCAAGCCCGCCGCCATCGACTCGTTGCACGCGTTCGTGGCCAGCTATCCCGACGACGTGGAGGGATGGTACCTGCTGGGCGAATCGATGTTCCATATCCAGGTATATCGGCCCAGCCCGCCGGAATCGGTTACTGCCGTATTCGACAGCGTGCTCCGGCGGGATTCGACTCTCTTTCCGGCGCTGATTCACCCGCTCGACCTGGCGCTGCTCTACCGAGACCGGTCTCGGTTCAATCGTTACTTCTCCCGGTTCGAGCGTACGGCACCCCGACCGGAAGTCAGCGCTTTACGTACCGCGGCCGGGGAGATCTGGGGTCCCGAGCCCAACAATAGGGCTCTCGCCGCCGCCCTCAACGAGCAGGCATCATGGATCATTCAGGCTGCCTTCTCTGCGTACCAGAGGCCTGAGGCGACCTCCGACACGGTGCTCCGGCTCTTCGACAAGGTGCAGGAAGTGTCGGCCGGGTTTCCGATATTTCTGGCCCGATCCCAGGGAGTCCGGGCGGGCGTGCTGGCCGGAACCGGGCGGTGGCACGAGGCCCGGTTGGTGCTCGACTCGCTTCGCACCCTGGATCCGGAAAAGGCTCGGGGGAATGCGGCATGGGCCGTGGTCTTGGGGCTCACTCCGCCGGCAGCTAATGCCGTGCTCGACAGCGCGGTGCAGGCGATGCGGCCCGGGGCCGAGTCCGAGTATGGGCGAGGGATGCTGCACATCCTCCGAGGACAAGTGGCAGAGGGGAGACGGATCCTGACCCGGGCACTGAACAGCCGGGACAGCGCGAGCATCCCAACGCCGCTGCGGGGACTGATCATAGCCGGAGAGGGCTGGGCCCAGCTGCTGCAAGGTGACTCAGTCGGGGGCATCCGGCGCATGCAGTCGGGGCTCGATCTTTCCGCTGCGCCCAATGAGGAGAGCGCCTTCCCCCGGCTCCAGCTGGCACTGGCGCTGGCCGCGCGCAAGGAGAGCAGGGCCGATGGGATTCGGTGGCTGCGCTATGGTTTCGAGGGCCTGCCGCTATACAAGCCGCTTACCCTGCTGGCGCTGGGACGCACCTACGAGTTAGCCGGCCAGCGCGACTCCGCGATCGCGGCGTATGGCAGGTTCGTGAGATTATGGGACAAGGCTGATCCGGAGCTACAGGGCAGAGTGAGGCAGGCCAAGGAAGCGCTCCAGGATCTCACCGGCGAGCAGACCCGCTCGCCGTAACCTCACCGTAACGCGGTGCTGTCTCCCAGTACCGTCCAGGTGCCATCGGTGCGACGGGTAAAGACCATCCCATACAGGTCCGCGTCTCTGGTCCAGAGATCCTGAGGCAACGAGGCTACGTTGACTCCCGCCTGAAACCGAAGCGCCCGAATGGCGGCTCGGCTCAGTCCCCGTTGCTCGGCTGCCGGTCTGAATCCCGGCCAGATGTGGAGGATCTCCCGCCGTACCGCGGCGGAATCGCGAAGGTCGAGCCTGGTCTCATAATGGAGTACCAGGGCCGGCGCCTCCTGCCGCACTCGGAACAGCTCCAGTCCCCACACGGCAAGACTGTCGCCCGAAGGCATCCGGATGAAGCCGGCTGGGTGCTGCGCGGCGGCTGGGGTTGAAGTCAGCGCGGCGGCCACCAGTGCCATTCCGGTAACGAGGACTCTCATAGTCCCTCCGGGGTTGCTGTTACAAAGTTGTCACAGCAACTCTAAGGTGCATCCGAAGCCGGATGGCGCAACTCCCCGGCCTTCCCTCTATGGCCGTCCGGTTACATACCTTCGGAACCAGCGTTTGTCGCGAGGTGGGTATGGCAGAACCAAAGACAGCCAAGGGGAAGAGCGG
>DASSED010000252.1:0-2359 GCA_035695405.1 Gemmatimonadales bacterium
CGGAGACCCGAATGTGGGCGTCCCCGGTCCAGGCGCCGTGGCCCAAGGCCGCGTGGTGCACCAGGTCGCGCTGGACGTCGTGGATGACCCCCGCCACCAGCTCGCCGTCGAGCTGGGCGCCGATGGAGACGGCATAGGCGGGGAAGCCGTGGAGGAAGTTGGTGGTGCCATCGAGTGGGTCGACAATCCACACCAATCCCTCGGTCACCAGCTCGGGGTGGAGCTCTTCCCCCACCACCCGGGCTGTTGAATCCCAGGCTAGAAGAGCGTCCCAGATCATCCGCTCGGCGGTACGATCCACATCGGTCACAAAATCCCGGGCGCCCTTGAGCGCCCAGCCACTCGGGTCCGACGGACGTTGCACCTGGCGAAGATACCCCGCCGCCCGGCCGGCCGCCGCCTTCGCGACATGAAGTAAGTCTAAGACAGACACAGTCTTGTGTGCTCTGCGGCAGGCGGATAAGTTGCTCCGTCATGCCACGCATATTCTCGGGAATTCAGCCATCCGGTGAGCTCCACATCGGCAACTGGCTGGGTGCGGTGCAGAACTGGGTCAACTTGCAGCAGAGCTACGAGTCGCTCATCTGCGTGGTGGATCTGCACGCCATCACAGGGAAGTACGATCAACACACGTTGGCGCAGCGAACCCGTGACATGGCGATCGGTCTCCTGGCGGCCGGCATCGACCCGGACAAAGCCACGCTCTTCGTGCAGTCGCATGTTCCGGAGCATGCCGAGTTACAGTGGCTCTTGAATACGGTCACTCCGATTGGTGAGCTCGAGCGGATGACGCAGTTCAAAGATAAAGCGCAACGTTTCGAGAGCGTGCCCGCAGGCCTCCTGAATTATCCCGTGCTGATGGCAGCGGACATTCTGTTGTATCGCGCCGATCTGGTGCCCGTGGGCGACGATCAGGTGCAGCACCTCGAATTGACCCGGGAAATCGCCCGCAAGTGGAATACTGAGTTCGCCGGCGGCTCGGGCTTCTTTCCCGAGCCTCAGCCCATTCTTACCGAAGCGAAACGAATCACGGGGCTGGATGGGCAAGCCAAGATGTCCAAGAGCCTGGGGAACACCATCGGGCTGCTGGACAGCCCGGAGGAGATCTGGCAGAAGCTGAGGCCCGCCAAAACCGACCCGGCGCGGGTGACTCGCCATGATCCAGGAAATCCGGAGATCTGCAATATCTATCACCTGCACAAGTACTTCTCGCCTCCTGAGACCGTCGCCTTGGTAGCCGAGAACTGCCGGGGGGCCAAGTGGGGGTGCCTCGACTGTAAGCGGGTGCTGGCCGATAATATGATCGCCACCCTGGCCCCTATCAGAGAACGAGCCTTACGTCTTCAGGCAGACCCCGACCGGGTCGAGGAGATTCTGGCCGAGGGGGCGGCCACGGCTCGGCGCATGGCCTCCGAGACCATGCGGGAGGTGCGCGACCGCATGGGCCTGCTTCCGGCCAGCGGCCGGCCGGCAGTCGAGGCGTAACCACCCTGGAGGGGCGGAGCGTGATGGAGAAGATCATCAAAGCGGCGGTTCAACGAGGCGCCTCGGATCTGCACATCAAGGCGGGGGACGTGTTTCGTGCCCGGATCAATGGGAAGCTGGTGCCACTCACCAAGCAGCGGCTCACCCCCGATCAGACCAAGGCTATAGCCCTGAAACTCATCAGCAGCGAAGAAGACCGGGCGCGCATCGATCGGATGCACGATTTCGATTGTTCCTGGGGCATGCCGGGCGTCGGCCGCTTTCGGGTCAACGTGCTCCGGCAGCGCTCCTCGTTCATGATCGTCATGCGCGTCATTCCGTTCACCGTTCCCACCATCGAGTCACTGCGGCTGCCCGAAGTGCTCAAACAGATTGCGGAAGCCGATCGTGGTCTGGTGCTGGTGAGCGGGGTGGCAGGAAGCGGCAAGAGCTCTACTCTTGCCGCCATGGTCCATCACATAAACCGAACACTGCACAAGCACGTGGTCACGATCGAGAATCCCATCGAATTTCTCCATCGAGACTTGAGCTGTTCAATCACCCAGCGCGAGGTGGGGGTCGACACCCAAAGTCTGGCAGTGGGCCTGCGTGCTGCTTTGCGTCAGGATCCCGACGTTGTGGTCATCGGCGAGATTCCCGACGCAGCGACCATCGACACTGCCTTGAAAGGGGCCGAAACCGGTCACCTGGTCATCGCCACGATTACCACGCCGGACGTGGTTACCACGGTGGAACGAATCGTGGCCACGTTACCGGCCGAAGAGCGGGAGATCGGCCGGATGCGATTTTCCGAATCAGTGTATGCCATCATCTCGCAGCAGCTCTTGCCCCAGAAAGACGAGAAGGGCCGGGTTCCCGCCGTCGAGATCCTGAT
>DASSED010000253.1:0-12284 GCA_035695405.1 Gemmatimonadales bacterium
ACAGGCCGCAGATGACCCGGGCGCTGGAACCGACGAGCTCCTGAATCCGGGAGACCTCGGTCCCGATGAAGTGGCCCGGAGTCCAATCCGGAGTGCAGCCGCAGATCTCGAACAAGAAGTTGTTGAGGATTTCACCCCCCCGAGGCGTGTGGGCCACCTCGGGGTGAAACTGCACTCCGAACAGAGGCCGCTGGATGTGCTCGAAAGCGGCCACGGGGGAGTTCAAGCTCGAGGCGGTGACCTCATACTGGGGTGGCGGCGAGTCGACGTGATCGCCGTGACTCATCCACACCGGGGTTTCCTCTCCGGACCCAAATCCCTGAAAAAGCCTGCCCCCACCCTCGACCTTGAGCGCGGCGCGGCCGTACTCGCGGCGGTTTGCCCGCACGACTTTCCCGCCCGACAGATGCGCCAAGAGCTGCATCCCGTAGCAGAGACCGAGGACCGGCGTGCCCAACTCCAACAGCTTGGGATCGGCCGTGGGTACACTCTCGCCGTACACCGAGTTGGGACCACCCGAGAGGATGATCCCCTTGGGATGCCATTGCCTGATCCAGTCCACGGTGCGCGATGGTGGATGAATCTCGCAATAGACGTGAGCCTCGCGCACCCGTCGCGCGATGAGCTGGGTGTATTGTGATCCGAAGTCGATGATCAAAATGCCGGGATGATGCTGGGGGATGCTCACGGGGAGACGCGCTCCGACTGAAACAGGTCTTCGAGTCGCTCCCGGGTTCGAGCCACCCACCAGGAGCCCTGATCGGCAATCACTTCCGCCGGCTTGGGCCGGCTATTGTAGTTCGATGCCATGACGAAGCCATACGCACCAGCGCCGAGCACGGCGAGCAGATCGCCGGCAGCGAGGCCCGGAAGCATGCGATCGAGAGCCAGGAAATCACCGGTCTCGCACACCGGCCCGACAATATCAGCTCGGGAAGCCGGTCGTCCCTGCTCCATCACCTCCACGATTTCATGGTACGCCTGATAATGACTGGGGCGTACCAGGTCGTTCATCCCGGCGTCCACCACCACGAACTCTTTCCCGCCTGAATGCTTCCGGTACAAGACCCGGGTGAGCAGCACGCCGGCGCTACCCACGAGAAACCTGCCGGGCTCCAGATAGACCGTCAGACCGGTGGGCTGGAGCAATGGCAGGACGGCCGCCGCGAACCTTGTTGGATCGAGTGAAGGCTCTTCGGCATAGCGAATGCCGAGCCCGCCTCCGATATCGATCACCCGAAGCGTGCTCACCCCCTTGCGACGCAACGCTGCCACCAGCTCCAGCAGGCGAGTGACGCCTTCCACGAAAGGGGTGGTGTCCACCAGCTGGCTGCCCAGATGCATCGCCAAGGTGGTTAATTCGAGGCTCGGATGTCGCAGGATAAAATCCGCCGCCGAGGTCACCTGATCGAATGGGAGGCCAAACTTTATGCCCCGCTGGCCGGTAGAGATATACGGGTGGGTGTCGGTCGTGACATCGGGATTGACCCTGATACCAACCTGAACCCTCGTGCGCTCAGCCTCGGCGATCCGGGCC
This sequence comes from Gemmatimonadales bacterium, assembly GCA_035695405.1. Taxonomy (GTDB): domain Bacteria; phylum Gemmatimonadota; class Gemmatimonadetes; order Gemmatimonadales; family GWC2-71-9; genus CAVVWJ01. The sequence goes on from DASSED010000253.1 coordinate 1,538, forward strand.
AGGATATCGAGCTCTTCCCGGGACTCGACGTTGAGGTGGCCGATTCCGATGCGGGCGGCTTCCCGAATCTCGTCGGCCGTCTTTCCCACGCCGCTGAAGACCAGTCGATCGGGTGTGAAGCCCGCCCGGAGTACCCGAGTCAGCTCACCGACAGAGACAATATCGGCTCCGGCGCCGAGGTCCCGAAGAATCCGGAGCACGGCCAGGTTGCTGTTGGCCTTCACGGCGAAACAGATGCGATGGGGAACTGAGGCCAGCGCCTCGTCGAGCGCGCGATAGCGTTGCCGGATGGCCTCGGCATTGTAGACGAAAACCGGGGTGCCGGCCCGCTCGGCGATCTCCCCGAGCGAGACGTCGGATAAGGCAAGGGCTCTGTCGCGGCGGGTTAAACCGGCCTCACTGAACAGATCGAGCAACCGCCCGGGCGTGCCGCTCGAAGCCCGGGCCCCCGTGGCCGTCTTTCCGGGTTTCAGTAGGCCTTCGCCCATACGGCTTCAGCCACACTTGGCCGGCCGCACCACATGCAGGTGGTGGGAACACTCTCAGAACGAAACTCCTCGTCCGGGAGCACCCGGATGGTGGCCTTGGTTTGGTCCTTGATCTCGGCTTCACACTCGGTTCGCCCACAGAAGCCGCCGTAGACCAATCCTCCCTCCTGCTCCATCTTTTCGATGAACTGCGCTTTTGTCGCACCACGCAGGCTGGCCTTCTCGCGCCGAGTCTTGGCGGCCTCGAACAAATCGGTCTGGAATTGATCCATCAGAGGGATAAGCCTTCCTGTGAGGCCATCCATCGGGAGCGTCTCCTTCTTTCCTCCAGTGCGCCGGGCCAGGACGACGCTGGCCGACGACACGTCGCGGGGACCGATTTCCAGACGGAAGGGTACTCCCCTTCCCTCCCACTCGTAGTACTTGGCCCCCGGTTTCATGCCTTCCCGCGCATCCAGGTGCGCCCGGATGCCGGCTCCGGTAAGCTCCTTCCGAATGCGATCCGAGGCTTGGAGCACGGTCGCACGCTCCTCGTCGGTCTTATAGATGGGAACGATGACGACCTGGTACTGGGCGAGCTTGGGAGGGCAGACCAGGCCAAGATCGTCGCTATGAGTCATGATCAGGGCGCCGACCAACCGGGTGGAGACCCCCCAGGATGTGTTCCATACGTGATCCAATTCACCGCTCGCCGTCTGGAAGGTGACCTCGAAGGCCCGGGCGAAATTCTGTCCTAGGTTGTGACTGGTTCCGGCCTGCAGCGCTTTATTGTCCTGCATCAATGCTTCCAGACTGTACGTGCGCAACGCGCCGGCAAAGCGCTCGGCGTCGGTCTTGCGTCCCGTGATCACCGGCATGGCCATCCACCGCTCCATAAAGGTCCGGTAGACACCCAGCATCTGGCGCGCCTCTGCCTCCGCCTCCGCTTCGGTGGCATGGGCGGTATGTCCTTCCTGCCAGAGGAATTCGGTGGTTCGCAAGAAGAGCCGGGTCCGCATTTCCCAGCGCACCACGTTGGCCCATTGATTGATCAAGACCGGCAGATCCCGATAGCTCTGGATCCACTTGGCGTACATGGCATAGATGATGGTCTCGGAGGTTGGACGGACCACCAGCGGCTCGTCCAGCTCCTTGCCACCACCATGCGTCACGACTGCGGTCTCAGGAGCGAATCCTTCGACGTGCTCGGCTTCCCGAGACAGGTAGCTCTGGGGAATGAACAGCGGGAAGTACGCGTTCTGGTGTCCGGTGTCCTTGAACATCTGATCCAGTGCCCGCTGCATCTGCTCCCAAATGGCGTAGCCATTCGGGCGTATGACCATACAGCCTCGCACCGGGCTATAGTCGGCCAGCTCGGCCCGGGCGATGATTTCATTGTACCAGGCGCTGAAGTCCACCGAGCGCGGCGTCAAAGCTTTGGTCTGGGTCTTGGCTTCAGCCATGAATACGAGCCTTGATAACGTCAATCGACGACTGGAATGGGATTGCTTCCTGGGACCCGGTGCGCAGGTCCTTCAGTACAACTTCACCGCGGGCCCGCTCGTCCGGCCCAACCACCAATGCCAGCCGTGCCCCCCGGTCATTCGCCAGACCCAGCTGTTTGCCCACCGATTGAGGACTCAGGCCGTATTCGACCCGGAGGCCGACCTCCCGAAGACGGTGCGCCATTCCGAGCACCTGCGGAAGATCGTCCTGGGTGATGAACGCCACGAACACATCGATGCCAGAGGTATCGGTGGGCAGCAATCCCTTATCCTTCAGCAGCTCGCCCAGCACGACGTCTCCCATGCCGAATCCCACCGCAGGAAGCTGAATGCCCCCGAGCGCTTCCAGCAGATTGTCGTATCTACCGCCACCACAGATCGCTCGTAAAGTGCGCCCGGCATCGAACAGCTCGAACACGATACCGGTATAGTAGGCGAGTCCCCGAACGATCGTGAGGTCGATTTCGAGAAATTCACCGAGGCCCATGGCCGCGAGCGCCTGGTGAGTCTCGAGCAGCGGACGTGCCACAGTGCGGAGTTCAGGGGTGCGATCCAGCTCCCCTTCCAGCGACGCCAACCCACGGATCCGGGAGACGGCGACCAGGTCCTCGATTGTGGCGCTACCCCACTTGGTCTGACCGGCGAGCTCCTCGACCTGCTCCTTCCGCATTCGCTCGACCTTGTCGATGAACTCGAATGCACTCGTCAAGCTCGAACCCGGAACCCCTCGTCGCTCCAATAAAGCCGAGAGAACCCGCCGATCCGACAACCGCACCCGGACATCTCGAGGACCCAGGCCGAAAGCGCGAATGACGTCGATAGCCAGGGCGATGATCTCCGAATCAGCGAGCGGCCCTGGTTCACCGATCAGATCGCAGTTGAGCTGAAAGTGCTCTCGAAGCCGCCCCCGTTGCTGGCGCTCATAGCGGAACAGCTGAGGGATGGAAAACCAGCGGATGGGCTTTCGCAGTTGCCCCGAGCGCGCCGCCACCATTCGGGCCAGGGTAGGTGTCATCTCGGGGCGAAGAGCGACTTCGCGCTCTCCCTTATCAGTGAAGTTGTAGAGTTGACCGACGATTTCATCTCCGCTCTTGTCGGTGTAAAGATCGAGCGGCTCCAGCGGCGGCCCGTCGTACTCCTCGAACCCGTAGCGGCTCGCCACCGCGCGCCAAGTTTTGAAGATGTGGGTGCGAAGCGCGAGATCGAGAGGATAAAAATCACGAAAGCCCGGCAGGGCCTTGGTTTTCATGGGGGGAGTATAAATGGGTGAGGCGTAAGCGGTAAGCGCTAAACCTCCATCCCCAACGCCGTCATCACATCGCCCACGGTGTGAAAGGATCCGGTGACGAGTACTGTTCCGGCTCCTTCTTGGGCTCGCGCGATCGCCTCATTGAAATCGGCTATCAGAGTCCACTCGGCGTGCGCCGGAGGCCGATCCGGATCCCGCAGCCAGCGCCTGAGCCACTCGATGTCCCACCCGCGTGCCGCCGCGGTTGGGGCAATCGTGAGCACGCCCTTATCGATGGCCTGGTCGAGCTGGACCAGCATCTCAGGCCATTCCTTGTCACCCAGAATCGAAACCAGCGCGTGCAATGGCCGAGCTGGGCCCATGGCGGCCAAGGCGGTCACGAGGGAGCGCATCCCATCCGGATTATGCGCCACATCGAACAACCAACGTCCCCTTCGATCGAGCCGACCGGGCACGCGGACGGATCCGAAAGCCCGCTCGATCTGCGTCTGGTTAGGGCGATAGCGGGGAGGCAAAGCCGTCAGTAGCCCCTGGGCGACGGCCGCATTGCGACGCTGGTGGGGGCCGGCGAGGCTCAGGGGTCCGTCCCACTCATACTCCGCGGGAAGGACTCGCACGTCCGCTCTGCCCTTTCCATCGGTACGGGCAATGGCGCGGTGCGCTTCCCGTCGCAAAACCTCGACCAGCATGGGGTCCCGCTCACCGATGATAAAGGGCACACCCGGCTTGGCGATTCCTGCCTTCTCGCATGCGATGAGCTCGAGCGTGTCACCCAAATACTTCATGTGGTCCCGCTCGATTTTGGTTATTCCACTCGCCAGCGGCCGAATCACATTGGTGCTGTCCAGCCTGCCCCCTAACCCGACCTCGATCACCGCAATCTCCGCTCCCCGCGCGGCAAAATCGGCAAACGCGAGTGCGGTCGTGGCCTCGAAGAACGTGGCCTTCCGTTCCAGAATGGGAGCCAGGAGCCGGCCGGTCCACATCGCCACCGCGTTCTCGGAGATAGGAACGTCATCCACTCGAATGCGTTCCCGGAATGAGGCTAGATGGGGCGAGGTATAGAGGCCAACACGCCAGCCCGCCTCGCGAAGGGCGGCCGCTACCAGCGTGGAGACACTTCCCTTCCCGTTGGTGCCTCCGATGTGAACCGAGGGGATGAGCTCATGCGGACTTCCCAGCGACCGCAACAGGGCACGCGTGGTCGCCAGGCCGAACTTGATGGTCGTCGTCCGGGGAAACAGAAAGTCGAGGGCTTCGGCGTACGTGAGCGACATCGGGTCGAGAGTTGGATGGACCATCGCCGACACCCTATGAATGACTGCGCCCCACCCAATGGGCTGTGGGTGGGGCGCGCAATCGAGCAGCCGCTCGGCTCAGCTCAGTTCGGCGAGCTCGACGTGAGGCCTTTGCCCCTGCATGTGCCGGAGCAAGCGTGCGGTGGTATCTCGAATCGATGCCCGGGGCACAACATCGTCGATCTGGCCGTGCTCCAGGAGGAACTCAGCGGTCTGGAATCCATCGGGCAAGTCCTGGCCGATAGTCTGCTTGATAACCCGCTGTCCGGCAAATCCGACGACCGCACCCGGTTCAGCCAGCACGACATCACCCTGCATGGCAAACGAAGCCGACACTCCACCGGTGGTGGGGTCGGTGAGGATCGAGATGTAAGGAATGGACTCTCGGTGAAGCTGCGCGATGGCGGCGGAGGTCTTGGCCATCTGCATCAACGAGAGGACCCCCTCCTGCATCCGGGCACCGCCTGACGTAGACACGATAACTAGGGGGATCTTCTTATCGAGCGATCGACGCGCCAGGCGAGCGATCTTTTCGCCTACCACCGAACCCATGGACCCACCCATGAACTTGAAGTTCATGACCGCCAGGTTGAACGGAAGCCCGTCCAGACGAGCGGTGCCGGTGTAGATGGCGTCAGCCTCGCCCCCCTTCTCCCGAGCTATCTTGAGACGATCGCTGTAGTTCTCGAACTCCAGCGGATCCACCGAGCGAAGCCCCGCAAACAGCTCACGCCAGCTGCCCCGATCCGTCAGGAGCTCGATATACTCCTCGGCGCTGAAGCGGCGGTGTTTGCCACACTCGGGACAGACGTTCAGCGCCTTCTCAAACTTCTCTCGGATGTCGATGTGGCCACAGCTGTCGCACTTCTCCCAGGCGTCAGCCGGAATTTCCAGCCGTTCGCGTTGTGAAGTTCGAGGTTTGCGCTCCTTCTTAAACCATGCCATTACAGCCATAGAAGATGGGTAGCGTCGCGAGTAAGGGGGTAACCGGCCAGCAAAGCCCTTGGAATCTCACAGAACCCCGCTTCCCGCGCTAGGGCTTGCACGGTAAGTTCTTGTCAGGCATCACTATAGCCTGATAGTCTTGAATCCCACGCCACCCGGAGTGCGAGCCCCAGACAGAGGCAACATATAATGAAGAAAGAGCCGCCATAAGAGAACAACGGCAGCGGAATGCCGGTGATGGGCATGAGATTGACCGTCATTCCGACGTTCTCAAAGACGTGGGTAAAGAAGAGGCCCACGATGCCGAAGACCGTCAGACTGCTGAAGGGGTCGGTGGCCCGGCGCGCTATTCTCAGCAGCACCAGAAAGAGCGCCAGGAACAGGCTCAACGCCATCAGCACGCCCACGAAACCAAGTTCCTCCCCTACGACTGAGAAGACGAAGTCGGTGTGCTGCTCCGGGAGAAACGCGAGCCGCTTTTGCGGTCCCGCGGTGTACCCGGTTCCGAACCAACCCCCGGATCCGATGGCCACCCGCGACTGAATGGCGTGATAACCTGCGGCCCGGGGGTCCACCTCGGGATTGAGGAACGTCAGCAGACGATTCTGCTGGTACGGAGCCAGCCGCTTCCACAGCGGCATGGCGATGGCTCCCATGGCCACATTGGCGATGAGAAACACCACCCAGTCCCATACATATGGTCGCCAGGCGATCAGAATGAGTACGAAGATGATGATCCAGACGCTCCAGGCCAGCGTGTTGAAGGCCAGGAGGAGGCTGATGCCGGGACTGGCAAGCAGGAACAAAAGGCGTGGCCGGACGCCGGTCCAAAACATCATGGCGAAGAATATTCCGATAAATACGACGGCACTCCCGAGATCGGGCTGCTTCAGGACCAGGAGACAGGGGAATCCGACGATGAGGGCTGGACCGATGAGGTCTCGCAACGATCTCGGTGGCTCCTTGCGGCCCGACAGGTACCGGGCCAGCATCAACACCGTGGCCACCTTTGCCAGCTCTGACGGCTGGCCGATCTGGTGACCACCCACCGACAGCCAGCTGTGACTGCTCTCCGCCGTTCCTGCGCCGGTCCCCACAATGAGCACGATGCCGAGAAGCAAGAGGCTGAACCCGTAGAGCGCCGGTGCCATCCATTCGAGCACCCGGAGCGACACGTGGAAGATGGTCCACGCGGCTACGATGCCCAGGCCTACCCACATAAACTGCCGGTGCCACACACCCGCTGCGCGGGTCGGCACATCGGTTTGGCCCGCCGAATAAAGGGTGGCGAGGCCAAACAGCATCAGCCCCAGCGTCACGGCGACGAGCTGACGGTCGATGGATGGCGCTCTCACTGAGGCTCCGCCAAGCGGGCCGAGTCGGCGGCCGCGTGAGACGCTGCTGCGGAGTCCGGGTCGAGCTCGATGGGACGAGGAGCCGAGTCCTGGGCGGCCGCGGTCTCGTCCAGCAGCACGCCCATCTTGACCGGACCGACCGCGTCAGGGCCGAGGATGTAGCGCCGGAGCGTCTGCACCACGTAGGGGGCCACAGTGGTGCCGTGTTTGGCGAACTCCATGATCCCACCGACAACCAGCTCAGGTTTGTCGGCTGGGGCAAACGCGATGAACCAGCCGTGGTCCTCCCCGTGAGGGTTCTGGGCCGTGCCGGTCTTGCCCGCGACCGCCAGATCGGCTCGCCGGTTGGCCGCGGCGGTACCCCGCTCGACCACGGCGATGAGCGCGCGGCGGAGTCCTTCCAGCTCTTTCGGGGTGAGTCCGAGGGACCTGGCCCGGTCTGAGGTGGGTGCCACGATGTAGGGCGCAACCGTGGATCCGCTGCCGGCCAGACCCTGATAAAACTTGACCATGTTGATCAAGGTCTGGGTGTTCTCGCCCTGACCGATTGAGAAGTTCAGCGTGGTGCCGGGCGGACTCCAGTGCCTGGGACCGTACAGCCGGTCAAAATATGCCGCCGAGGTGGGGTAGATCGGGGTCAGCTCGTTCTCGAGATCGATGCCACTCTTGTCTCTGAATCCCATCAGGACCCCGTCCTGGATGATGGCATCGAGGCCCAGGCGAAGTCCCAGCTGGTAGAAATACACATCGCAGCTAGCGGCGACCGCCCCGGTGAGGTCGAGGCTCCCGTGCCCCTCCTTCTTCCAGCACCGGAACACGCGGTTGCCCAGACGCATTCCACCGCGGCACGGCTCGGGCATCCTGGTGTTCAGGTTGATGAGTCCTCGCTTGAGAGCCATGGCGGCAACGGCCAGCTTGAAGGGAGAGGCAGGTGGGTACCGGGCCTGAATCACACGATTGAGCAATGGCTTTGCCGGATCGTTGTTCAGCGCTTTCCACTCGGTGGACGAGATCCCGCCCACGAAGTGATTGGGATCGAATGTGGGAGCGGAGTATAGGGCGCGAACCTCTCCCTTGGGCGTCACCGCCACCATCGCGCCGCGAATCGTGCGCGGCCAGATGCTGTCGACGAACCGCTGGAGATCGAGATCGATCGTGGTCACGATCGGCTTCCCTGGGGTAGGCGGCAGGGAGGCCGTTCCGGCTTCTTCCCGCACCAGACGCCCGCGGGCGTTCACCTCGATATAGCGGACCCCTTCGCTTCCCCGGAGCGTATCGTCGTACTCCCGTTCCAGCCCGGCCTTTCCCACGATCGATCCCAACACCGCGCCCGGGTACCGGTCGGCATCCAGATCGGCTTCGGTCACCTCCGAGACGTACCCCACAAGGTGGGCCACGGATTTGCCCGCGGGGTAGAGCCGCTTGGGCTCCGCCTGAATAACGAGCCCAGGCAGTGCTGCCCGATGCTCCTCCAGTTTGGCGATCACGTCGAAGGCCGCATCGCCGAAGACCAGCGCCGGCTGATACCGGGCCTGCTGGTATCGCTCAATGATGTCGGAGACCCTGGTACTATCGAGCGGCACGTATCGGCTCACCTGAGCGAGCACCGCGCGAAGAGAGTCGGTCGAGGTCGCCAGCAGCTTGACGGAGTACCCCGGGACATTTTCCGCCAGCACCCGGCCCTTGTGGTCGAGAATGCTGCCCCGGGGCGAGGTCAAGGAAATCGGTCTGAGTCGGTTAGTCTCGGCCTTGAGTTGGAACTTCTCGTGCTGAATGACCTGGGTGCGAAAGAAGGCTCCGGCCAGGACCAGGAATGCGCCGATCAGCGTCAACCGCGCGATGTCGGCCCGCTGGCGGACTCGGTACGAGTCGAAGTTCATGCGTCAAGTCTGACCGAAAACAGAGCCCGGAAGGTCAGCAGAACCGCAAGAGCGAACGCCGCGGTGGTGAGTGCCTGCATGGGACTGTAGAAGGTGAGCTCGACCAGCAGCTGGCGATGATCCGTCCCGCTGGCCACCAGCACAATCAGATCCCGCACCCAGAGGCCCACCGCGACGAATCCGGCATTAACCAGGATATTGTCGGCAAAGAACACCGCGCGTCCCCAGGAGGCGAAATAGCCCACCACGGTGTGAGCCAGCGCGGCAGCTCCGAATCTGGCTGGGGTCAGGGTATCCTCGATCAAGCCGACCAGGAACCCGGCAAATGCCCCCACGCCGGCCCCACTCCGCATGGCGAAGAGCATCAGTCCGATCAGCAGGAAATCAGGGCTGACCCGAGCGTTCCAGAGGCGGGGCCGAACGTAAAACTGAAGAAAGAGGAGCAGCAGCAACACCGCGGCGAGCTGAGCCCGGGTGACGCGTCGGGGGCTCACTGGACCGAATCTCTGGTCATGGCCGCATGCGGGACGGCGGGAGCGCCGCCCAGCATCGGCGAGGTGCGGACCAACGAGTCACGTCGTGCGGCAGCCCGCGCCGCCTTTGCCGCCTTGGCCGCCTGAGCCATCGAATCAGCCCGCTGGATTCGCGCAATCGAATCGAGGCGAATGGCCTCGAGCAGCGAGTCGCTCGGGAACGCGCTGGCAAGGTCTCCACCGCGAGCGCTCACCAGCACCAGAACGTGAGAGGCGGAGCCCGGGTTGGCAGCAGGACGCAGGCGGTAGACTCGTTCCCACCCTGCCTCTTCACGAACCGTGCCGGTGACGGTTCCTACCGGTATGCCCTTGGGGAAGACACCACCCAATCCGGAAGACAGAACCAGCGTACCCAGTGGGACCGAGTCGCGATACGGCACCCCGCGGTACTCCAGCGTCCCCTCGTTGCTGGGACCCTCGATCGACGGGGCCACGACGCCGAGAGCATTTCCCCCGACGGTGAACCCACTTACCCGGAATTCGGGGTGAGCCCACGACATCGCGATGCTGCTGTTCCGCGAGACGCTGAGCACCATGCCGATCAAGCCCTCCGGGGCAACGACCGGATTGAAAGGTGCGACTCCCTGCTGGCTGCCTACACTGAGGAGAAGGGTGCGGCCGTCGGTCGCTTGCGGCTGATGCAACACCTCGGCTGCCACGTAGGAGAGGTTGAGACGGTGGCTCAGACGGAGCAGCTGGCGGAGACGCTCGTTCTCGGCCCGAAGTGAGGGAACAAACTGCGCCAGATACGCAGCGGAGTCCCGCTCCAGGCTGACGGCCCGGAACCGGACCCGGCTGGTGCGCCCTTCCTCGGCGCGCGCCTGGAGCCACACCAGGGGGGCCAACACCGTCTGCCGCAACGTGGTCGCGACCCCAATGCCCCAACCGCCGGGCGCAAAGAGGGCGATCATCGACATGCCGAGACAGAGTACGAACAGGACCGAGTCGCGGCGGGTGTAACGACGCTCAGACGCGAAGGACATGCTCAGGAAGAGAGAACGCTCTGGTATTTCTCGTAATCGTCGAGAATCCGTCCCGTGCCACGCACCACGCAGGTGAGGGGATCTTCGTCGACATGGATGGGCAGCCCGGTCTCCTGGGCGAGAAGAAGGTCGAGACCGCGGATCAGGGCGCCACCACCGGTCATGACGATCCCACGATCCACGATGTCGCTGGCGAGCTCAGGGGGGGTTATCTCCAGCGCACGACGGACTGCATCCACGATTTGCTGAATCGGCTCCTGCACCGCCTCACGGATCTCGGTCGAATGGACCCGGACCGTCTTGGGAATGCCCGACACCAGGTCTCGTCCCTTGACCTCCATCTCACGCTCATCGCCGGTCGGAGCGGCGGACCCGATCTTGATCTTAATCGCTTCCGCCGTCGGCTCGCCCACCAGGAGGTTGTAGTTCTTCCGCATGAACTGGACGATGGCCTGATCCAGCTCGTCGCCCCCGGTACGAATGGATGTATCGGAGACGATGCCCGAGAGAGCGATGACGGCGATCTCGGTCG
>DASSED010000254.1:0-8875 GCA_035695405.1 Gemmatimonadales bacterium
CCGCCGGCGCCAGCGCCATGGGAGTGCCGGGGTGGCCCGACTTGGCCGCCTGCACCGCGTCGATGGACAGGGTGCGGATGGTGTTGATGCAGAGCCGGTCGAGCTCCGCCGGATCCATTGTCGCAGTGGCCGGTGGAGGAGCGGTTCGGGTCGAGGTCATGTCGCCAGCACCTCGGACTTGGCCGCGATCCGTTCCAGCAGCTCGTTCCACGATTTGATGAAGGCGTCCGCCCCTTCGCGCTGCAGCTGCTCGGCCAGCGCCATGACGTCGACTCCGGCGCGCTCGAACTCGGCGAGCACCGTCTCGGCGTCGCCCCCATCCTCCGGCATGGTGCCCCGGATCTCGCCGTGATCGGCAAAGGCAAGCAGCGTCGCGTCCGGCATGGTGTTGATGGTGTCGGGTGCAGCGAGCGCCTCGATGTAGAGCACGTCGGACGCGTGTGGGTCTTTGGTGCCGGTGCTGGCCCAGAGCAGCCGCTGATGGCGGGCACCCGCGGTAGCGAGAGCCTCCGAGTGATGGGAGTCGAGCAGCTCCCGGTACGCCTTATAGGTTCGCCCCGCGATCGCGATGCCGAGGCGGTTTCGCAAATCGGCTGGCACTTTGTCCTGCACCGCCTTGTCCCACCGGCTGATGAATACCGATGCCACCGAGACCACGTCGGGGTCGAGACCCTTCTCGATCCGGCGCTCGACGCCGCGCTGATATGCCCGAGCGGCGGCGAGGTACTGCTCCCGGGAGAAGAGCAGCGTGATGTTGATGGGAATTCCCTTGAAGGTCGCTTCCTCGATGGCGGGAAGTCCCTCGGGCGTTCCGGGGATCTTGATGAAGAGGTTGGGCCGCTCCAGCTGCCGGTGCAGCGTCCTTACCTGCTCCAGGGTGCGCTTGGTGTCGTGGGCGAATACGGGTGAGACCTCGAGGGACACCCAGCCGTCCGTGTGGTTGGTCGCCTGATAAGCCGGTCGGAAGAGATCCGCAGCCCGCGAGAGATCGTCGCCCGCGAGCTGGAAGAACAGCTCCTCGCTGGAGAGGCCGGCGGCCGACTTCTGCTGAATCGCATCGTCATACCAGGTACCGCTGCCGATGGCGTGGTCGTAGATCGTCGGATTGGAGGTGAGCCCGGTGACCGACAGCTCCTTGATGTACTGCTGCAGGGTCCGGTTCTCCAGCATCTCCCGCGTCATGTTGTCGAGCCAGATGCTCTGGCCCAGATCATGGAGTCGTTGCGTGGGGTTGGTCATGCTTTCCTAACCTCGCTCGCCGCCGCGGCGGCACCGAGCAGTGTGGGTGTGGCGTACTCCAAGAGATCGCCGATCCGATCGATGGTCACGTCGGCCGGCGGATAGTTGGCCAGGATCTCCGGATCGTGGGCGTAGTGCCCCTGGCGGACGAATACAGTGGTCACCTTCGGCCCCCAGACCTGTTTCACCGCAGCGAGAATTCTGAGCTTGTCATCCACCAGCACGTAGTGATCTGCCGGATAGCGTTGGGCGACGTCGTCCAGCTCCCGCTCCTTGTGGATGTAGACCAGCACCCGGTCCTCGACTGCGGCGCCGAGTCCCGAGCGCTCGATCTTGCGAGGCTGGAACACGACGTCGCCATCGGTCAGGATGACGGTGGGGCCGAAAGTCTCCAGCAGCTCCAGCACGTCGAGCGAGCCGGGATAGAGCCGATTGGCGAAGGGGTAGTTCACCAGATACGAGGAGATCGCGATGAGCCGAGGATCATGGGGGAAGGCGACGCGGTACCGTTGGAGCGCGCCGAGATAGTCGGCGTAGCCCAGCTCGGCCCTGAGCTGCTCGAAGATGGCGAAGTAATGGTCGGCGCAGCCGGGGCCGCTCTCGCGGGTCAGGTAGCGCCGCAGGTCGGCGATGACCCGGTCGTTGTCGAGCAGGGTGTTGTCCACGTCGAACAGGAAGACGATCTCGCTGTGCAGTGAATCCATCAGAGCAGCCTAAGGCTTTGGAGATTTGGTTGGCGGCGATTACTTACCCGCATGCCCACTCCTGCTCCGGGTTGAACCATCCCACCCCATTCTGCAGCAACCGGTCTGCCTCGGCCGGCCCCCAGGTGCCGCTCTCGTACTCGAAGAGCGGAGTTGCGTTCCCCAATACCGGGTCAACTACCCGCCACGCCTCCTCGACCAAGTCTTCCCGGGCAAAGAGCATCTGGTCGCCTCGCATCGCGTCGCCCAACAGTCGCTCGTAGGGAGCCATCTCGTCCTTCACCTGGTGGCAAGCTATCAGTTCGACGTCCTCGCCCCGCATCGCTTCACCGGGCAGCTTCGCCCGGGCGCCGAGCGAGAGAACCACTTGAGGACTGAGCCGGAAACGAAAGCGGTTGGGCGGAGCGGCGGTGCAGTCGGGGAAGAGCGCTATGGGCGGTCGCTTGAGCTCGACCAGCACCTCGGTAGCCGTCACCGGGAGACACTTCCCGGCGCGGATGTAGAAGGGAACACCGGCCCAGCGCCAGGAGTCGATCTGCAGTCGCACGGCAGCGAAGGTCTCCACCTTGGAATCGGGCGCCACGCCCGCTTCCTTGCGATAGCCGCGAAACTGTCCCCGGACCACATCGCCCGGCTCCAGCGGACGCATGGAGCGGAACGCCTGGGCTTTCTCGTCGCGCACCGCCTCGGTGCCTCGAGTCGAGGGCGCTTCCATCGCGAGCAGGCTCGCCACCTGAAGCAGATGATTCTGCAGTACGTCCCGGATTGCGCCGGCCTCCTCGTAGAACTTCCCCCGTCCTTCCACCCCGAATTTCTCCGCCATGGTGATCTGGACCCGCTCCACGTAGTTGCGGTTCCAGATCGGCTCGAGAAAGCTGTTGGCGAACCGGTAATAGAGGAGGTTCTGCACCGGCTCCTTGCCGAGGTAGTGGTCGATCCGAAAGATGGCCGGCTCGGGGAAGAACTGATCCAGCGTCGCGTTGAGGGACTGCGCCGAGGCGAGGTCGCGGCCGAAGGGTTTCTCCACCACGACCCGGGCGCTGTCGGCGGCCCCCACTCGCGCCAGGCTCGACACGACGGTGGGAAACAGACTGGGCGGGATCGCCAGGTAATACAACGGCCGCTGGCACCCGCCCAGCGCCTCACGCAGCTGGTCGTAGGTGCCGGGGTCCTCGTAGTCTCCCCCGACGAACCGGAGCAGCCCGCACAGCTTCTGAAATGCGGCCGGGTCGAGCGGGCCGTGTTGCTCCAGGCTCTGTCGCGCCCGGGCTCGCAGTTGCTCGAGGTTGTAATCGGAGCGGGCGACGCCCAGGACGGGAACGTTGAGGTGGCCGTGGCGCACCATCGCCTGCAAGGCGGGGAAGATCTGCTTATAGGCGAGGTCGCCGGTAACGCCGAAGACGACCAGTGCGTCGGAGGGAGCGGGGAGTTCTGCCATCGTGATGTTCTAGTCCTTGCCCTTCTCGTGGTGACCGCCGAACTGATAGCGGAGCGCAGAGAGGAGCTTGTCGGCAAAGTCGGCCTCGCCCCGTGAGCTGAACCGCTGGAACAACGCGGCGCTCAATACCGGCGCGGGCACCGACTGCTCCACCGCGGCCGCGATGGTCCAGCGGCCCTCGCCCGAGTCGGAGACGCGGCCGGCGAAGTTGGCGAGATCGGGACTCTCACGCAGCGCCCGGGCGGTGAGATCCAGGAGCCAGGAGCTGATCACGCTCCCTCGGCGCCAGAGCTCGGTGATCGCGGCGAGATCGAGCTCATACTGATAGTGCTCCGGATGGCGCAGCGGCGTGGTCTCGGCGTCGGCCTCGCGCATGTCTCGCCCCACACCCGCGTGATGCAGGATGTTGAGCCCTTCGGCGTAGGCCGCCATGATGCCATACTCGATCCCGTTGTGCACCATCTTCACAAAGTGTCCTGCGCCCGCGGGTCCGCAGTGGAGGTAGCCCCGCTCGGCGGTGCCGGTGATCGGCTTCTTTCCGGGCGTGCGGGGGGCGGCATCCAGGCCGGGAGCGAGCGCCGCGAATATCGGATCGAGCCGCTCGACCTGATCCCGCTCGCCTCCGATCATGAGGCAGTAGCCTCGCTCCAGTCCGAAGACCCCGCCACTGGTCCCTACATCTATATAATGAAGACCGCTGGCTCTGAGCTCGGCGGCACGACGGATGTCGTCATGGTAGTAGGAGTTGCCGCCGTCGATGACGGTGTCGCCCCCAACCAGATGGGATGAGAGGTCGGCCAGCGTCCGATCCACCAGCGCCGCGGGTACCATCAGCCAGATGGTGCGGGGCTGGCGCAGCGCGTTCACGAAGCCGGCCAGCGAATCGGTGCCCGTTGCCCCCTCGTCAACGAGCGCCTTGACCGATGGAGGATTCACGTCGTAGACCACGCACTCGTGTCCCGCGCGCATCAGCCGCCGCACCATGTTGCCGCCCATCCGTCCCAAGCCGATCATTCCGAGCTGCATGCCCATTCGTCTCAGCCTTAATGTTCGCGGGGGGAGGCGGAAGGGGCGGAAGGAGCGGTAGAGGCGGAACCCGGGATGGGAACATTTCCGCTCATTTCGCCACTTTCGCTCATTCCCCTGAGCCCCACAAGCGCGGCGCCGAGCAGAGCGGCGTGGAGCGCGACAACCCAGACCGGGATTCGCGAGAGCAGCTCGCTCATCCGTCCCTTGGCGATGAAAGAGCGCATGAAGCGGCCGTCCTCGAGCGCCGGGAGAATTCGCTGGGGAATGCCGCCGGCGAGGTAGACGCCACCGGTGCTCAGGACCTTGAGGGCGAGGTTGCCGGCTTCAGCGCCGAGGATGTCGACGAACAGCTCGAGGGCGGCGCGGGCCAGCGGGTCGGGATCGGGGCGGAGAGCCGCTTTACTGATCAGGGCTGGTCCATCCTTCCGATTGGCCTGGATCGCGGCAGCGTGATCGGCCGAGTCGGGGGCTTGGCGGGATTCCCGAAGGTACTCGTAGATGTGGACCAGCCCGGGGCCAGAGCAGACCCGCTCCACGCTCACGTGGTCACAGAGCTTCAGGAGATGGAGCAGCAACCCGGCCTGCTCTTCGGTGCTGGGCGCGAAGTTGGCGTGTCCCCCCTCGGAGGGAAAGGCGCGATAGCGGGAGCCGTCCCAGACCAGGAACGCTTCGCCCAATCCGGTACCGGGAGCGATCACCGCCCGGGCTCCTCCGGCGATCGACTCGCCGGAGTTGAGCGGGTGGAGATCGCCGGGGCCGAGGATGGTCATCGCGCCGGCGATCGCCTCGAGGTCATTCACCAGATGGACCGACCGAAGCTCGAGCTCGTCCTGGAGGTCGGGCTCGTACAGCAGCCAGGGAAGGTTGGTGACCTGGGAGGAGCCGCCGAACACCGGCCCGGCGACGGCGAAGCAGGCCCGGTCAGCCCGGAGCTCGGTGCCCGCCAGGAACTCCTGGACGATCGCTCCGAGCGACAGGTAGTTGGCGCTGGGATATTCCGTTTCGAGCAGTGGGGTGCGGGGCCCCTGCTCGGCGGAGTACAGGCCCAGTGCGGTCTTGGTCCCACCGATGTCGCCGGCCAGGAGGATGCCGGTAGCCCCCGACCGGGCGGGGGAGCCCGGACGGGTGTCCAGCGAGGAGGTCATGTTATCGAATGTAGCGGGGGATGGACCGAAAGCGGTGGGCGGGACGGCGGGACGGCGGGACGCTCCCGATCTGTACCTTCTGCAGGATCCGGGGCGAGGAGGGAAGCTGGTTCCAGCTGGAGGGGTACATTACCGATCGCTCCGAGGCAAAGTTCTCCCACACCTTCTGCCCTGACTGCGGCCGACGCCATTACGGCACCATCATCGAATAGGACACCCTGATGCCTCACGACGTCAGCCTCATCACGACCATTGTGGCCGGCCTGGGGCTGGCGCTGATCCTGGGGTTCGTGGCGGTGCGCATCGGGGTCCCACCGCTGGTCGGGTATCTGGTCGCCGGGATCGTGGCCGGTCCCGCGACGCCGGGATTCGTGGCCGACGTGCACCTCACCGGCCAGCTCGCCGAGATCGGCGTGATGCTGATGATGTTCGGGGTGGGGCTTCACTTCTCGCTCGAGGACCTGATGGCGGTGCGGCGCATCGCCGTCCCCGGCGCCATGGTGCAGATCGCGGGCGCCACCATCTCGGGCGGAGGTGTGGCGCTCTGGTGGGGTTGGTCGCTCGGGGCGGCGCTGGTGTTCGGCCTGGCGCTCTCAGTCGCCAGTACCGTGGTGCTGCTCCGGGCACTCGAGGCGAGGGGTCAGGTCGAGTCGCTCAACGGCCGGATAGCGGTGGGCTGGCTGGTGGTGGAAGACCTGGTCGTGGTGCTGGTGCTGGTGCTCCTCCCCGCGCTCGCGCCGGCGCTGGGCGGGAAGGCGCTCTCGGGCACCAACGGACTCTGGTCCACGCTGGCCATCACGCTGCTCAAGGTAGCCGCGTTCATCGCGCTGATGCTGGTCGCGGGCAAGCGCCTCCTTCCTCGCCTGCTCTGGGCGGTGGCTCGCACCGGCTCGCGCGAGCTGTTCACCCTGGCCATCATCTCCGCAGCGGTCGGTGTGGCCTACCTCTCGGCCGTGCTGTTCAGCGTCTCGTTCGCGTTGGGGGCGTTCTTCGCCGGCATGATGCTCCGGGAATCGGCGCTGAGTCACCGGGCGGCGGAGGAATCACTGCCGCTCCGGGACGCGTTCTCGGTGCTGTTCTTCGTCTCGGTGGGCATGTTGTTCGATCCCGGCGTGGTGCTGCACGAGCCGGTCAAGCTCTTGGCCACCATCGGCGTCATCCTGCTGGGAAAGACCGCCGCCGCCGTGGGGCTGGTGCTCCTGTTCCGCTACCCGCTCAACACCGCGCTCACGGTGGGCGCGAGTCTGGCGCAGATCGGGGAGTTCTCTTTCATCCTGGCGGGTCTGGGGCTGAGTCTGGGTCTCCTGCCCGAGGCAGGGCAAAGTCTCATCCTCGCGGGGGCACTGATCTCGATCACCCTCAATCCCCTGGTCTTCGCGGCGATCGAGCCGGTGCAGCGCTGGGTCCGCTCACGCTCGTCCGTGGCACGGGCACTGGAGCGCCGGGACGATCCGCTGGCCGAGCTTCCGGCGACGGTGGACCCGGAAACGCTCAGTGGGCATGTGGTGCTGGTGGGCTATGGCCGGGTGGGCACCCGCATCGCCCAGGCAATGAGCGACCGGGGGATCCGCTACGTGGTGGCGGAGCAGAACCGGGAGTCGGTAGAGCGGCTCCGCCAAAAAGGAATTCCCTCAGTCTCGGGTGATGCGGGCGACGCGGAGGTGTTGATCCAGGCCCACGTGGCTCGCGCCGGCCTGCTGGTGATCGCCACGCCGGACACGGTCAAGGTCCGCAAGATGGTGGAGGTGGCGCGGACCCTGAACCCCAAGATCGGAGTCCTGCTCCGGACCCATAGTGATGAAGAGGCCGAGCTGCTCCGGCGGGAGCACCTGGGCGAGGTGTTCATGGGCGAGCACGAGCTGGCGCTCGCGATGAGCAGAGAGACGGTGGCGAGGATGACGGGAGGGCGGTAAGGCGGGACGGCGGGACGGCGGTTATAGAGACTACCTCATCCCGAAGGAGCGAAGTGACTGAGGGATCTACTCCGCAGGTATTTTGAACGTCATGGAGTAGATCCCTCGCTACGCTCGGGATGAGGTTCCTTCTTACCTCACGCATCGTCTTACCGTCGTACCGCCGTACCGCCTTACCGTCTTACCGCCTTACCGTCTTACCGCCTTACCGCCTTACCGCCTTACCGCCACCGCTTACCTTTTCACCGTGTCCCATCTCCTACCGCAACTCCAAATCGCTCTGGCCGAGCGCTACCGCGTCGAGCGCGAGCTCGGACGGGGCGGGATGGCGACGGTCTATCTGGCCCACGACCTCCGGCACGACCGGCCGGTCGCGCTCAAGGTCCTGAACCCGGAGCTGGCGTTCGCGCTGGGACCGGAACGGTTCCTCCGGGAGATCAAGCTGGCCGCGCGGTTGCAGCATCCGCACATCCTGTCGGTCTATGACAGTGGGGCGCTGGTAAGCGGGGCGGGTACCCGCTTTCGGGTGGATGGAGAGCGGGGCAGCGGGGCAGAAATACTGTGGTTCACCATGCCCTACGTCGACGGCGAAACCCTACGCGCCCGGCTCACGCGGGAGAAGCAGCTCCCAGTCGAGGAATCGCTGCGGCTCACCCGCGAGGTCGCGCTCGCACTGGACTATGCCCACCGGCATGGCGTCATCCACCGTGATATCAAACCCGAGAACATCCTGCTCTCCGACGGACAAGCGCTGGTCGCGGATTTCGGTATAGGCGGGGAAGCAGGGAAGCAGGGAAGCGGGAACGAGAGGCTGACGGATACCGGTGTCGTCCTCGGCACGCCGGCCTACATGAGCCCGGAGCAGGCCGCCGGCGAGCGTGAGCTGGACGGCCGCACCGACATCTACAGCCTGGGCACGGTGCTGTACGAGATGCTGGCGGGCGAGCCGCCCTACACCGCCCCCACCGCGCAGTCGCTCATGGCCAAGCGTCTCACCGGTGAGGTCCCCAACGTCACTCGGGTGCGTCCCTCGGTGCCCGGCTCGGTGGCGCACGCGCTCCGGAAGGCACTCGCCAACAACCCGGCGGACCGGTTCTCCACACCGGCTGAGTTCGCCCAGGCGCTCTCCTCGAGCGCAACGGAGCCCACCGAGGCTCGGCCTCCGGTCGCGCCCGCTCCCGGGCGCCGTCTCTCCGCCGTCGCGATCGCGCTGGTGGCGTTGGCACTCGTTGCGGCGGTGGCGTCGGCGCTCTGGCTCGGACGCAACCGGTCGCACCCGACCGAAACCAGTGGCGCCACGCGGCTCGCGGTGCTCCCCTTCGAAAACCTGGGAGCGCCGGCCAACGACTACATCGCCGATGGGATCACCGACGCGGTTCGCGGGAAGCTCGTGAGTCTGCCGGGGAT
>DASSED010000255.1:0-8787 GCA_035695405.1 Gemmatimonadales bacterium
GAACACCTTGCCCCGATGACTGTGCTCCATGATGCCGATGCCGCTTCCGGCGACGTTCCAGATGGCTTCCTGGGCCTTCCGGAGAACTGGTTCGGGGAGGACGGCGGGTCCGGCGCTGAAGTTGTGAATTCGGTCGGGCATGAGAGGAGTCAGGAGTCGGGAGTCGGGAGTCGGGAGTCGGGGGTCAGTCAGCCATCATTATAAAGTTTAACATACCTCAGGGTACCGGGATTCGAGAGTGCGACTCCCGGCTGACTCTCGACTACTTCTTGCCATCGATCAAGCTCAGCTCCGCGCTGATGATGTCCGGATTGCCGTCGCGAATGCGCGAGATGGCGCCCGGATTCGGCTGTCCGTCCAGATGGATCCGGGCGAGGGTCGCGTGTGCCCCGTGGTAGATGATGTTCTCGACTTCTTCCACGTTGATCGACGCGCCGGCAAGGACCCCGAACACATGGGCCAGAACGCCTGGCCGGTTGCGATGGCGGATCGTGAGAACGTGGGTGGCTGAGCTCTTGGCCAGCCGATTGACCACGTTGGGAACTTCGCCGGTGGCGCGGAAGGACTGCACGATCCGAATGACTTCGTGGGCAATGGCCACTTGCGCCTGGTCAGTGGACGCTCCCACATGATGGGTTCCATACACTCCGGGCTGGGATGCAATCGTGCTGGAGAACTCGCCGGTCCCGCCCGCCGGTTCATTCTGGTAGACGTCGAGCCCCGCCCGAATATGTCGCTGGGCAGTTGCCTCCTGCAGCGCCGCCTCATCCACCACTGACCCGCGCGAGGTGTTGATCAGGTAGGCCCCCGGCTTCATGGCCGCCAGGAACTCGGCATTGACCAGCCCCTTGGTTTCGCTGTTGGCCGCGACGTTGATGGTCACGGCATCGGCAAGACGCGCCACTTCGAGCGGAGTCTGGCCATAGCGAATACCCAACTGGTCGGCCTCTTCATGGGTCAAGCTGCGGGACCAGGCGATGACCTGCATGCCGAATGCCTGGGCCCGGCGAGCGACTTCCCGCCCGATCTGACCCAGCCCTACGATGCCAAGGGTTCGCCCATACAGTCCTCTGGCCTTCGAGTATTCCGCCTTGTTCCACTTGCCTTGGCGAAGGTCGGCCACCTGGTCGGGAATGCGCCGATCACACGTCAGCAGCAACCCCATCACCAGCTCGGCCACCGCGATGGAGTTTTTCCCCGGACAGTTGGAGACGAATACACCCAGGTCCGACGCGGCGGTCACATCGATGGTATCGATTCCCGCGCCGGCCCGGATGACCAGGCTGAGAGCGGTACCGGCCCGGAGCGCCTCCGCATTCACCTTCTTGCTTCGAACGATGAGGATATTGGGATCGACCGATTTGATGAGGGCGGGGAGCCCCTCGGCCTTCACGTTCGGCTCGGACACCACGGTGCACCCCAGCTCCTTGAGCCCGTCGATGCCCACCTTTTCGAATTTATCTGCGACCAGAACCTTCATTGCTGCTCCGTGAAGTCAGGAGTCAAGAGTCGAGAGTCAAGAGTCTAGAGTCGTGGGCGAGACGATTCCAGTCCCATGGGGCCACGAATTCTTCGAGTCCTTTCTCGACTCCCGACTCCCGACTCATGACTCATGACTCTCGACTCAGCTCAGCTCGTGAACAAACAGTCCGCTCCTGAGCTTGGGCTCGAACCAGGTGCTCTTGGGCGGCATGACCTGGCCCGCGTCAGCCACCGCCATCAGCTGCTCCAGTGTGGTGGGGTACAGAGAAAAGGCAATCGCCATCTCGCCGGAGTTCACTCGTCGCTCCAGCTCAGCGGTACCGCGAATGCCACCCACGAAATCGATTCGCTTGTCGGTGCGCGGGTCTCCAATGCCCAGGATCGGTCCCAGCACCCGGTCCTGCAGCAGAGAGACGTCGAGCGAGCCGATCGGATCGTGGCGATCGATGCTGCCCTCATCCAGCACCACCAGGTGCCAGTGCTGTTCGAGGTACACGCAAAAGGAGCCCGGACGAGATGGCTGCGGCTGATCGGTGGAGGACACTCGGCCGATTCGCCGAAGCTCCGACAAGATCTGCTCCGGCGTCTTCCCCCCTAAGTCCCGCACCACCCGGTTGTAGGGCAAGATGCGGAGCTGGTCGGCGGGGAACAACACCGCGAGAAACCAGTTGGGCTCATCGTTCCCCGGCTGGGTGGCCCGCAGCTCCTTTCCCGCCCGCCAGGCGCTGGCACAGCGGTGGTGTCCGTCCGCTACGTAGGCGTACGGCACCCTCCCGAACGCCTGGATCCAGCGTTCCGGGTCGGCGATGCGCCAGACTGTGTGCTGGACCCCGTCCGGCGCACGGAAATCGTAGAGGGGGTTGCTATCGAGAACGGAACGGGCGAGGGCATCGAAGCTTCCGGATCCGCGGTATGTCAAGAACACCGGCTCGGCATGAGCATTGAGCGTGAGCACGTGACGGGTGCGGTCGTCCTCCTTATCGGGACGGGTCTTTTCGTGCTTTCGAATGACATCGGACTCGTAATCGTCGATGTGAACACAACCCACCACACCCATTTGAGGCCGACCATCCATGATCAACCGGTAGAGGTATAGACCGGGGGCCCGGTCCCGGATCAGAATTCCTTGGTCCAGGAATCGGTCGAGTGCTTCGCGGGCCTGGTCATACACCCGCGGGTCATGCGGATCGGTATCCTTCGGCAGATCGATGTCCGATCGCCCCACATGCAGAAAACTCTCGGGATTCCCCCGCGCCAACTCGGTGGCTTCATCCCGATTGACGACGTCATACGGGACGGCGGCCACTTTCGAAGCCAGCTCTGGTCGGGGCCGGATTGCCCGAAATGGATGTAATCGCACGTATCTATCCTCCTGGAGCTACCAGCCGCTCACACATACCCAGCACGCCGTCTACCAATAAGGCCAAACCCGCTGCCGGCAGGGCGCCGGAGAGGATCATCTTGGTATCAGACAAGGCCAGCCCGGCGGCGATGGGATCTCCCAGGCCACCGGCTCCGATGAAGGCGGCGAGCGTTGCGGTGCCCACATTGATCACCGCGGCGGTCCGGATTCCGGCCATGATAATCGGGGCCGCAAGTGGGAGTCGCACATATCGCAGGATCTGACGTGGTGTCATGCCCAGCGCCCGGGCCGCCCCGACCGCATCGGGGGCAGCATCCCGCACACCGGTGTAGGTGTTTCTGAGAATCGGATACAGGGAGTACAGGAACAATGCGACCAGAGCGGGAACCACGCCGATGCCAAGTAAAGGGATCATGAACGCAAGGAGCGCGATGCTGGGCAGCGTCTGCAGCAGGCTCACGGTACGGATCACCGACTCCGCTACCTTGCGACTCCGTTCCAGAATCAAGCCCAACGGCAGGGCCAGCGCGAGGGCTGCCGTGAGCGAGACCCCAACCAGCAACAGATGCCTCAGGGTGAGTCCGGCGATGGTGGCGCGTTCATCCCATAAGTACGGCAGCACTCCACGGTCCTGAGGTCGCGCCCCGGGAGCCGGCACCTTCGCCGCGCCCTGTAGCACACCCAGGGAGCGGAGTGCGTCGGCAGCCACGGAGGGGATCGGCTCGTTGTCCACCTCGATCCGGCGATTGAAGCGGCGCATGTCCTCCTCGGTGAGCAGCCCGCTGATCTCCGTGAGCACCGCGACACCCGCGGGCAGCTCCTGGGAAAAACGCGGACTGATGAGTGCCGCCGCTTCATAGGGTGGGAAGAAGCGGCGGTCATCCTTCAGAACCACCAGGTCATAGCGCGCGATGAAGCCGTCGGTCGAGTAGCCGTCTATCACATCCACCTCACCGGCGGCCAGTGCCTGGTACTTGATGGCCGGCAGGAGGGCACGAACCGAGCGAAAGTGCACTCCATAGACTCTTTCCAGCCCCGGCAATCCGTCAGGCCGTCCGATGAAATCCGGCGTGAGCCCCGCCCGCAGTTTCCCCGACACCGCCGCGAGGTCACTCAGCGTAGCCAGGTGAAGCCGTTGAGCCAGCTCGCTCCGCACCGCGATGGCATAGGTATTCTGGAATCCCAGAGGTGGGAGCCATCGCGCGCCATAACGGCTGCGAAACTCCCGCGAGACCTCGCGGTACACCTGGGCAGGGTCAGAGATGGGACGCCGGCCCAAAATGGCGAGCAGACCGGTCCCGGTGTACTCGGGATATACGTCAATCCGATTGGTGCGCAGAGCCTGGAAGGCAATCTCGGTAGCGCCCAGCCCCAGGCGCCGGTCGACCCTGTACCCTCGAGACTCGAGCAGCTGGGCAAACATTTCAGCCAGGAGATAGGACTCCCCGAACGGCTTCGACGCAACCACCACCCGGCGGGGAGACCGGTCCACCTGTGGGCCTCCGGGGGGAGAGCTCCCCTGGAGCAGCCCCACAGCAAACAGCATCTGCACAAGCGGTCGTATCATGCCACCCGGGCCCGCTGCAGCAGGTGCCGGACATACTCGGTCGCAGGGTTTTCCCGTAGCTGCGCGGGACTCGCTGCCTGCTCGACCTGGCCCTCGCGCATGACCACAATCCGGTCGGCCAAAAGGAAAGCTTCGTTGAGATCGTGGGTCACGAGCACCGCAGTGAGCTCAAGCTCGCGGCGAATGGCGACAAAGCTGGCCTGAAGGTCCGCCCGAGTGATCGCATCGAGCGCTCCGAACGGCTCGTCCAGCAGCACGACGTGGGGCTTGACCGCGAGCGCGCGAGCTACCGCAGCGCGCTGCCGTTGGCCGCCGGAGAGCTCACGAGGCCATCGCGCCCCGAACAGCTCGGGCTCGAGGCCCACCAAACTCAGGGCGTCCTCGGCAAGCTGGGTGCGTCCCTTGAGCTGGCACAACCAGGGAACCAACTCGACGTTCCGCAGGATCCGCCAGTGGGGAAGCAGCCCACCGTCCTGGGGGACGTAGCCGGTGCGGCGGCGAAGTTGGATGGGGTCGAGCCGGCTCGCGTCTTCCCCGCCAATGAGGATCCTTCCGCTGTCCGGCTCGATCAGTCGATTGAAGCAGCGGAGGAGGGTGCTCTTTCCCGCACCGCTCTCACCGATGAGCGCGACGCACTCGCCCACGGCAACATCGAGCGAGACGCCGGCGAGTGCCACCCGGGGACCGTACCGCTTGGTGACACCGTCGACTCGAAGGGCGCTTGCCTCATGATTCTGGCTCAACGCCAAAGCCGCCCCATGCCCCAGAGGGCTCCCAGGCCGATCTCGGCAACCGCGTCGGCTAGATAGACCGGCGAGATCACATGCCCTATCACATAAATGATGTCGATGGCGGCTAAACCGAGTGCGCATCCCACCGCGAGCAGAACGATTTCGTCGCTGACCCGGTCCCGCCGACCGGCCATGAGAAGAACGGCCCCTATCACCGCGATCAGCACCGCCACCGTTCGGACCAGCCAGAGATCGGACTTGGGTCCTGTCACATCCTGAAAGCTGTCGATATCGATGAGCGGCCAGACGGCGCTTGCCAGATAGAAGCCGCCCTGTATCAGCGCAAGCCTTGGCAGCCACTTCGAAGCGCTCACCGATCCTCCTGACTTCTCGTTGCCGGCAGTTTTCCGGGCAATCTACCAGACCGGCGGAGACGCCGCGTGTTGCGCAAAACTGCAGCAGGGTTCGAGTCCCGGCAAACTGCAGAAAGAAGCAGTTTGGGTAGATCTCCCTTTGAATCGTGGAAGTGTGTGGTGGTGCGAGAATTCGCCGACGATGCGATGCGCTGTCGTTGCGGATGAGTCAACGCTTGCAGTGGCGGTCGCATGACTCTCAGTCATGAACCAAAATGCACGCAACTCTCGCGTGAACTTTGCATGAGGTCGGCAGCCTCAGAAACTCGCGAGGACGTGCCGATGTATCGAATCGAGCTCTCGCCGGGCGAGCAGACGGCATTCCGGTCAATCGAGGAGTTAGCCGTCGCGATCCGCCGCGGGGTGGTGACACCTCACGCCCGCATCTGGCATAACAACTCGAACAAGTGGCTCCCCATCCAGTTTCATCCTCATTACAAAGTCGCGGCTTCGATGCAGCTCACGCCGGCCGAGCTGGTGGCCGGACCACCGGTCAAGCCGCTCGAGCTGCTTACGCTGGGCGAGTTGGTCGATCCGCCCGCGGCTCCCGCGCGTGCCATGCCCGAGCCAAAACCAGTGGCGCACAAGGAGCCACGGCGAGAGCCCCGACGTGAGCCGCGGCCAGAGGCCCGACGTGAGCCGGTGCAGGAAACCCGCGCAGCCAAACCGGAGCCGGCAAAGAAGCCGAAAACGAAGTCCACCAAGTCTCGCCGTTCGGGTTCGGGACGACGCTCATTCCGCCTCGCTCTGGCCGGCTCGATCGCAATGGCCGGTGCTCAACTGGTTTACTCCGTCATCACGTCAGCCCAGTCGGAATCCGTCGCCGTCCAGCCTCGGAGCCACCGCAGGCTTGTGACCGAAATCTTGCCTGAGCAGGGCAGCCCCGAGACCACCGCAGCGGCGGTGATGCCCGCCATCCCTGCGGTCGTGCGCCCAAGTCGGGCCACACCCTCGACGAGTCCGGCAGCGGCGCACTCGCGCGATGACCTCAATTCCGAATCGACCGCGGGAGCAGCGACCTCGTCCCTGGGTGCGACCTCGAGCGAGACCGCTACGGAAATCCAATCGGCTCCGAACGCGCCTGAAATGGCGGCACCGCCACTGGTGAACACCGATTCCCTGGCGCCCCGGATCGTAGATTCGACGAAGGATCAGGCTCTCAACGGCGTGCTTCGCGCCATCACCGCTCCACCCGCAAGCCAGCAGAAGCGCCCCAAGCGCTGAGCAGTGTGACTCAACCCACAGCAGCCCTTCCCTCCGTCGAACCATAATCGACGTTGTAAGTCGTTGATTATCAACAATTTATGTTGATAATCCTGTGGATAATGCCGGAGTGATGTGGAAAAGCTCCGGGGTTCAGTCACGCGACTTCCGACCAGGGGAAGCACATGCCACGAGCGATTTGGAGCGGTTCGATCAGCTTTGGGATGGTGACCATACCCGTCAAGTTGTTCGGTGCAACCGCAAGCAAGGACATCAGCTTCCATCTGCTTCACGCCAAGGATGGCACTCGGCTTCAGCAGCGCCGCTGGTGCCCGACCGACGAGGTGGAGGTCCCCTGGAGCGAGACAGTGCGCGGGTACGAATACGCCAAAGGGCAGTACGTCGTCCTCACCCCAGAGGACTTCGAGAGTCTTCCGCTGCCCAGCAAGCACACCATCGACCTGAGCGCCTTCGTGGAGGAGCGGGAAATCGATCCGGTCTTCTACGAGCGGAGCTACTACCTCGAGCCGGATGAACGAGCGCAGAAACCATATGCCCTTCTGCTCAAGGCCCTGGCCGAGAAGAAGCTCAGCGCCGTTGCCACGATAGCCATCCGGCAGAAAGAGCAGCTGTGCGTCCTCCGTTCGCAGGACGGGACGATCATGCTGGAGACGCTGTATTATCCCGACGAGATCCGGATGGAGCGCAATGTCGACCTCGGCAACGTCAAGATCTCCGATCGCGAGCTGGAGATGGCGTTCACCCTGATCGACATTCTGCGGAAGCCCTTCGATCCCGGTGAGTACCGCGATCACTATCGGGAGGCACTGGCCGAGCTCATCGAGGCCAAGCTCGAAGGCAAGCAGATCGTGACCGCGCCGGCTGCCAAGGACACTCGGGTCTTCGACCTGGCTGACGCGTTGAAGCGGAGTGTCGAGGCCGCGAAGAAGGCCAAGCCCAAGCCACCGGCCCGGGCTCGCACCCGCGCCACCCGCCCAGCGCGGCGGCCGCGGAAGGTTGGATGACCCAGGTCAAAAAACTGCTCGATGCGTTGGATGAGAAAGCCGCCAACCTGGTGTTGACCGTGGAGGGGCACCAGCTGCCGGTCACGAACCTGGACAAAGTGCTCTGGCCCGGCGCAGGCCGGACCCGGGGACTCACCAAACGGGACCTGCTCCGCTATCTGGCGCGGGTCTCGCCCTGGCTTCTCCCTCATCTCGCCGATCGGCCCCTGTTCGTCACCCGATACCCCAACGGCATAGCCGGAAAAAGCTTCTACCAGAAGCACTGGGACAACCCACCGCCGTTCGCGCGGACCGTCTCCATCTACTCGAGTCACACTGAGGGAGACGGAGATTATCTCATCTGTGAAAACCTTCCCACGCTGATCTGGCTGGGACAGATGGCCGGGCTGGAGATGCATCCCTGGTTTTCCCGGATAAACCCGGCACCCGACGCTCGCGGTAAAGGCCGGAAGTTCTCCGGTTCAGAGGAGACCCTGGAGAAGTCCATTCTGAACTTCCCCGACTTCGTGGTGTTCGATCTGGATCCTTATCAATACTCCGGCCGGGAAGCGAAAGGACAGGAGCCCGAGCTCCACCGAAAGGCCTTCAAGCGGACCCGGGATCTGGCGCTTCGGATCCGCGATATGCTGGGAGGACTGGGCCTGGATACGTTCGTAAAGACCTCGGGACGGACCGGCTTGCATCTCTATCTCCCGATCATCCGCAAGCTGGATTACGACGCCGTGCGGAGCATCGCGGAGACCATCGGGAGGTTCGCGCTGCAGGAGTGGCCCGCCGAGGTGACTCTCGAGTGGTCGGTGGAGCGGCGTACCGGCAAGATCTTTTTCGACTACAACCAGAACACAAGAGGCAAATCGCTGGCATGCATATTCGCCCCTCGGCGGCATCCGCTGGCCACGGTTTCGATGCCGCTTGACTGGGATGAGCTGGAGCACATCTATCCCACGGATTTCACGCTGCGAACCGTACCCGACCTGCTCGAGGCGGAGGGAGACCCATGGGC
>DASSED010000256.1:0-2219 GCA_035695405.1 Gemmatimonadales bacterium
CGTGGAAGAGCTTCGCCGCCGGCTGGGCGCGCGGGCCGCGACACTCGCGGCGAAGTCTCCCGCGGATGCGTTCAGGATGCCCATTGATCGCGTCTTCTCGGTGTTGGGAGTGGGCACTGTCGTCACCGGCACGGCCTGGTCGGGCCGGCTTGGGATCGGCGACCCGGTGCTTTTCCTGCCTTCAGGCCATAGGGGACGGGTCCGGAGTGTGGAAAGCTTCGGCCACGCCGTCGAGAGGAGCGAGCCGGGCGCTCGGACGGCGGTTGGCATCAGTGGGGTCGATCGCACGGATCTGACGCGAGGAGCGGTGTTGGTCACCGAGGAGCTTCCCTGGACGGCCACCTCGGCCATCGACGTGGAGGTGAGGCTGCAGCCGGATGCTGCTCGGCCATTGACGTCTCGCACCCGGGTCCGTCTTCTGATTGGAACCGCCGAAGTCATGGGCCGGGTGCGGCTACACACTTCGATTGCTCCAGGTGAGGTGGGGCTGGCGCGGCTCTCGCTGGAAGCACCGATCGTGGCTCGCGCCGAGGATCGTTTCGTTCTCCGGAGCTTCAGCCCGGTGAGCACCATCGGCGGAGGTCGTGTGCTCGATCCGCTGCCTCCCAAACGCCCATCTGCCTGGTCATCAGAGCTCGCGAACCGGGATGCCAAGCTGCGTTTCCGAGCCATGCTGGAACGCCGTCGCGGCGCGATCGCAGCGCCATTCCTGCCTATACTTCTGGGCCTGCCCCGCGAAAAGGCGAACACGGTAGCCGCCGCTGAGCCGCTGGCCCGCAATGTGAGTGGCTGGTGGGTCCTGCGAACGTCGGTTGATGAAATGGGAAGCCGGGCTCTGGCTCGCCTGAAGGAGTATCATCGTCACCATCCCAGCTCCCCGGGGATGTCGCTCGAAACCTTGCGACATTCGATTCGCGCTCTGGAGCCGCTGGTAGAAGCCGCGCTCGGCGATCTGCTCCAGGCCGGCCGAGTCCGTCAACGCGATAGCGTAGTGGCGCTCTCCGGCTTCGCACCGCAAATAGCCGGTGGGGAGGCGGAACTCGATCGCATCGTGGGAATCCTGCAGGGTGCTCACCTGACACCACCCTCCGTCCCGGAGCTGGAGAGCTCGCTGGGCCGGCGCGATCTCCTTCCGCTGTTGCGGTTAGCGGCCGATCGGGGGCGAGTTGAGGCGGTAGAGCGCGACCGCTACTACACCAGGGAAGCACTGGAGCAATTCACCGGCGTGCTCAAGGATTTGGGCCGGCACGGGTCCATCATTCCTGCCCAGGTGCGAGATCGGCTCGGTATCAGCCGTAAGTTTCTCATTCCGCTCCTGGAGTGGGCGGACGAGCAAGGGATCACGATTCGTGAGGGCGATGCCCGGGTACTCACGGCACATGCCCGCGCCCGGCCTTGACTCTCGAATCGAGCCTCTAGACCTTCACTTGTACGTACCCCCCATCGCATCCCGATCCAGCGGAGGTGCCACCACCGTTTTTAGATCTCGTAGGAGGAGCGCCCATGGTCCGCGTTACGTGGCCGGGGTGGTGGCTCGGGCTTCTGGTGGGGGCAGGCTCCCCGGTTGCAGCACAGGCCAACGTGCTCCCGCCGCGAGTCGAGCTGAAGGAGAACTACCCCAATCCGTTTTTTCCGGGGACAACGATTCCGTTCGAGATTTCTCAGGAGGTGTGCACCAGAGGTCATCAACCGATAGTCAGCCTCAAGATCTACAATGTGCTCGTTCAGGTCGTGGCCATCCCCACGCTCGCCAGCGGCTCGAGCGAAAGGCTGGACAGTCTCCGCTTACGATGTGGCCAGCACCGTGCCTTCTGGGACGGGAAATATCTGGACGGAAAGCGTGAAGCCATCACCGGGGTTTACTATTACCAACTTATAGTGGATGGTGAGCGCTTCACTCGTAAGATGATTGCTCAGAAAAAGATGACTGGCGGCAGGTAAACCAAAGAGGCAGCCGAGTGTGGCTGCCTCTTTCGGTTTATCCCAACTTCTCTGCCAAACCGGCAGAATGGGGCGGTATAGCCCTTGCCATTTCCCGGGTCATTTCCAAAGTTCCATGATTTCGGACAGTTAGACCTCCTTTTCGGGAAGGTCGCGGGCTGTTTTGTGAGGACACAATGATTCGACCAGAACGATTGACCATCAAGGCCCAGGAGGCGCTGCGAGATGCCGGGGAGCTGGCTCGCTCCCGCGGCAACCCAGTGGTCAACGACGCTCAT
>DASSED010000257.1:0-2310 GCA_035695405.1 Gemmatimonadales bacterium
CGAATGGAGCCGCCTGATTGCACTGGTCAACTGGAGCGGTGTTTACCGCCCGCTCTGGCCCAGTCCCAGGAGAGGAATTCCCAACCCGACTGACAAGTGAATGTCGTTTTGGGTTTTCGTCTCGTCCGATGGCGAGAACCCTGGGATCTCGGCCCTCGGCTTATAGAGATAGTCTTCAGCGCTCACCTGTAGCCGCAGCAGGCTTCCCAGCCGGAAGCGGGCCGACGCGCCCACCGTCCCGCCGATGTCGGTCTTCTTGTCGGCACCATCGTAGAATGCGCCGCTCCGATTGATCACGCCTACCCCGCCGGTCACCAGAAATGCTATCGGGCTCGTATACGGAACCAGCTGGTAGCTGATGCGACCGCTGCCGGTAAATATGTTCGCATCCTGACTCTGGTCACTGAAGCCGGCCTGGCTGATCTTGAGATTACCCGGCGCGTAGTCGCCGGTGAACTCCAGCCCCAACCGGTTGGTCAGCTCGATACCCATCCGCCCACCAAAGGTGATGCTGATCTCCTGTTTGAAATCCTGGCCGTTCGCAGCCTTGACCAGCTCGGTGGTGGGGACGTACAGACCGACGCTGGGAGCGAAGCTGACTCGCTGAGCTGCCAAGGGCTGGGTTCCCGCCAATGCGAGCGAACCTAGAAACAGGACGCTCACGACCCAAGCTTTGCCACGCATTGTGCCTCCGGTTGGGAACAGGGGAAAGGGACCAGCTACAACCTGAGTCTGACGTCGATGTCCACCAGGACATCCGGTTCTGCATCCTCGAAGAGAATTCGATCCCGCACCGATCGGATGACCATGCGCTCAACTGGGCCTTTTCCTCTGCCGCGTCCCATGTTGCCGCGACGATAGTACACCACCCGGGTGGCTCCGACGCGTTCGATCCGTACCACCTGGTAGCCCCGATCCACCAGAACGGTTCGGGTTACGGTGACGGCGCGATCGCTGGAAACAGCGTACTGCTTGTTCTTCGACTTGCCCTGGGCGGTTGCCGGGCTCGCCCCGATGCTCACCAGAACCATGAGCGTGAGACCCGACCACAGCACCCGGAACGGTGTCCGCATGGTACCTCCAGCAACTTTGGGGGGAAGTGAGTGGATCGCGTGACGCGGTTGGGCAAGAACCGTGCTGACGAGAAGAGCGCCTAAGTTCTTGTCGGCCAACGACTACAGTTATGAATGAGAGTTGGGGGGCGAGGTGTTTGGATGGTTTCGAGGCGGGTTGCGAGGAGCCTACTCCCGCCGGACTTCGCGCGCCGACTTGTCCTCCCTAAGGCCCAAATACCGCGGATGGCGGAGAAGCCCGGCGGGCGTCCACTCGGAGAATCCCACCTCTCCTACCAGCTTGGGTGTGACCCACTGGATATCGCCCGTTGGGCGAGGACCATCGGCAAAGGGTGAGGTGGCGCGATGCAGCGGTACCAGACGAGAATAGAGTAGCTCGAGGGTCTTCCGGTCATATCCGGTGCCCACCTTGCCGGCGTACCGGAGGACTTTGTCATCGTAGTAGCCCACCAGGAGAGCACCCAGCCGCTCGCGCGATCCCTGCGGCGCGGTGTATCCACCGATAACGAATTCCTGGCGACGCATGCATTTGAGCTTGAGCCAGTCGGTAGATCGGCTGCTCAGGTAGCGTGAGCTCGCTCGCTTGGCGATGATCCCCTCGGCACCGTGGTCGCACGCGGTCTTGAGCATCGCCACTCCACCCGAGCTCTTGAAGGGTGTGAACCGGATGGGATCATCGAACCAAACCACATCCCGCAACACGGCCTTGCGATCCAGCAGCGGCAGGCCAGTGAGGTCCACTCCTTCGTAGTAGGGACAATCGAACAAATAGAGAAACACCTCGACTTGGCTCCGCCGGGCGCGCAGCGGATCGCGCAGCTGCATGCGTTGCTGCAGCCGGGAGAAGCTGGTATTCCCGCTGGCAGCGTCGAAGGCGACGATCTCGCCATCCAGCACGGCATTCCCCCGAACCGCCGGTCCCAGCGCCTCCACCAACTCGGGATATGCGTCGTTGAGCGGCTTGCGGTTGCGGGAGTAGATCTGGACCGCTCCGCCACTGGTATGGATCAAAGCGCGAACCCCGTCGAGCTTGGGCTCGAATATCCATTTGCCCTCGGTAGGGAAGTCCTCGGTCAGAGTGGCCAGCATGGGAGGAATCCAACTCGGCTGGGAACGATACCGCACTCGATCCAATGCACCACGACTGATCAACTTCAGGTGCCGAGTCATCCGGTGGCGTGCGCCTGGAGTAGACCCGCGAGGTCTTGCTTGTTGGCCAGGATGTCGGCCCATGGGT
>DASSED010000258.1:0-8117 GCA_035695405.1 Gemmatimonadales bacterium
CCTGCCCCGATCGCACGTTCAGCAACGTCGAGACATCGGACGCTCTCCGCACCGGGTTCCGGTTCACCGCGAGAATGACATCGCCTTCCTCGAGGCCGGTTGCCTGGCTGACCTGGGACGAGATGCGAAAGATGAGCGCCCCACGAGGACTTCGGATTCCGCGCTCGGCCTGCACTGCGGGTGTTACGTCGAGCAGCTGGAGATCTTGCAGAACAGTGACCTTCGGAGCGGCGACGGTCGGGAGATCGCCCGTGAGGAGCTTGCGGTGGACCGTCCCGCCGCCAGTCCGCACCGCCACGTCGACCGGGTCGCCCACGTGGAGATCGAGCTTGACCGCCTCCCAATCGAGATAGTTCCTCAACCGTCTGCCGTTGGCCTCAACCAGCACGTCGCCCTGGTGGAGGCCGGCACGAGCCGCGGGACCTTCCGGCGTGACGCTGGCGAGTACCACTCCGCCCTGGCTCTTCCATTCCCGCATGGCGTTGGCACCTTCCACCTCGAGCCCCACCCAGGCCCGGCGCACGTTGCCGGATTTGAGGATCTCATCAGCCACTCGGACCGCGCGCTCGATCGGTATCGCGAATCCGAGGCCAACCGATCCGCCGCTGTTGCTGAAAATGGAAGAGTTGACCCCCACGACCTCGCCGAGCGCATTGGTTAGTGGGCCTCCGGAATTGCCCGGGTTGATCGCCGCGTCGGTCTGAATCATGTCCAGATACAGCCCGGTCTGGTCACCTCCGGGGAGAATGTTTCGCCCCGTAGCACTCACCACGCCCACGGTCACCGTCGGCTCCGCATTGCCCAGCAGGTAGGCGTACGGATTCCCCAGGGCAACTACCCATTCGCCGATCATGAGGTCGTTGCTCCGTCCCACGGCGACCGTCGGGAGATTGTCCCGCTTGACCCGAAGGACAGCGATATCGGTCAGCGGATCCTCGCCCACCACCGTGGCTGGTAGGTCGCTGCCGTCGGGAAGGGTAACCACAACCCGTTCGGCGTTGGCCACGACATGCTGATTGGTCAAAATGATGCCACTGGGACGGATCACGAAGCCGGTGCCGTAGCCCTGCACCAGCCGGGCACCCTCGGGCACGAAGAAGAAATCCCAGGGAGACCGGGGTGTCACCTGCTGATGCGAGGTGACGTTGATCGAGACTACGGTTGGGGCTACGCGGTCTGCGGCTGCAACCAGTGCCGTCCGGCGGGACCCCGTGACCGCACTCTGGGTTTGGACCGCTCGACTTGTGGTCTGGGCTCCGGCAGATGACGTAGTCAGTCGGGACGGCGCATCGCGGCAGCTCACCAGAGACAGGCTAAGGGCCAATGTCCCGAGTCTAGTCACGCCGGATCGCCGCATGCGCCTCCTCAGCACGATCGATGAAGAGCTCCGGTGGGTAGGTGGCAGCGACAAAGTAGAGACCCTGCGGCGGCGCCGGCGGACTGGTCTCGAGGTTGTCACCCCGGACCAGGAGGGCGGATATATCGGCCAGTGGCCGGCGCCCAAGACCCACGTCTACCATGGTGCCCACCAACATCCGCACCATATGATGGAGAAACCGATCGGCTTCAACGTCGAAGCTCACTCCCCTGCCTTGGGGTCGCACGGTCCATTGCGCCAGGGACAGACGGGAGCGGTAGTGGGATTTATCTCCCTTGGCGGCAAACGCCCGAAAGTCGTGCTCGCCCAGGATCAGACGTGCGGAGCGGTGCAGCAGCTCCAGGTCCACGGGTCTGGCCAAAGCCCATTCGAACGGCCGCCGGAACGGAGATGCCGCGCCGGGGTCCAGCCCGATGTCGTAGCGATAACGGCGTGAGATGGCGGATTTGCGCGCGTGGAAGCCCGCTGGCATGGCGTGGACTGATTCGACCCAGCAGTCCTGCGGTAGCAGAGCATTGAGTGCGCGCTGCGTCGCGGATGGGTTCCAACTGGCGGGGGCGGTGAAGCTGACGCCCTGGCCAACGGCATGCACGCCGGCGTCGGTCCGGCCGGCGGCATAGGCGATTGTGCGATGTTCGAAGAGGCGCTCTAAAACCCGCTCAAACTCGGCCTGAACCGAACGCCCGGTCCGCTGTCTCTGCCAGCCGACAAAGCCGGTGCCGTCATAATGGAGTATGGCAAGGAAGGTCCGGCTCATCGGCGGAGAAATTTAGCCCCGCTCCGGACCCGGAGCAAGCTGCGCAACTGCTTGTCGTATTTGACAAAAGCCGCTCTTTCCGGATACAATTTTTTTCACCTTCATCCCCACTCCTGACCCACCCATTCCGCGTCGCTATTGGTGTGATTGACGACGGTCCGCTTCGATTTGCGCTTCAGCAGCTGGCCCGAGGCCTGCCACTCGATCGGGAGGTAGTCACGGCGGCGTTCAGCGTGGTCATGTGTGGTGGGGCCAGCGACAGCCAGACAGCCGCTCTCCTGATGGGGCTTCGGGTGCGCGGAGAGACGGCGGACGAGGTTGCCGGTGCGGCGATGGCACTTCGCCGAGCCATGGTGCAGCTGGAAACAGATGACATTGACGCGCTAGTGGATACCTGCGGTACCGGAGGGGGCCGGGTTGGGACACTGAATCTTTCGACCGCGGCAGCGTTCGTTGTCGCCGGCGCTGGGGTCCCCGTGGCGAAGCACGGCAATCGGAGCTTCACCTCGCGGTCAGGCTCGGCCGACGTTCTCGAGGCCTTGGGAGTGAATATCGGGTTGACGCCTGTCACTGCCGCTGCGGCACTCAGGTCTGTGGGACTCACCTTTTTGTTTGCCCCGATTTATCACCCTGCCATGCGCCATGTGGCTCCGGTTCGCAAGGAGCTCGGGGTGACGACGATCATGAATCTGCTCGGTCCACTTGCCAGCCCCGCAGGAGTCCGCCGTCAGGTGATTGGAGTAGCCGAACCAGCCAAGGCTCCTCTCATGGCGCAGGCGCTGTCGATGCTCGAAGCTCGGCACGCGCTGGTGCTGCATGCGGCTGTGGGCATGGATGAGATCAGCCCTTCTGGGGTCACGGCAGTATGGGAAGTGAGCGGACCGAACCTCCATGAGTGGGAGTTGGAGCCGCATCGGTACGGGCTCGAATGCGGCGACTTGAGCGGTTTGGCGGGGGGTGAGTCGGCCGACAACGCGAAGCGGATCGAGCAGCTTTTTTCCGGCGCATCACATCCAGCGGTGCGGTGCGCCGTGCTCCTGAATGCGGGTGCGGCCCTGTACGTGTCGGGGCGGGGTTGGTCCCTGGACGAATCTATGGAGCGGGCTCGTGACTCGCTGGAGCGCGGAGCCGCCGCGGGAGTTTTGGAGCGACTCCGGAAAGCCGCTCCCCGGAGCTAGTACTTGCGAATGACGCCGACCACGACTCCCTGGATCAGGACGTCGCGCTCCTGGAAGCGCATCGGTTGCATGGCGGCATTGGCTGGCTGGAGCCGGATCCAGCCCCCCGCCTCGCGATAGAACTTCTTGACGGTGGCCTCATTGCCGTTGACCAATGCGATGACCATTTCGCCGTTCTCGGCCGTCTGCTTGCCATGAACCACGACAATGTCTCCATCGGCGATGTGCTCGTCGATCATGGACGTGCCCTGGACCTTCAGAGCGTAATTCGGTCCTCGACGGGGCAGCATCTGATCCGGTACGGCGATGGTCTCCTGATGCATGAGAGATTCGATGGGAGTTCCGGCCGCAACCCTTCCGAGTAAAGGGATCTCGCTCGCCGCGGAAGTGCCTCGGGGCGGGAGCACCTCGATGGAACGGCTCTCGTTGTAGGAGCGGCGGATGTATCCTTTCCGCTCCAGATTGGTCAGGTGCTCGTGAACCGTGGCCAGAGACTGGAAGCCAAACTGCTCGGCGATCTCCTCGAAGCTGGGGGCATAGCCCTGGTTGTTGATATGGCTATGCAGGTAGTTCAGGATCTCGCTCTGGCGCTTGGTCAGCGGCATTGCTTTCCTCCTCGACGGCGTTTGACCGAATAGAGCCCGAATAAGCTTACCCGAACACGGGCCGAAGGGCAAGATGCCGGTAACCCTGGGTCAAATCCTGAGCACCACAAGGCACGGCTTGGAGCAGCTCCAAGCTCGCCGGAAGGACCTCGAGCGGGAGGCGGCCCTCAGCCCGGCTCCGCCTTCGTTCAGTCGAGCGCTGCGGCGGCCGAACATTGCCGTGATTGCCGAAGTGAAGCGGCGATCGCCTTCGGCGGGGTCAATCCGGGAGGACCTGAGTCCGCCAGACCGGGCGGTCCTCTACGCCACGCACGGAGCAGCGGCGGTTTCGGTTCTCACCGACGGGCCTCATTTCGGAGGATCGATCGACGACCTGCGCCGTGCCGCTCAGCGTTGCGCGGTCCCTCTCCTTCGGAAGGATTTCATTCTGGATGAGCTCCAGATCATCGAAGCTCGGGCCGCGGGCGCATCAGCGGTACTGCTGATCGTGCGCGCTTTATCTCCGGCCCGACTGGGGGCGCTGATGGCTACGGCAGCCGAGCTCCGTCTCGACGCTCTGGTGGAAGTCCACACACCCGACGAGCTCAACGCCGCGCTACAGGCGGATGCCACGATTATTGGGGTGAACAGCCGCGACCTCGACACCTTCGCCGTCGACCCGATCAGCGCTTGGCGCATTCTGGGCCAGATACCATCCGACAGAGTAGCTGTAGCCGAGAGCGGGATAGCATCTCGCGGCGACGTGCAACGGGCGGGAGACGCAGGTGCCGACGCAGTCCTGGTAGGAACAGCACTCTCGGCCAACGCCCACCCAGAGGGGCTGCTCCAGCAGCTCACCCGAGTCCCGAGACATGGCCGTTAAGATTAAGATCTGCGGCATCATGAGGCCCTCCGACGGAGCCGCGGCTGTCGCCGCGGGAGCCTCCTATCTCGGCGTTGTTTTTGCTGAGAGTCCGAGAACCGTCACATCCGAACAGGCTCGGGAAGTGGTTACGGCAGCGTCGGGGATTCCGGTGCTGGGGGTTTTCTCGGAGCAGTCACCTGGCGAAATCCTCCATATCGCTGGCCTAGCTGGGCTTAGAGGCGCCCAACTTCACGGACCATACGGTCGGGCCGACGCGGCCCAGCTCCGGAGCGCGGGACTCGAGGTCTGGCGCGTCGTGCGAATCGCGGTGCCCACGGATCTGGAGCTGCTCGAGGAATCAACCGCCGAGTCGGATGTAGTCCTGGTAGAGCCGAGGGTCCCGCACGCCAAAGGCGGGGCTGGGATAGCGCTCGACCTCGCGGTGGCCCGCGAGGCCCGCTATCGCCTGGCGGGGCACCCGATGGCGTTGGCTGGTGGCATAACCCCCGAAACCGTCTCCGAAGCTCTGAGCCTGATCCGGCCTGAAATCATCGATGTGAGTTCGGGCGTCGAGTCCCGGCCGGGCCTGAAAGATTTGGACAAGATCGCGCGATTTGTGGAGGCCGTCTTTGCTGACAGCCCAATCATCTGACGCCGCAGTAACAGGCCGTTTCGGTCCCTACGGTGGCCGCTATGTGCCCGAGACGCTGGTCGCCGCTCTGGACGAGCTGACCGCATTGTATGATGCCGCCCGGAGTGATCCCAAGTTCTGGTCCGAGCTCGATGGTCTGCTGTCTGAGTTCGTGGGTCGGCCCTCGCCATTGTCGGAGGCTCCTCGATTCAGCGAGCTGGCTCGAGGTCGGGTGCTGCTCAAACGAGAAGACCTGAACCATACTGGCGCTCACAAGATCAACAACACCCTGGGTCAGGCGTTACTGGCTCGCCGCATGGGAAAGCGCCGCATCATCGCGGAGACCGGCGCCGGCCAGCACGGCGTGGCTACCGCGACCGTGTGCGCTCGGTTCAATCTCGAGTGTGTGGTTTATATGGGAGCGGAAGACGTGCGCCGGCAGCGTCTCAACGTCTATCGGATGGAGCTGCTCGGTGCGACGGTGGTGCCGGTGGAGTCGGGAACCCGCACCCTGAAGGACGCGACCAACGAAGCCCTGCGGGATTGGGTGACGAACGTCCCCACCACCCACTACATCATCGGTTCAGTGGTGGGTCCGGATCCGTACCCACGTATGGTCCGGGACTTCCAGTCCGTGATCGGACGGGAGGCCCGAGCTCAGGTGCTCGAGCGGTGTGGCCGGCTGCCGCACACAGTAGTCGCATGTGTTGGAGGCGGTTCCAACGCCATGGGGATCTTCGCTGGATTTCTTGGCGATCCGGAAGTGAAGCTGGTCGGCGTGGAGGCCGCGGGGAAGGGAATAGCCAGTGGGCACCATAGCGCCACGCTGGCGGCGGGCACCCCAGGCGTGCTGCACGGAAGTCTCAGTTATCTGCTTCAGAATGAGGATGGGCAGGTGGCACCGGCACACTCGGTATCGGCCGGGCTGGATTATCCCGGAGTGGGACCCGAGCACAGCTATCTACGCGATACTGGGAGGGTGCAGTACGACACCGCCACTGATGCAGAGGCGCTCGAGGCGTTTCAACTCCTGTGTCGCCGGGAAGGGATCATACCCGCTCTGGAAACCGCCCATGCCCTCGCGTGGGTCATACGATCGGCCGGACGCTGGACTCAGGACCAGCCGGTACTGGTCTGTCTGAGCGGCAGGGGAGATAAGGACGTGGCTCACGTCGCCGATATTCTCGGAGGCAACGCGTGACGGCGGACCAAGCCGCAACATCGGCTGCAATGGCGGCTCAGGTCTCGGAGCTGCTGCAAGGAACGGCCAAGGCGCTCCGCGCATTCCAGATGTACCTGCCCAATAATCCCATCTACCAACGCGCGATTCAGAACATGCGGACTGCATTCGTGCCGGTGTGGGCGGGCCTGGACGAGCTGGTGTTCCAGGTGGTTGAAACCGAGCTCACGTGGCAGGAGCAGGTGGTGTACCGCCAGCCCAACAAAGGGGACAGCCTGGCCTGGAGTCTGTTCAAGGATGGCATGCGGGAGCTGATCATCCACAAGGGCGCCGAAGTGGAGGAGTTGCCCCGGCTCTTGGTCACGATCAACCAGGCTCGCTTTCTCCCGGCCGACGCAGGCGACGACCTGCTCACGCTCCTGTGGGCCCACGAGTTTCAGCTGATCCAGTACCAGTTCGCCGACTTCTTCGGTGAAGGTGGCGGGCCCTTGCCCGAAAGCTCCAAGACCGAGATAGGTGGCCCAACCACCGCGGCCGAACGCAAATCATTGGTGGCGGAAGAGGCACCTCCGAAGCCCAAGGGAGTAGTTGATATCGAGGACTTCGATTCCACACTGTATTTCCTGGATGAAAACGAGATTGCCTACATCGCAACGGCGTTGGAGGAGGAATACACCCGGGATGTGCGGAGTAGTGCGTTAGATGTGCTGTTCGACGTGATGGAACTCAAGGCCAGCCCTAAGGTGAGGGATGAGATCATCGGCATTCTGGAACAGCTCTTCCCCCATTTCCTCAATAGCCGTGATTTCAGAGCCGCTGCCCATGTGCTGCGGGAGACGAAGCTGCTGAAGGTCAAGCCACTCGGTCTCCAACCGGAGCAGATCAAGCGGCTGGAGAACTTCGTCCTCAGCTTGAGCGAGCCGGTCAGTGTCGGACAGCTGGTCCAATCATTGGATGAGGCCAGCGGGTTGGGGGTGGATGCCCACGCGGCTGAAGTCATCCGCGAGCTCCAGGGGTCGGCGCTGGAACCCTTGGTGAGCTGGCTGCCCAATCTCTCGTCCGCTCCGCTCCGGAAAACCTTGGAAGAGGTCATCGATCGGTTGGCCGGCAACAACATCGCCGAGATCCAGCGGTTACTCCGAACTGCCGATTCTCCGGCGCTCGCCGGAGTCATCGCGCTCTGTGGCCGTTTATCGCTGCATCACGCTGTCCCCGGATTAGCCGAGACCATCGGCCATAAGTCCTCTGCCATACGGCTGGCGGCGGTACAGACGCTGGGACAGCTGGGAACGCCGGGCGCCCTCGCGCTGGTGGACCGAGCACTCGAGGACGCAGACAAGGCGGTCCGGATCGCCGCGGTGCGGGCGGTCGGCTCTCGCGGCTATAAGGGTGCTCTACGGCGGATCGAAAGCGTGGTCCTGGGCAAATCCAAAGACATGGACCTCACCGAGAAGATGGCGTTCTTCGAGGCGTATGGCTCAATTGCCGGAGCGAACGGGCTCAAGGCGCTCAGCGCGATCCTGCTGGAGCGCGGTTTGCTCAAG
>DASSED010000259.1:0-8405 GCA_035695405.1 Gemmatimonadales bacterium
AAGGATGGGCGGGCCAAGATCGCGCTCGCCCTGGGAAAGGGCAAGAAGCAGCACGACAAGCGAGAGACCATCAAGCGTCGGGTGGAAGAGCGCGAGGCCGCCCGGGCTGTGTCGCTGCGGGGCCGCCGATGATCGGGGCCATTGCCTTGCTGATCGCCCTGGTGAGCGCGGTCCCTGACTCTGCTCCGGTCATGGTGACGGTTGCGGGAGCCAAGGGAGAAGCTCGAATTCCGGTCACGACCGATGCCAGCGGAGCCCCGGTCCTCCCCGCTACTCCCCTCTTGCTCGCGCTGGATGGTTCAGCCAAGGTGAGCGAGGGCTGGGCCGAGGTCAGTGTGGCTCGGCAGGCATTCCGGTTTCTCGTTGGTGCGCCCCTCTACATCTTCGGCAACCGGCTGCAGCCTTTAGCCTCGTCCGCCTCGATCTCCAACGACACGCTGTACCTTCCATTTCAGTTCGTGACCGAGGTGTTGCCCTCGTCGCTCAGCCAGCGCTTCCGGTATGACTCGCGACAGGCTCGGCTCATCGACGTGACGGCTCCGACGCGACCCACCGCAACCCGGACCCAGCCGACCAAGGATACCCGCCTGCCGAACGGCCTTCATCCGGGACACATCGTCACCATCGACCCGGGCCACGGGGGGATCGATCCGGGCAATCCCGGCATCTTCTTCCCCCGGGGGACCCGGGAAAAGGATGTGACGCTGCAGGTGGGACTCTTGCTTCGCGATGAGCTCAAGCGCCGGGGAGTTGGTGTGACCATGACTCGCACCTCCGACACCCTGATCGCCTTGGGCGATCGGGGCCGGTATTGCACCGAAGCATGCGATCTGTTCGTGAGCCTGCATATCAACGCGTTGGCCCGGCGGCCAGGATTTACCGACATTCGAGGCTTCGAGACGTACTTTCTGGCCGAAGCCAAGACCGAGGACGCGGCCCGGGTGGCCCAGATGGAGAACGAGGCCGTGCGCTTCGAGACCGGCTCTTCGGATGCAGTCTCCAGCGTCGGTCTCGACTTCATCCTCAAAGACCTTCAGCTCAACGAGCATCTGCGCGAATCTGCCCGCGCGGCCGATCTGGTCCAGGGCAAGTTGAAAACGGTCCACGTGGGAGATAGCCGGGGAGTGAAACAGGCAGGATTCATGGTGCTGACTACGGCCCGCCGGCCCGCAATTCTGGTCGAGCTCGGCTATAGCACTAACCCGGATGATGGCCGGTTCCTCACCACCTACGCGAGTCAGAAAGCGATGGCCTTCGCCATTGCCGATGCCGTGGTGGAGTACCTGTTGGAATATGAGCGTAAGACCACATTGACCGACTCCGAGGCGGGGACGGTGCGATGAGGCGAAGTGCCCGGAGCGTGATCGGTGCGCTGAGCTCGGTCCTGGTGGCCGGCTGCGTCTATTACAACGGTATGTACAACGCCAATCGCCTGGCCGGATCTGCTCGAAAGGCCGAACGCGAGGGCCGCACCTTCGACGCCAATAACCTGTGGGGTCAGGTGGCCACGAAGGCCGAGTCGGTCGTGGTCCGACATCCCACCAGCAAGTACGCCGAGCAGGCCAACGCGCTTCGCGGGATAGCACTCGCGCGTATGGGCCAGTGCGAAGCTGCACTGGTGCCACTCAGCCGGGCCTCGCTGATGCCCCAGTCCGAGCTGACCGAAGAAGCGCTGCTTGCCACCGGACGGTGCCAGATAGCTGCAGGCAACATCGAGGCGGGACAGACAGCGTATAACTCGCTGCTCGACAGCAGAAACCCTGAACGCCGGGCCGAAGCGCGGTTCCAACACGCCCGAGCTCTCAGGCAGCAAGGCGATTTTCAGGCGGCCCTCCGGTCGCTTCAAGGGATCAACGATCCGCGCTCGGCCGACGAACGGATTCTTGCGCTGGCCGGCGTGGGTCGCGTACCCCAGGCGATGGCTCTGGCCGACTCGTTGATGGCTCGACGGGATACCACGAAATCCTGGGACTCGCTCGTCGTCGCCCTGGGCAAGGTCAACCCAGCGGCTGCCTCGACATTGGTGGACAAGCTCGAGCCACTGCCAGTGCGCTCGCCCGAAATGCGTGCTCGACAGTTGCTCGACGATGGAATCCGCCTGATCGAATTGGACACGGCGGCTGCGGCGCGGCGGTTCCGGGAAGTGGTCGAGCTGAGCGGCACGAGAGAGGCAGCGGGGCGGGCTCGCCTCCAGCTCGTGTTCATGCAGCTGCGTCGAGTCCGGACGCCGCACGAGCTCCCCCCGATCATTGACTCCTTGAAGGCGATCTCGACCCGGTTCGAGATGATTGCGGAGCAGTCCACTCAACTGGGTGACTTGGTCACGTCGGTGCACGAGGCGGCCACCAGCGTGACCTGGGAGACTCCGCGAGGTGATCTGCGACTCTTTCTCGCCGCTGAAATGGCTCGGGATTCAATGGAAGCTCGCGGCTTGGCCCGCAATCTCTTTCGTCGAATCCTGGACGATTACCCCAACTCGTCGTATGGGGCCAAGATCGTATTGGCGGTCCAGCAGCTGGATCCTGCCTGGGCCGATTCGGCTCGCATCCTTCTGGACGGGCCTTATTCCGAGAGCCCCTACCTGGCAGTGGTCCGAGGCCAGACGCCCGAGGAATACCGGCAACTGGAAGACTCCCTCGGCGCCTTTTCTGCGAGTCTCTCCGTCAGAGCCCCTCGACCGCAGGGTCGCCGACTACCATCCGGGCGAGATCTCGACCGTCCCAAACGCCGTCCTCCGAGTACCTCCCGGGTACCCGAGCAGTAGTGCCGCGCGATCTCTCCCTGGAGCTGTTTGGCGAGCGGTTTCAAAACCCACTGCTTCTCGCCGCCGGTACTGCCGGCTTCGGTAGAGAGTTGGCCGGCATGTTGGACCTGGACCGCCTCGGCGGACTGGTGACCAAAGCAGTTTCACTCCAGTCTCGTGCCGGAAACCGACCGCCACGGGTGGGCGAATTCTCTGGCGGCATGCTCAACTCAGTGGGATTGGCCAATCCCGGAGTGGACCGAGTCCTGCGCGATGACTTGCCCTGGCTGGCGGCTCGATTATCCCGGGCCCGCGTCCTGGTGAACGTGGTTGGGTTCACCGTGGAGGAATACTCGGAGACAATCCACCGACTCGATGGAACTCCCGGAATCACCGCATTCGAGCTGAATCTCTCCTGCCCCAATACCAGCGCCGGCGGGATCGAGTTCGGCGCCGACCCCGGCTGTGTCGGCCGGATTGTCTCCGCTTGCCGCGCCCGAACGAGGCTCCCGCTGGTAGCAAAACTGTCCCCCGTGCTACCTGACATTGCTGCAATGGCTCAGGTTGCCCGCGAGGCTGGGGCGGATGGCGTCACCGCTGTGAATACGCTGCCCGGCATGCTGTTCGGAGAAAATGGCGAATCCCGGTTGGGGCAGGGGAACGGCGGCGTGAGTGGGCCGGCTCTCTTACCAATCGGCGTGCTGGCGGTCGCCCGCATCACCGATCGGTGTCCCGGCCTTCCTGTCATCGGGGCCGGTGGCGTGCGCTCGGCCGGCGA
This sequence comes from Gemmatimonadales bacterium, assembly GCA_035695405.1. Classification (GTDB taxonomy): domain Bacteria; phylum Gemmatimonadota; class Gemmatimonadetes; order Gemmatimonadales; family GWC2-71-9; genus CAVVWJ01. The sequence goes on from DASSED010000259.1 coordinate 3,522, forward strand.
CGTCCAGCAGTACCTTCGCGCCGGCGCCTCATTGGTCGCCATCGGCACTGGTGCTCTGGCGGATCCCCATCTTCCCGAGCGCATCATCCGGGACCTGGAGCGGGGGCATGGCTGAGCTGATACTGGCCCTGGATCTCCCCCGAGGCGCGGATGCGATGCGCCTCCTGGACCAGTTGCCGGAGCTCCGTTGGGTCAAGGTGGGACCCATTCTGGCGACTCGTGAGGGGCCTGACTTTCTGCGGGCTTTGACCGAGCGGGGCCTCCGAGTCTTTCTGGATCTCAAGTGGCACGACATTCCCAACACCGTCGCCGGGGCAGTCACGGCAGCTCGCGAAGTCGGGGTCTCCATGGTCACGGTTCACACCTTGGGCGGCGGGGCCATGCTGGAAGCCGCCGCCGTGGCCGGGGGCGGAGAACTCGCGATCGTCGGAGTTACGGTGCTGACTTCACATGATGCACCCAGCTATTCCCGAGCAGTGGGACGTTCAGAGGTCGATCTGGCCCGGGAGGTGGAGCGGCAAGCCCTAGTGGCTGCAGAATCTGGGTTGACTGGCGTGGTCTGCTCGCCGCAGGAGGTATCGCTCTTGCGTAGGAGATTGGGGCCTGATTTCGCGATCGTGGTGCCCGGCATAAGGCGACACACCGATCCGACAGGCGATCAGGCCCGCATTGCCACCGCACGGGATGCAGTCGCCAACGGTGCAACCCATCTCGTTGTCGGTCGGCCGGTGCTCCAATCGTCCGACCCAGCCACGGTGTTGGATGAATTCTTGAGGGAGGCGCAGTGTATCGGTACCTGATTGTGCTGGCTTTGACGGTCGCCCCTGCGTCCCTTCGAGGGCAGGGGGGCCGGTCTGGTGGTGACCTCGACCAGGCTGCCGAGCGTGCCCGGCGGGCCTGGGTGCGGCATGATGCCGTCGGGCTGGTGGCCAACAGTCCGCGGCTCCTGGTACAGCTCCCTGGGGCAGATCCCTCGGTGGCGTTGGGTCCCGCGCAGGCGGCAGCTCTCCTCGCGGACTTCTTCGCGCCCGCCCAAGAGGTTGAGACCCGGGTCCAGGCGGCGCGGGAGGTCGAGCCGGGACGAGGGTACGTGGAGTTGCAGCGCCAGTTCCGGATCGCGGGCACCCAGAATGTGCGCACTCAGTCTCTTCTGCTGGGCTATCGATACGACTCGTCGGGGTGGTCTCTCGTGGAGTTCCGGGTCGTCACTCTTCCCGACAAAGACAGCTAGAGTTCATTGGGCTGCTTTCACTTGCATCACATACGGGGGCATCCTATATTCCCGAGCTAGCCCATAACCTGGCCCGGAGAGACGAGTGAAGGTGCGTTCAAGCGTGAAGCCGATTTGCGAGCATTGCAAAGTCATCAAGCGACAGGGCGTAGTTCGCATCATCTGTAAGCGCAATCCCAAGCACAAACAGCGGCAGGGCTGACCATGGCACGCATCGCAGGCGTGGATCTTCCGCGCGAGAAGCGGGTCGAGATCGCGCTGACCTATATCTTTGGCATCGGCCGGCCCACCAGCAGCCGTATCCTGGGCGAGACGGGGGTAAACCCGGACACACGAGTCCGGGATCTATCCGATGCTGAAGTGGCGCGGCTCCGCCAGATGATCGAGCGCTCGGTCAAGGTGGAGGGTGCGCTTCGCACCGAAGTCGCCATGAACATCAAGCGGCTGATGGATATCGGCAGCTACAGGGGAATCCGGCACCGTCGCGGACTCCCGGTTCGGGGTCAGCGCACTCACACCAATGCCCGGACCAAGAAGGGTCCCCGGCGCGCCATTGCCGGCAAGAAGAAAGTGACGAAGAAGTAATGACAGCTCCGGTTCCGGCCAAAGCGCCCAGCGTCAAGCGGACCAAGAAAGTGGTCGATTCCGAAGGGATCGCCCACATCTCCGCCACCTTCAACAATCTGCTCATCACCATCACCGACATGCGGGGCAATGCGCTCGCGTGGGGGTCGGCAGGGAAGGCTGGGTTCAAGGGCTCCAAGAAGTCCACGCCGTTCGCCGCCACCGTCGCCGCCGAAAACTGCGGGCGCGAGGCCATGAATCTGGGCCTGCGGCGGGTGCACGTGCGGGTTCAGGGCCCTGGCAGCGGACGGGAGTCCGCCATTCAGGCGCTGGCCTCGGTTGGGCTGAGAGTGGTTTCGATCCGGGATGTGACGCCCATCCCCCATAATGGCTGCCGGCCGCCCAAGAAGCGTCGCGTCTAAAGCAGGAATCGTGATCTTCGACTTTCGACTCGTTACCAAGTGACCATGACCATTGACCTGACTGGATTAGTTCGCCCCCACCTGGTCGAGATGACCAAGCGGGACGATAACCCGAACGCGGCCGAGTTCCGGCTGCAGCCACTGGAGCGGGGCTTCGGGTACACCTTGGGAAATTCGCTCCGCCGCCTGCTCCTCTCCTCTCTGCGCGGAAGCGCGGTGTGGGGGTTCCGATTGGATGGCGTGGTGCACGAGCACCAGACGGTACAGGGCGTCCTGGAAGACGTGCATCAGATTGTACAGCGGCTTAAGGCGCTCACCCTGGTGTTGTCCGACGATGTGGACGATGCCGTGCTTCATATCCGGCGAGAAGGCGCTGGTCCGGTGTACGCCCGTGACATTCAGGAGCACGGGTCGGTGGTCATCAAGAATCCGGACCACTTGCTGTTTACCCTCCAGGACGACCGGGACGTGAGCATGGAGCTCTACGTCAACAAGGGCCGGGGCTACGTCGAAGCCGAGATGCACCCGGCCGACCGTTCTCTCCCGATCGATCTGGTCCGCGTCGACGCGATCTACAATCCGGTACGGCGCGCCAACTTCACCGTGGCGGAAACCCGTGTCGGCCAACGGACCGATTACGACCGGCTGACGGTTTCGGTCGAGACCAATGGGACGATCACCCCGGAAGACGCCATCGCCTATGCGGCTGCCCTGGCTCAGGTCCACTTCCAGTACTTTGTGGATTTCGGCAAGGTTCCGACCATGCGTGACGCGGGCGCCTCGCTGGGTGGCGGCTCGACCGGCAACCTCCGTCAGCGGCTCAGCCGCCCCATCGACGACTTCGGCCTTTCGGTCCGTTCATTGAACTCGCTTAAGAACTCGAACATCCGGACCTTGAAGGACCTGGTCGAGTTCTCGGAAGACGATCTCCTCAAGGTCAAGAATGTGGGAGAGAAAGCGCTGAGCGAGATCGCCGAGCTGCTCCAGCGTGAAGGCTTGAATTTCGGAATGGGATTCGAGGAATCCGACGGCGAGCTCCGGGTGGTGCGTCCGGGAGTCGCTCCAGTGGTGCAGCCCACGACCGGAGCGGGAGACGGGTTGTAATGCGCCATCGCGCCAAGGGCCGGCAGCTTTCCCGGACATCCAGTCACAAACGGGCGATGTTGAACAACATGGCCACGAGTCTCTTCGTCCACGGCCGGGTAATCACCACCGAGGCCAAGGCCAAGGAGCTGCGTCCCTTTGCCGAGAAGCTGATCACGCTCGCCCGGCGGGGCGACTTGCATGCCCGTCGTCTGGTCGAGCGCCGGATCAAGGATCGGGAGACGCTCGGGCGCTTGTTCAGCGAGATCGGTCCCCGATTCGCCGCCCGGCCGGGCGGCTACACCCGGATCCTCAAGCTGGGCCATCGTCCCGGTGACGGGGCCGACGTTGCCCGGATCGAGTTACTTGCGGAGTAGAGAGGGCGGTGATTTGGCAGGCAAGAAGAAGGGGACCTTCGGGTCCCCTTTTTTTGAACCTCGCCCGGTGCCCGGCGAAGGATCAGCTGGCCTTTTTAATACGATTACTCTTCAGGCACTGCGCGCATACTCTGATCCGTTTGGGCGCGCCGTCCACTAATACCCTGACGGTCTGGAGATTGGGATACCAGCGCCGCTTGGTTCGATTGTTTGCGTGGCTGACGTTGTTGCCGGTGACCGGCCCTTTGGCGCACACGGCGCAGACCCGTGCCATAAGACTCCACCCTGATTATTTGTATCGTGTCGTAGCAAGCCCGGAATTTTAACGAGCCCAGCCCAATGACACAACTCAGCCCGCGCTCTGACCTTGCCTAAAGCCCTGATCACCGGCGTCACCGGACAGGATGGTTCCTACCTCGCGGAGCTGCTGCTCTCGAAGGGGTACGATGTGGTAGGCATGGTACGGCGGACCAGCCACCATAGCTACGAACGAATCGAGCACCTGCTTGATCGGATCGAGGTGGTGGCAGCCGACCTGCTGGACCAGCATTCGCTCACCGTTGTTCTGCAGGACACCCGGCCCGACGAGGTTTACAACCTCGCGGCCCAGTCTTACGTCCCCACATCGTGGACCCAGCCGGTTCTCACCGGCGAGTTCACCGCGCTGGGCGTCACTCGCATCCTCGAGGCCATTCGCCTGGTGCATCCGGCGGCCAAGTTTTACCAGGCCAGCTCGTCGGAGATGTTTGGCCGGGTCACCGAGACGCCGCAGCGGGAGAGCACCCCGTTTTACCCCCGATCACCCTACGGCGTGGCCAAGGTCTACGGTCACTGGATAACCGTGAACTATCGGGAGTCCTACGATCTCTACGCCGTCAGCGGTATCCTGTTCAATCACGAGTCCCCCCGCCGGGGTATCGAGTTCGTCACCCGCAAGGTTTCAGACGGCGTTGCTCGCATCAAACTGGGGCTCGCCCGTGAGCTCCGGCTGGGTAACCTCGACGCCCGTCGGGACTGGGGATACGCGGGCGACTACGTCGAGGCGATGTGGCGCATGCTGCAGCAGCCTACCCCTCGAGACTATGTGATCGGAACCGGCCGGACCCACAGCGTCCGGGAGCTGGTCCAGGTCGCCTTCAGTCACGTAGGGCTCGACTGGCAGAAGCACGTCGTCACCGATCCGAAATACATGAGGCCGGCGGAGGTC
>DASSED010000260.1:0-2393 GCA_035695405.1 Gemmatimonadales bacterium
AGACCAGCGCTCCCAACTCCATAATCGCCTGGTTGAACGCCCACGCCGTCGGGCCGCGACGTGGGAGGAGCCGCTCCGCGGTGTTCCAGAGACGCCGTTCGCTGGCCCGCGTGCCAAGCCGAGGATGAAACGCACGGCGAATCACCCGCGCGACGTTCGTATCCACCGCCGGCGTCCGCCGCTCGTAGGCGAAGCTCGCCACCGCGCCCGCGGTGTATCGGCCAATCCCGGGGAGCTGCCGCAAGACCACCGGATCGCTCGGCACCACCCCGCCGTGCTCCCGCACCACCGCCTGCGCCAGGCGGTGCAGGTTGGCCGCCCGCCGATAGTAGCCCAGCCCTTCCCAGCTCTCCCGCACCGCCCCCGCTGACGCCGCCGCCAGCGCCTCGATGGTGGGGTACTGGCCGAGGAAGCGATGGAAGTAGCCTTCCACCCGGCGCACCTGGGTCTGCTGCAGCATGAACTCGGAGACCACGATCCGGTACGGGTCGCGGGTCCGGCGCCAAGGCAGATCGCGCCCGTGCCGGCGGAACCAGCGCAGGAGCCCGCGGCGGAACGCCGCGGCCCGCGCCTGGGTACCCACCTCACGGTGGATCACCGGGTCAGGGGTAGACTTACGGGTCATGCGGGGCGAAGATAGGTGAGAATTATGGCTGCCGAAACCCTGGATCTCCGACGCTACGTAGGCCGCTGGACGCTCTCCGCGGCGTCCCAGGTCGGCCGGGTCTCCCTCCTCGTCGTCGATATCGTCCGCAGCCTGAGCGAGGTCCGGGTCTGGTTCCCCCGGATGATGACCGAAGCCTGGAACATCGGGGTCGGCAGTCTCCCCATCGTCCTGCTCATCTCAGGCTTCGCCGGCGCGGTCACGGCCCTCCAAGCCCAATACCAGTTCACCGGCACCATCCCGATCTACTACCTCGCCGGGGTGATCGTTGTCTCGATCGTGCTGGAACTGGGCCCGGTCCTCACGGCGCTGGTGCTGGCGGGCCGGATCGGCGCCCGCTATGCGGCGGAGCTGGGAACTATGAGGGTTACCGAACAGATCGACGCGCTGGAGAGTCTCGGCCGCTCGCCGGGATCGCACCTGATCGTGCCCCGCGTGGTCGCCGGGTTGCTCATGATCCCGGCGCTCACGATCCTGGCCGACGTCATGGGGATTGCTTCCGGATGGTTCTCGATGAAGCTGGTGCTCCCGATCACCGACGCCGACTTCGCCTACGGCGCCCGCTACTTCTGGCGTCCATTCAATGCCCCCTACTCGGTCATCAAGGCGTTCTTCTTCGCCGGCGCGATCACCGTTATTTCCTGCTACATGGGCTTCAACACCCAGCAGGGGGCCGAAGGCGTGGGCCGCTCTACCACCGGCGCGGTGGTGGCAAGCTCGGTCCTCATCCTGCTGCTCGACGTACTCCTCGCCAAGCTGCTGCTGAAGCAATGATCGAGCTGCGCAACATTCACAAGCGATTCGGCCAGCAGGTGGTGCTGGACGGGGTCGACTTCAATGTCAAGGAGGGAGAGACCGTCGCCCTGTTGGGCCCCTCCGGGACTGGGAAGAGTGTTTTGTTGAAGCACATCATCGGGCTAATCCGGCCTGACAGCGGGACCGTCATCGTGGACGAGCGGGAGGTAGGAAAGCTCCGGCGAAAGGAGCTGGCCCAAATGCGGTCGCACATCGGCTACGTCTTCCAGAACGGCGCCCTGTTCGACTCGATGGACGTGTTCGAAAACGTCCGGCTGGGGATCACCGACGAGGACAAGTATCGGGAGGAGACGTATTCTCGGGGCCGGGTGACCGAGTGCCTCAAGCTGGTGAACCTGGCGCCGGAAACGATGACCAAGTACCCGGCCCAGCTCTCTGGCGGGATGCGAAAGCGAGTGGGGATCGCGCGAGCCATTGCGGGCCAGCCGAAATATCTGCTTTACGACGAGCCCACGTCCGGCCTCGACCCGGTCAACGCCGACGTGATCGACAGCCTGGTCAAGCGTCTCGACAACGAGCTCGGCGTCACCAGCGTGATGGTGACCCACGACGTACGTGGCGCGTTCCGCGTAGCCGACCGGCTCGCGCTTCTCACTCGGGGGCGGATCGTGCAGCAGGGAACCCAGGAGGAATTCCTTGCCTCCCGGAATCCCGAGGTCCAGGAGTTTCTGGAGCGCGACTTTCCCGACGCCACCTTCGCCGCCTGAGCGCGCCCATGGATCTGAGCTACAAGCAGGAAGTCACGGTCGGAAGCCTGGTGGTGCTAGCGATCGTGCTCTTCATCGTGGGGACCACCTGGCTGAGCGGGCGCTCTGTGGCCGCCAACAGCGACGATTGGTGGAAGATCCAGTTCAAGGACGCGGGGAACCTCAAGGTCAGCTCGGTCGTGAAGATCTCGGGCGTCTCGGTGGGG
>DASSED010000261.1:0-14881 GCA_035695405.1 Gemmatimonadales bacterium
GTAATCGGTGAGCTCCAGCGGCTCCATCCCGAATCTCAGATCGTTTACACCCATTTCAGTCCATCCGCTATCCCCCTGGCCCGGCGTATGGCGGTGGAAGCAACGGACTTCCTGCCCTATGACAAGCCTGAACCCATTGCCCGGCTACTGGCTGCGCTCGAGCCGGATCTCTTGGTCTTTGCCAAGCTGGACCTATGGCCCGAGCTGGCGACTCAGGCCGTCCGTGCCGGCTGCTCGGTAGCCATCATAGCGGGTACCGTGAGTTCCGAGAGTGCCCGCCTACGGTGGCCGGCGCGATCGATGCTTAAGCCTGGCTATCGAGCCGTCAGTTCTGCTGCAGTGGTTTCCGCTGAGGATGGCGAGCGACTGGTTCGTCTGGGGGTCCTGCCCGGGCGAATTCGGGTATTGGGAGATCCCCGCTTCGACAGCGTCCTGACCCGGGTTCGGGAGGTGAAGCCCGAATCATTGCCAAACTATGCTGACGGTGTGCCTACGATGGTCGCCGGCTCCACCTGGCCACGCGACGAGGCCGTTCTCCTGCTCGCATTCGCGGAGCTCCGCCGCCGTCAACCTGACGCCCGACTGCTCCTGGTTCCGCACGAGCCAACCCCTGAGCATCTGGGGGCCGTCGAGCGTCGGGCTGCCAGTCTCGGTTTGCCATTTCCGATCCGGCTGAGTCAGGCTCGGGCTGCTGCCCCCCTGCTTTTGGGCGACCAGGTGGGGACACTGTCCAGTCTCTATGGATTGGCAACTATGGCCTACGTCGGCGGGGGATTCGGATCTGCTGGACTTCATTCAGTGCTGGAGCCGGCTGCCTGGGGAATTCCCGTGGCTTTCGGACCCCGATGGCGCAACAGCAGAGACGCGGGACTTCTGCTCCAAGCCGGCGCCGGCTTCCACTTACCCAGCGGAGGCCGGGCCCATGCGGCCCATGCACTGGTGGAACGATGGGAGAGATGGATGACCGACGAGACGAGCCGGGCAGCACAAGGTGGTCGAGCCCGAGAGGTGGTCGAGGCGGGACGCGGCGCTTCTGAGCGGACTGCCAGAATGCTGATCGAGCTTATTTCAAAACCACACCTTCATATGTCACCGCGCGCGGTACAATCAAACCAGCCGTGAGAGCCGTGATGAGTACATCAGTCCATCGGCTCCGCACCTTGATTCTCAGATCGGACACTCCACTGCCGCCGCCGAGCTGGGCCGCGAGGGCCTTCCGGAGGGACGGCTCCTTCAGCTTCGCGATTCCCCAGAACGCATAGAGGGCCCTGGAGGTCACCGAGAAACGGCTTCCTTCCGCTGGCCGGGTGGCCGGCGACGCCATCGTCACCGGAACGCCCAGGGTCCGCGCGTCGAGGGTAAGGGTGCAGCCGGCCAGCGTCAGGCAGAGCAACAGCACGAGTCCGGCGGGGCGACCGGAGTGCCTCACAATCGGCTCATTACAGTCCAGGAACTCGGAAGGCGTAGTGCGCGCCGACAGCGAAGACACTCGGATCTTCGAGATCGGTGAACACTCGATCATAGGCGGCATGCATGCCGAATCCATTGAGCAGGTTCAGCTCGAGACCGCCGCCCAGACCAAAGTGGGTTTCGGTATTCGAGGTACCCGACGCCGAGGCGCGCACGATATCCAGTCGCGGTGCGATCCATGGTCGGATGGCGAGAGCCGGGTTGGGTATGGTCAGAGCAAACCCCACCCCTACGGGGAAGCGGAGCTCGGTGACATCGTTGCCAGGGAGGATGCCGTTGTCCGGCTTGGCGTAGCCAATACCGCCTTGGAGAGTCACGGACAGAGGCACCAGCGGTCCCCCGAAAAGCTTGTAATTGAGCGTTGCCCCGACCGACACGTCACTCCCTGCGGGACCGTCCGGATTGAACGTGGAGAGTATGGCGGTGGCACCGAGGGGACCGAAGCCGGCTCGGCCGGTCACTGCCAACGCCGTACCTTTCCCGGCAGCCTCGTTGGAGAAGCCCACATCGCCATAGACGGCAATGCCCCGGGGTACGCCGTTGTTATAGACGGGAATACCGCGAACCTGAGCGGAAGCGGATGCGGCGGTCACCAGCGCCACCATCAGGCCGGCACCAACGGCCATTCCATTCCTGAGCCTCATAGTGTCTCCCACGGTGGAACAGGGACGTGCCTTGGCCGGGGGCGGCGCGCCGCAAGGTACTCGCGGCCTTCCAGCCAAGTCAATTCCGACTCACGTGAAAAACGCCCGTCCGCGCACGCGGACGGGCGTCTGAGGCCAGAATGATCGAGTTCAGCGCACGTAGGTGAGTGCGACCCCTACCCCTTCCAGGTCACCGATTCCGCCACTCACCCGCACTGACCAGTCCTGGCTGAAGCGCATATCGACGCCGAGACCCAGCGCGAAGCCGACATCATCTCCGCCGGCAGCTCCGAGCACCGGGATCAACGTGGGATGCACATAGGGTGTAAACGTGGTCTTGGAGCCTTCCAGCTCGAAACGGCGTCCCAGGCTCACGCCAACGGGGAGGTAAACCAGGTCATCCCCATCGCCAATGTTGAGTCCTGCACCCACGGTGAGTGCACCATCCAGGGGAAAGCTTTCACTGTAGCTGATGACCCGAGTCCGGAAATCTCCACCCAACAGGAACCGGGTATCGCCCGGACCGTCGGGATCCGCTATGCCAGCCCGGATGCCGAAGTCGTTCGTGCCGCGGCCGTAACTGTAGAATCCCTCGAGCGCAAAGTTCACGCCTTCACCCGGATCTGAAAAGGCGCCGCCGAACTCGTGCGTGGTGAAGGCTCGGTACGGGGCCTTGAACATCGGGGTACCGGTTTCTTGTGCTGCGAGGCCGTTCGCCCCAACCGCCACGAACACGGCGACCAAAAGCCCACCACAGAGGCTACGACGCATGGGAATCTCCTTGAACGTGTTCGGTGACGACCCGCACCCGGTTGTCCACCACTTGTAGAAATCCGCCACGTATGGAGAAGCGACTGATGGTGCCTTCGCGGCGAACCGTCAGAGTACCCTCACCCAGTAGCGTCATGAACGGTGCGTGGTTCGGCAGGATGCCGACCTGGCCGTCAAAGGCAGGCGCTACGATTGCGTCGGCCTCACCGTCGAACATAGATGCCTCGGGAGAGATCACCGTGACCTGCATCACGACCTCGCGAGCTGTTCAGCGCGCTTGATCACATCCTCGATCCCACCCTGCATATAGAATGCTTGCTCGGGTAGTTGATCGAACTCTCCGGCAACGACGCGCTCGAAGCTGGCGATCGTATCCTCCAGCTTCACGTACTTTCCGGGAAAGCCGGTGAACTGCTCGGCCACAAAGAACGGCTGCGACAGGAACCGGGCGATGCGCCGCGCCCGGGCGACGATCAGCTTGTCCTCTTCACTCAGCTCATCCATGCCGAGAATGGCGATGATGTCCTGCAGCGCCTTGTAGCGCTGGAGGATTCGCTGCACGCCGATGGCCACGTCGTAGTGCCGCTGGCCCACGTACTGGGGATCGAGAATTCGGCTGGAGCTGTCAAGGGGGTCGACGGCGGGATAGATGCCGAGCTCGGCAATTGCCCGGGAGAGCACGACGGTGGCGTCGAGGTGGGCAAACGCGGTGGCCGGGGCGGGATCGGTCAAGTCATCGGCCGGCACGTAGATCGCCTGCACCGACGTGATCGAGCCCTTGTTGGTCGAGGTGATCCGCTCCTGCAAGTCGCCCATCTCGGTGGCCAGCGTGGGCTGATACCCGACGGCGCTCGGCATTCGACCCAGCAGGGCCGAGACTTCGGAGCCTGCCTGGGTGAAGCGGAAGATGTTGTCGATGAAGAGCAGCACGTCCTGCCCCTGAACATCCCGGAAGTATTCCGCAACGGTGAGGCCGGTGAGGCCGACCCGAAGCCGGGCTCCGGGCGGCTCGTTCATCTGACCATAGATCAGGGCGACGTTCTCGAGGATCCGGGCTTCCTTGAACTCGAGGTAAAGGTCATTTCCCTCGCGAGTGCGCTCACCTACGCCACAAAAGACCGATCGTCCACCGTGACCCTTGGCGACGTTGTTGATCAGTTCCTGGATCACCACGGTCTTGCCTACCCCGGCACCGCCGAAGAGACCGATCTTGCCGCCTTTCACGAACGGCGCGATCAAGTCGATGACCTTGATCCCGGTCTCGAAGATCTCGGTCTTGGGCTCGAGGTCGGTGAACTTCGGCGTGGGACGATGGATCGGCCAGCGCTCTGTGTCCGGCGGCAGCGGAGGCCCGCCGTCCACCGGCTCACCCAGCACATTCAGGATCCGGCCAAGCGGCGCCTCCCCCACCGGAGCGGTAATCGGGCCATTGGTGTCCAGCACCTCCATTCCCCGGGTTACCCCGTCGGTGGTGCTCATGGCCACCGCCCGAACCTGGTTTTGCCCGATGTGCTGCTGCACCTCGGCCGTCAAGCGCACCGGCACCGGACCACTCGCATCCTCGATCCGGAGTGCGTTGTAAATCTCCGGCAGATGCTCGGGTTCGAATTCGACGTCGAGCACCGGACCAATGACCTGCACCACTCGCCCGATGTTGTGCTTGGCAGTCGTGCTTCCGCTGCGCTGCTCCGTTGCAATTGCAGTAGCCATCGTATGTCTCTCGCTATCAGTGATGATGCGTTTTCTCGGGGTCTACCCCTGCAACGCTGCCGCGCCGCCGACGATCTCGGCGATTTCCTGGGTTATTTGGGCCTGGCGCTGCCGATTGTAGGTCCGCTTCAACAGCTCGAGAATTTCGCCGGCGTTGTCCGTAGCGTTTTTCATGGCGGTTCGGCGGGCTCCGTGCTCCGCCGCCGCGGTTTCGACCATTCCCCGATACACGGCGTTCTGCACGTAGAGTGGCAGCAGCCGTTCCAGGATCGCGTCCGCGCTCGGCACCAGCAGGTAATCCCGAATCGGCTGTCCCGCTTCCTGGCCTTCCCGCCGGCCTACTTCTTCGACCGGGAGAATGCGCTGCGTCGTCGGTGGCGTTTGCAGCGCGCTAATGAAGCGGGCATACACCAGGTCCACGCTGGCAATCTCCCCGGCCTCATACGCAGCGATAAGTGGCTGGACCACCTCGGCGGCATGATCCGCCGTGGGCCGGTCGCCGATATCGACTCGCTCCAGCCCCAGTTTCCGGCCGAGGTATTTGAAGTAGCCGATCCCCTTCTTGCCGATGCCGTACAGTTCGGCGGTATAGCCCTCGGCTTCGAGCGATTCGATCCGGCGCCGGGCTTCCTTGATCAGATTGGAATTGAACCCGCCGGCCAAGCCGCGGTTCGAGGTCAGCAGAATCACCACAGCCGTACGGGGACCGCTCTTTCCGAGGGGAGCGGGTCGACGCAACAGGGGGAACCGGTCCGCCAAGTCCGGTGTGACGAGGTCGCCGATGACCTGACGCAGCGCCTCGGCATATGGCCGTGCGGCATGCACCCGATCCTGGGCCCGTTTCAGCTTCGACGTGGCCACGAGCTCCATCGTCTTAGTGATCTTGCGCGTGTTCTGGACGGACCGGATCCGTCCCTTGAGCTGCCGGCTTTTAGCCATCAGGCGGCGACGAACATGGGCTGAAAGGTCGTAATCGCGGTCTTCAGCCGATTGGTGAGATCATCGTCGAGTGCCTTCTTGGTGCGGATGTCGCTGAGAACCTTAGGGTGAGACGCCTCGAGATAGGCGATGAAGTCCTCTTCCCATTTCCGGATCTGAGGCACCGGAACCTCGTCCAAGTAGCCGTTGGTGACCGAATAGATAATCACGACCTGTTTCTCTACGGGAACCGGCTGGTATTGCGGCTGCTTCAGCACCTCCACCAATCGAGCCCCCCGGGCCAGCTGCCGCTGGGTGGCGGGGTCGAGGTCGGACCCGAATTGGGCAAAGGCTTCCAGCTCGCGGTACTGGGCCAGGCTAAGCCGCAGGGGTCCCGCGACCTGCTTCATCGCCTTGATCTGGGCGTTCCCGCCCACCCGGCTCACACTGATTCCCGCGTCCACCGCCGGCCGGACGTTGGAGTAAAACAGATCAGTGGTGAGGAAGATCTGCCCATCGGTGATGGAGATGACGTTGGTGGGGATGTAGGCGGATACGTCACCCGCCTGGGTCTCGATGATGGGAAGTGCGGTCAGCGAGCCTCCCGGCTTCTTGATGCGGGGATCCTGCTTGATCGCCTCGGGATCATCGGAGATCTTGGCCGCGCGCTCGAGCAGCCGGCTGTGAAGATAGAACACGTCACCAGGGTAGGCTTCCCGCCCCGGTGGGCGCCGGAGAATAAGCGAGAGCTGGCGGTACGCCGCGGCCTGCTTGGAGAGGTCATCGTAGACGCAGAGCGTCGCCTTCCCTTCCTCGTACATGAAGTGTTCGGCGATGGCGCAGCCCGCGTACGGAGCGATGTACTGCAGCGGCGCTGGCTCCGAGGCCGATGCCACCACGACTATGCTGTAATCCAGGGCGCCAGCCTGCTTCAGTCGCTCGACCACCGTGGCGACTGTGGAGCGCTTCTGGCCGATCGCGATATAGACGCAGATGACCCCCGTGCCCTTCTGGTTCAGGATCGTATCCACCGCGATGGCGGTCTTACCGGTTCCCCGATCTCCGATGATCAGCTCACGCTGGCCCCGGCCAATCGGAATCATGGCATCGATAGCCTTGATCCCGGTCTGGAGCGGCTCCTTCACTGGCTGACGCACGATGATGCCTGGGGCCACCATCTCTACCTGCCGACGACCGGCGGCATGGATCGGTCCCAGACCGTCGACCGGCTCTCCCAGCGCATTCACTACCCGGCCCAGCATGCCCGAGCCGACCGGTACGTCGAGCAGCCGCCCGGTGCGCCGCACCTCATCTCCTTCTTTCAGCTTGAGGTAGTCGCCCATGATGGCGGCCCCGACGTTGTCCTCTTCCAGATTCAGAACCAGGCCGGCAACCGTCTCCCCAGTCTCTTGTACCGTGAACTCCAACATCTCGCTTGCGATGGCTGATTTGAGCCCGTAGATGCGGGCTATGCCGTCGCGCACCTCGAGCACGGTGCCGACCTCGCTGACGTCTTCGGTGGTGAGATCGGCGGACGCGATCTCGCGAAGGAGGATGTCCTTCAGCTCACCGGGACGAAGAATGGATTCAGTTGCCATCGATTATCTCGGACTCGGGGTCAGGTACGCAGGCTAATTTAGCTTGTGAAAATAATCACAATTAGAGTGCCGGGTAGGGGTGCGCCAACGTGGTCGGATGGTTTACTGGCCTCCCGTCCCGCTGCCCAGCCTTAAACCCGACTCCGGGTATTTCCCCGCGCGAACGCCGCCAGCACGCCGCGAGGGCCCAGGGCACCGAGGCCATTGGGCAATACGTCGGCGATGCGCTTCGAGGTTTTGACCAGATGGCCCGGAGAAGCGAAGTGGAGCACCCGCACCACCGTGGGTATGGAATAGCCAGGATTGGCGAAGAGTTGCGCCGCACACGCCACTCGTGTGAGATCGATAACTCGCTTGAGATTGGGCGCCCCGCCGGCACCGAACTGACGGGAGAGGTGCTCCCGGCTGATCCGGAGCCGCTTGGCGAGCACAGTCGTCCGCAGAGGACGCTCGACCTCGCCCAGCAACAGGTTCCAGGCAGAGCGCTGGAGCGGCTCCGTGAGCCGGAGTACCCTGGGCGCATCGGCGAGAGCCCGGCGCCGTTCGGCGCTGATGGATGAGCGCGCCACCAGCTCCCCCACAACCGGATCGTCCACTCCCTCGACGGCGACCCAGGAAAATGTCTCCCGACACGCCATCAGCAGGGCGCCGTCATCGGGCCGGAACGGTGCGTAGGCTACGAGGGGAACCCAGGGGAGTTGGGAGCGGAGCTCGACCAGCTCGGGAAGCAACGCCGGTTGGGGGGCGACCACGACCGCATCGACCAGCCGCCGCTCCACCAAACGCCGGATCGCTGCCGGTGATCTGCAGGTGACGACACTGGGTCCGCCTCGGGGCAGGGTCCGACGGAGCGCAATCACGGCACGCGGCTCGAGCAGCGCGGCGACGGCCGGCATGCGGATCAGACGGTCGGATGGACCGGTGGACTGCCGGACGCCTCTGGCTCCGTATCCTCGGTCTCGCTGCGATTACGCGGCTGGGCCATCGGTTCACCGGACCGGCTCTCCCGGTCCGGCTCGCGTCGTTGAGGGCGTCCCGCACCAACTGCCACGAGTGTTCGTACCATCTCTCCGGCTCGCTTCAGCACTCCCCTCGCGTTGTCGTAGCTCAGGATCTCGAGCGCCTCGTTGAGCGGACGCCACTGGCAGGCGGTAATCCCCTCGTCGACTTGAGGACAGGCTTCCCCCTGAGCGCTCTCGAACAGGAAGAAGTGGCAATATTTGTGGATGTGCCGCCCGCGGAATCGGAAGTGCCAATCGATCACTCGAATAGGACCCTGGAGCACCAGATGGTCGAGGCCGGTCTCCTCCGCGGTCTCGCGCTTCGCGGCGTCTGCCGGCAACTCGTCGCCCTCCAGATGTCCTTTGGGGAAGCCCCAGTTTCCGTACGAATCGCGAATCAGCAAAAACCTGGGAGTGCCTCCACCTCCGCTGGCGCCTCCCGGCCCCGGCGCGCGGCGAAAAACAATGCCTCCCGCGCTCACCTCCAACTCCGCGCGTCGCTTACTCATCAGAAAACCGAAATCTTGAGGTACTTCTTGGGATGCGCCTGAATGTCGGTGAGCAGCTCCCGGAACTGGATCACCGTCTTGGTCGTCTCACGATAGAGCGTCGAATCGGTGGCGAGGAGACCCAGTGATCCATTGCCCGATTGAATCTTGGTCATGAGCGAGTCGGCTGCCTGAAGCACCCGCACCAGGCTGGCCTGATTGGCCCGGGCGGCCGCCATCACTGAGCGCAGGTCCGCCGCGGCCTGGCGAACATCGGCACTCGAGGTGCGGGAGTTGTTGAGGATGTCGGCCAATTGATTATCGCTGGTTGCGGTGTCCAGCCGGCCCACGGCCGTTCGGAACGTCTTGGCCACCCCGCTGAAGGCATCCGACGTGGTGACCACGTTTTGCCCGACCCGCTCCATCCTGTCGGTCTGAGCATTGGCAAACTTTACCAGGCGGCCCGAGATGGCCGCCAGATCCTTGACGCTCTGCTGCAGGTTCTTGAGCGCCGTACTGTCGAACGCCTGCCCGATGCGCTGGGTGATATCGCCGACGTCGCCAGCGATGCGGCTGGCCTGGGCCGTGAGCTGCCCAATGTCGGGGAGTGTCGCTCCGGGCCAGGCATCTCCGCCTGCGCGATCGCTTTCGATCAAGGCGTCTCGCAGATTGGGATCGGCCGGTAAGGGCTCATAGGGAACGATGTTTGCGGCCCATTCGCCAAACAAGCTCGCCGAGGCGGAGATCACGGCCGGTTTACGAGGGAGCTCGACTGCTCGGTCGATGCTGAACTCAGTCTCCACCCATTCGTTCTCGACCAGCCGGATCGCTTCGACCCGGCCTACTTTCACGCCCCGCAGGGTGACGGGCCCCCCGACTCCCAGCCCACCGACCGTTCGGAAGCGGGCCGCGTAGGAGATCTTTTTCTGGTTGACGTCGGTCTCGCTCAACCAGAGCGCCCCGCCGATCACCAGGCCGAGGGCGGCCAGCACCGCCAAACCTACCGCGAATTCGTTGCTCCGCTTCACCCTGCGGACCTCCGTACCTCGGGCTCTACGATCCTGGGGGTCGCCCGGCCCTCGATGAACTGCCGCACGATGGGATCGTGGGTCGTGCGGATCTGTTCCACCGTGCCAACCTGCCGGATGCCGCCCTCGTGGAGCATCGCGACACGATCACCGACGGTAAAGGCGCTGCGCATGTCGTGGGTGACCACGAGGCCGGTGACACCCAGGTCTCGGGTACGCATGATGAGCTGATCCATCACCGCGGAGGTGACGGGGTCCAGACCGGTGGTCGGTTCGTCATACAAAATGTAGCGAGGCTTGAGCGCGATCGCCCGCGCGATACCCACCCGTTTGCGCATGCCGCCGGACAACTCGGCCGGGTACTTGCCTTCGGTTCCGGCCAGGTCAACCACGGCCAAGCTCTCCTCGGTTCGATGCCGCATGGTCGCCTCGTCATACCCGCGCCGGGCCAAGCCCAACCGGATGTTCTCCGCCACCGTCATCGAATCGAATAAAGCGGCGAATTGGAAGACGTATCCGATGCGGCCGCGGAGCGTTGCCAGCGCGTCGCGATCGAGCTCATGGACCACCTCCCCGTCCACGACCACCCGGCCGGCATCAGGCTCCAGGAGACCCACGATGAGTTTGAGGGTGACGCTCTTGCCTACGCCGGACTGGCCTATGATGACGGTGTTCTGGCCGTCCGGAACCTCGAGCGATACGCCGGCCAGGATCTGGCGCGCACCGAAGGACTTGGCGAGGCCGTCGAGGACGATCATAGCAGCGGGACAGCGGGTAGGTGAGTAAGCGGGGAAGTGACTGGACGCCAGCTGTTGTCGGCGCCGGCGACGAGCACCGCCAGTCGCGTACCTCGCATCCGCTTCCCCGCTTCCCCACTTCCCCACTTCATAGAAGCACCAGGGCCCAGAACGCGTCCAGCACCAAAATCGCCTCGCAACCCAGCACTACGGCCCTTGTCGTCGCGTGCCCGACACCTTCAGCGCCGCCTTTGGCATCGAGTCCCCGGAGGCAGCCCATGAGCGCGACCGCTGCGCCGAAGCTGGCGCTCTTGACCAGACCGAACCAGATGTCCTTGAACTTGTAGAACAGCTTGAGGCCCTTGAGAAACTCGGCGGTCGAGAGGTCCAGCAGATTGATCGCTGTCAGCCAGCCGGATGCCACTCCGAGTCCCATGGCAAAGGCGGTGACCACGGGAAACATCAGAGCCGCGGCCATCACCCGGGGAACGACCAGATAGGAGTAGCGATCGTAGGCGAGGGTCTCGAGCGCGTCGACCTGTTCGGTCACTTTCATGGTCCCCAATTCGGCGGCGATGCTGGCTCCGACCCGCCCGGCGAGAGCCATGCCCGTCAGCACCGGCCCGAGCTCCATCATGATCGTTTTTCCCACCAGCGCCCCCACGAAGTACATGGGGACAGTGCCGGTGAAGATGTACGATGCCAGAAGTGAGAGAACGATACCGGTGAAAACTGCGATGAAGAGGGCGATTGGAACCGAATCGACGCCGAGGCGGCGCATTTGCGTGACAAGCAGCGGCAGCCAGGTCCGAAGGTCACCGAGGGCCCGACCGGCTTCGATGCTCCGCCGCCCCACATGCGCAATGAACCCTTCTGCGAGGCGAAGACGAGAGCTCAATGGTGGCGTGGGGGGTGGCACGTTGGGAAGCTATACGGACGATTCGCGATGGGCTATTGGCGTTACGCGGCGAAGCTGGCGAGCGCGCGTCCGACCTGGCCCTCGCGCAACCGCTTGAGCGCGCGATCCCGGAGCTGGCGGACCCGTTCGCGAGTGACCCCCAACATACCGCCGATCTCCTCCAGGGTGTGCTCGCGGCCGCCATCCAGGCCGAAATAGAGTCGCAGCACCTTCGCATCCCTGGCGGGAAGAGTCCTCAATGCCAGCTCGATCTGCTCCGCGAGAAACTGCTCCATGGCCCGGTCTTCGGGATTTCCCTGCTCCTCGGCAATGAAGCGGTCGATCAGGGAGCGTTCGCCCTCGGGGTCGAGTGGGGAATCGAGCCGTATCTCGGCGGTGTTGAGTGCCGCAAGAGCCCGAACCACGTCTACTGAAAGCCCGGTCTGTCCCGCAACCTCCTCGGGTGTCGGTTCCCGCCGAAGCTCCTGCCGGAGAACCTCCGAGATTCGGGTAATCCGGGAGAGATCCGCGGTCCGGTTGAGGGGAACTCTCACGGTCCGTCCGTGCCGGGCCAGTGCCGCGAGGATGGACTGGCGAATCCACCACACCGCGTACGAAATGAATTTGACGCCCTGATCGGGGTCGAACTTTCTGGCCGCCGTGAGCAAGCCGAGGTTCCCCTCCCCAATCAGGTCGCTCAGGCCCAGGCCCCGATTCTGGTACTTCTTTGCCACGGAGATCACAAATCGGAGGTTGCGCTTGATCAGCTCCTGCATGGCATCGGCATCCCCGGCCTGCACCAGGCGGGCGATGGCCATCTCCTGCTGCGCACTGAGGAGTGGAGTTTGACTCACCTCGAACAGGTACTGATCGAGTATGTCTCGATCGGAATCGTATACGCCCAAATTGCGCGCGCCGCCCGCGACTCGCCGACGCCGACGCTTAGGGGAAGCCTGGTCGGATTCGGTGTCGGGGTCGAGCGGCTGGTTCGACAGTGGATCGTTGGGCGAGTTAGTCATGATTCTGGGGACACCCTTCGGAACCGGCGCCAGTGGCCGCAAAAATGTCGCTGACCTCGTTGACACTCATGAGTGCGCGGGCTACGTTACCGTGCTGTCGCGGCGCCATTCGAGGGCGGGAAATCGGTACGGGGGCGTAGCTCAGTTGGGAGAGCGCGTGAATGGCATTCACGAGGTCAGGGGTTCGATCCCCCTCGCCTCCATCGCTCCCCCTTCGATTGTGTATGACCCCGAGTCGCGGGTCGTTGCGCCGCGGCGAGCCGGACACTAGAATCCTCTCCGCTTCGCGGGAATAGCTCAGTTGGTAGAGCACAACCTTGCCAAGGTTGGGGTCGCGGGTTCGAGTCCCGTTTCCCGCTCTATCGAAGCAGAGCAGGCCAAAGCCACACGGCCCCGGCCGGGGCAGCCGCTCATCAGAGTATCGGCGCCACGAGCCGGGGGTTGCACTGCAAATCCATGCGGTGCCATAACAAGCAGCCTCTCGGAGTATCGGTCCGGGTACAGTGTATCTGAAGGACACGTCGCGGGGTGGAGCAGTCTGGTAGCTCGCCGGGCTCATAACCCGGAGGTCGTGGGTTCAAATCCCACCCCCGCTATTTCAGCAGGACAGATGGGCTGCGGGGCAGCGGGGCAGAAGATGCGGAGACTACGGTCTCGCCTCGCTGCCCCCTGCCCCGCCGCCCTTCTGTCCTGCTGAGCCGGGCGGTTAGCTCAGTTGGTTAGAGCGCCACGTTGACATCGTGGAGGTCACAAGTTCGAGTCTTGTACCGCCCATGAGCGCCCTTAGCTCAATTGGATAGAGCATTTGACTACGGATCAAAAGGCTGGGGGTTCGAGTCCCTCAGGGCGCACTCGACGAAAGACGGAAGGAACAGCGTGAGCGGGACCCAAAAAGCGTAAGCGGGAAAGGCAATAGGTCCCGACTTCCCCGCTCACGTCTTTCTTTCCCAGTTCACGCTTTTGTTCGAGAAGACGGGGCGTAGCGCAGCCCGGTTAGCGCGCCTGCTTCGGGAGCAGGAGGTCCCCGGTTCAAATCCGGGCGCCCCGATATGATGCAACACGAAACCCCACCCGCGACAACGAGGCTGGTGGGGTTTCGTGTTGCTGGTTTATTATCTTTTTAGGTCCGCACTCGCCGACTGAAGTAACAGCCCTAAGCAACTATCACCATTGCTCCTTCACGGGAGAGATCTTGGCTGGCCCGCTGAACGCAGGACCGCTGCGACCACCCGCCCGCCCGGTGTGGATGCTGCCGACCATTATTGTGGCGCTGAGCGTAGTATGCCTCCTGGCCGCGGATGCCTGGACTGAATGGTCACGGCTGCTCTTGTTCGTGCCCTATACGTTTTTGGGAAACTCCCTCGCGCCGCTCCCCTACGATGGGGCGGTCGTATACCTGGGAGGACGTCATCCGCTGCCGCTGATTGTGGTCACCGCCGTGCTGGCCACGGTGGTGATCGAGATCTGGAACATGGAGCTGCTGGCGCGGGTCCTCGCTCGTGACGGCACCCGCGCCTTCCGCGAGCACCGGGTGACCCAGTGGACTCTCCATTGGTACCGCAAAGCTCCATTCTGGTCATTGGTAGCCACGTGTGTGCTGCCCATCGTCCCCCACTATCCCATGCGGTTCCTCGTTGTTCTGGCTGGATACTCTCAGTGGAAGTACCAGCTATCAGTCATACTGGGGCGTGGATTGCGATACGCTGCACTGGCGAGCGTGGGAGTGGTCATGCCCATTCCTGGAAGCTGGATTTTGGTCGTGAGCCTGATTGCGCTCGCGTTGGGAATACGTGGCATTCATAGGATGAACCGAGCTTCGCCCGGCGGGCTCACGGACAAGGACCCGAGCTTCTCGCCGGCGAAGGCAATCATAGAAGAAACGTGAGGCGCTGTTTTCTTCTCCTGGTCGACGGGCTCAGGCCCGATGTGGCCAGCGCACGTTTGCAGTCAGGCGAGTTGCCCCATCTGGCAGAGATGGTGCGTACCGGTGGGCGAACTCATGCCATCACGGCGTTCCCGTCTACCACCAGCGTTGCGTACCTCCCTTTTCTGACCGGCTGCACTCCGGGCCACTGCAATATTCCCTCTATTCGCTGGCTCGATCGGACTCGATATCGTGGTCGCTGGTGGCGTGATCGGGCTGCGGTGCGAAGCTACTGCGGACCCCAGGCACGTCTACTCGACCGCGATATAACTCCGGATGTGCGGACCATATTTGAGCTGGTGCCGGAGAGCACCGGCATATTCACCCCAATTGCCCGGGGACTTCCCTCCCATCGCGACCCGTCCCGTCTGGAGCGCCAGCTCTGGGGATCGGTGGCTCACTTTGCGCTCTGGCATCAGCCTTCCGACGACGCCGTCTCCCGCCACCTGCTTCGGGCCGCCGATGCCGGCTGGCGCTTCGTCTTCGCCCAGTTTCCTGCCGTAGATGGCTATACCCATCAGACGGATCCGGATTCGCCTTCGGTTCGGCGGTCCCTGCTCAGGTTCGATCGGACCGTCGGACTGTTACGCGAGCGGCTCCGCCTCCGAGGGGAACTGGATACGAGCTTGATACTCATGGTGAGCGATCACGGCGCTACCACGGTCCATACTCATC
>DASSED010000262.1:0-9400 GCA_035695405.1 Gemmatimonadales bacterium
GAGGGTGTCGCCGGAGCTGCGCGTGGGCAGTGTGCCGTTCACCGTGAGCCGTCCACCTTTCGCAGGCACCACGGCGGCGTCGATCCGAAACTCCTCGCGAGTGTACCCGAACTTGGTGAAGACATGGCCAACCTCACGCCCGTTCTTCGCCCGAATGCCCAGTCCCAGACTTCCCTCGATCGTCGGCGCGGGGGCACTTCCCCCGTAGCGAACCCAGCCGTCGAGCCGGCCGCCGATAGGCGCGAGGCCCAGGGATTGGAGCGCCTCCAGATTGACGTTGCTGAAACGAGCTTCGATGTCGCTCGAGCTCCTCGGATCGTACACGCCCTCCAGAAAAATCCGGTGCCGGCCCGATGCGAGCGCAAATCCATCGATCGTGATTCGCGGCTTCAGCTCCAACTCTACCGGCTGCTCCAGCGACCAGGTGCTGTCCGGCTGAACCAGGTCGAGCCTTTGCAGCGTGGCGCGCACGGAGTCGGACCGAACGGTCCCCCGTAGCGCGGCGATGACCCGAGCACTGTCACCCACGGCGACGTTGGCGTCGAGTGTGAGCAGAGAGTCGTAGCGGCCGGTGAGCCGAGCCTCGGGAATTCGGGTCTTCCCGTAGGCGCCTCCGCTGAGCCCAAGCTCACCCTGAACCCCACCAATTCGAGTGCTGTCGAGCGACGCCGTCGCCCGGAGTGTCACCTGCTCGGCCAGGTTTCCGGCCGCGAGCACCCGATTGGCCCGAGCCTCACTCGCAACTCTCCAGTGCCATGCCGGGCCGGTTACGGTGAGCGCCATGCGGGCAGAGTCGAGCGATATCGAGTCGCCCAGCAGCTCGGCAAGCGGCCCGACGTTGTAGCTGACGCCGGTGATGCGGAGTGTGTCAGTGCCGGCGGCTTGCCTGAGCGCGATTCGTCCGCGGCCGCTCAGCGTCGCCACGTTGGATCGAACGAAAAGGGTATCGATCCGGATCGCTCCGGAATCCGGACGCATCGCGATCTGTGCCGAGTTGATGTGCACGGCGCCAACACCGCCTATCGCGTTGATGTTGCCGTGCAGTGAGACCAGCCCGGCACTATCACCGGAAGCCGTCAACTGAAAGCTCGACTCGATCCGGCCATCGACGCTTCGGTTTCCGGTCCAGTTGCCCAGCCGCTCCACCCGCGCCGTCCCGGTCGTATGGAGCTGCATCTCTGGCCCGGTTCGCCCGTCCAGCTCGGCGCCCACTTCGATGTCGCGCCCCTGGAGCCGCACGTCCCCATCGAGCTCCGATCCATTCAGGTTGAGGGCGACATTTCCGCTGTCGAGCTCGGCCTGGTTGATCCTGGAAGGCAGCAGTTGAAACGAGACATTCGCCTTTCTGGTTACCGCAGAGTCCTGAGAGAGTTGGGCGGTGAATGTCGCGTTGATCCCGGTGCGGAGACCGGGACGCCCGAGCAAAGTGCCGAGGTCGAGAGACTCGGCCTGGCCTCGGTGAATCGCGAAAGACCGCACCGGGGCGAGCGGCCGCGCGTCGCCGGCCACGGTCAGCCTGCCGCCGTTGGTGGTCACCGATCCGTCGAAGGTGAGGGAGTCTCCTCCGAGCGCGACCGTCACGACGCCACCACGGACCTGCACTCTCCCGAGCCTCGAGGGTGACACCGTGAGCCGGCCTTGTACGCTGCGGCTTTCTCCCCGGGTTCGGCCGCTGGCGGTGGCCCCGAGCGTCACCGGTCCGGCGAGATCCGGCCGGCCGAGGAAGCTGCCCAGGTCCACGTTGTCCAGCGATGCCTGGCGCAGCTCGAACGTTTTGGTCTTGCCAAAGGGACGAGCGCGGGCCGCGAGCGAGAGCTGCCCACCCTGCACTGGGCCATTGATTTCCACCCAGGCCTGGCGATGGGCCAGACGAATCTGAGTGGTGAGGTGAGTCAAGGTGCGTGCGCCGTAGTGGAGCTCGTCGAGATAGATCCGCGCCGAGGCGACCGCCTGGTCGGGCGCGGTTCCGCGTCCCAGCAGGGTGAAGCGCGCGGTGAGCGGGCCCAGTGCGGTGTCGGCGGTCAGGTGGGCCAGGTTCACCCGGTCGACTTTGCCGTCGCGCAGCTCGTAGGTAAGCGTGTCGCGCAAGCGCACGATGGCGCGCCCGGTGATGGTGCCGCCGCCCACCAGCAGAGTCGGGATCAGCTCGAGACGCCCGCGCGCGAGTGACACGGTTGCATGTCCCAGAGGGATGCTGGGTCGATCCCTCGCAGCGTTCGGGCTAAGGCGGGATTGGGTACTGAGAGCGGCAGTACCTCTCACCCGCGCCGCCGCCGGTGACACCCCTGCGCCTGCCAGGGCAAAGCGAACGTCGATCCCCGATGCGCTCGAGTCGCCGCTCAGCGTGCGAGCGATCGTGGCAGAGCTCGTCAGATCATGAGCCGATCCCCGTAACCGATATCCCGGAATCGAGTCGAACGGCCTGACTCGACCTTTGGCCTCGAGGGTCCCCTCTGCCACAGCGCCGCGCAAGGTGATCGCAGCACTTCCTTTATATAGGTCCGCGCCCAGCTGGAGCCGGCGAACGGAGGTTCCGGCCAGTCGCGAGGGCTCAAGTCTCAGATCCACTCGGCCGTTGGCTCGGTTGAGCGCCGGGCCGCGCAGCTCGGCGTCGATGCGGCCGTTGAGACTTCCTGGAGGAGCGTTCCGGTAGAAGCGGGCGGGGTCGAAGCGGCGGATGCTTCCGCTCACCCGGTAGTCCACTTTGCCCGCGGCTAGCGGTGCGACGGCACGGAGGCTCATCGTGGATTGGTCCAGCCGAGCTCCCAGTCGCGCGGTCACGAGCCCGTTGGTGTCCCCCCTGGCGCTCGCGTCCAGGCGTAAATCCCCTTCTGGAGCGACCGTGGGGACAATCGCAGCCAGGTCTGCCAGGGCGAGCGGCGTGGCCTGGAACTGAAGGTCGAGCCGGTCCGCAGTGCGGGGGTTCTGCAGATCTCGCGGCAGCACCGCCCTGCCGTTGATCCGGGTCTCCTCCGTCTGGATCCGCACTGGATCGAAGTGGTACTCGGCGGCGGTGACCGCTCCCCGGGTGGCCAACGCGAACCACTGGGTGGTGCCGGGCGGTGAGATGCCGGCGTTGAGCTGGTCGATGGTGACCAGCATCTGTTGGCCCAGGACGAGGTCTCGCGCGCGCAGGTCGAGGCCCCGCACCCGCGCGAGCGAGTCGGGGCTCAGCTCGACCGCAAGCTGCACGTCGCGCAGATCCACTCGATCGACTACCAGTCCGCCCTGTCCGCGCGGTCCACTCGTGTCCGCCGAGCTTTTCAGGGCGCGAGCCAGATCCCAGAAATCACCTTGTCTCCGAGCCACTGCCTGCGCGCCGTCGATCGACACCTGATTCAGCCGAGTGACGGCGCCTCGAACCCGGCGGAGATCGTACCCCACCTGGAGCCGGTCGATCCGGGCGAGCTCCCGGTCCTGCTCCAGCAGCCGGACGTCACCCAATACCAGGCGATGGATCCAGTCGCCGCTCACGCGAGCGACCTCGAGCCGGTATCCCGGGCTCAGTGGAACGAGAGTCACCAGCTGCCGCATCACCCAGGTGGCGACCGGCGGCAGCTGCAGCAGCGCGAGAACCGCCACCACCAGCGTCAGGACGGAGGTGCCGGCTATGGCGAGAAGGCGGGTCCAGCGGCGCTCCGGGTGGGGCATGGACTCCGTTCGTAGTAGGCCTCAGCCATTGTGTGGCCTGAGACGGGGCGTCACCATGACGGGGGTCACGGTGGAGGCGGCAAGGCAGCGGAGGGAGCGGAAAAAGCGGAAGGCACATATGAAGCGCATACTCCTCGCTGGACTCGTCCTCCTCACTGCCTGTAACGATGCTCCGACCGCGAACGGTCCCACTGGTTTCACGCGGCCCGACGGCCCCACGGTCGGGTTCCTGCCGGGCGACACGCCCCAAGGTTGTCCCGCCGGGACCACCGGCGCCAGCGGCACGCTTCCGGGGAAGCGGCGCGCTCTTTCTGATCTGCTTTCCCCCAAACTTCGATCCGGCGACCGGCAGTCTGGTGGTTTACGCCCACGGCTCGCTTCCGCCGCAGGCCCCGCTTGCGATTCCCCAGGACCAGATCGACACGTTTTCCGTCGCCCGGATCGTGACCGACTCGCTCCATTTTGCCTACGCGAGCGCAGCTACCGCGAGAACGGTCTCGTCGTGGTGGACGCGGAGAAGGATCTCCAGCGCCTGGTAAACAAGGTCACCCAGCTTTTCGGGCCGATCAGGGGGAATACCTACGCGGTGGGGGTCTCCGAAGGTGGGCTGATCGCGACGCTCGCCACGGAGCGCCATCCCCAGCTCTTCGACGGAACGCTGGCGCTATGCGCCCCGATCGGCGACTTCCAGCGGGAGATCAAGACTTCGACGACTTCCGGCTGGCTTTCGACTTCTACTTCCCGACACTGGGGCATTGTTGGGCGATCCGGTACACATCCCGGATGCCACGATCATTCAGTTCAACACCACCTTCGCGACCGCGCTCACAGCTGCGCTGGCCAATCCCAGCAACTGGCCAAACTTCAACGCGCTTCTGGCAGCGGCCGATATCCCACTCCAACTCCCCGGCTCCGATGCGACACTGGTCGGCCAGACGATCCTCCGGCTGCTGGCCTACAACGTCCTCTTTACCAACCAGGCGCAGCAGACGTTGGGCGGCCAGCCGTACGACAACGTCACCCCGGTCCGCTACGATCGGCCCATCGATGGACTCACCTCCATTCCGTCGATCAGCGCGGACCGTTCCGCGCTGGCTCACCTCCAAGCGATGTATCAGACCTCCGGCCGGCTCAGCTCGCCCCTGGTGACGCTGTTCAACGTCAATGATCCGATCGTGCCGTCGTTTCACCAAACCCTCTATGCCGCAAAAGTCGCCGCGGCGGGTGCCTCGGAGTCTCTAATCGCCCAGATCCCGAGCACCACGTTTGGCCACTGCGTCTTCAGCTTGGAGGAGGTGTTGGCGGCCTTCGGGGCGCTGAGTGAGGCGGTAAGGCGGTAAGGCGGTAAGGCGGTAAGGCGGTAAGGCGGTAAGTAAAGCACCTCATCCCGAGCGCAGCGAGGGATCTACTCCACGAGTTCCGATCCCGTGCGGGGCAGATCCCTCGTCGCTGCTCTCCCTCGGGATGAGGTGCTCTCGGTACTTTCCACCTTTCCGCCTTCCGGCCTAACTAATCTGTTTCCCGAACTTGTCCGGCGGCACGATCTGGAATCGGAACCGCTGCGCCACCAGCTGGCGCACCGTCTTGCCGCCCTTCTTGGCTGGCCGGAAGCGCATCAGCCCCAGCGCATTCATGACCGACTCGGTGAAACGGGGGTCGTCGCTCCGGAGTACCGCGACGCTGGTCGTGTCTACCATCCCGCTCGTGTCCACCACGTAGGTCGTCTGCACCGAGCCCTCGACTCCGATCGCGAGCAGATCGTGCGGATAGATCGGTGCAGCGCTCGACGGGAAGCGCTCCGCCATCTCGTCCACCTCGAGCACGCTGAAGGCGGTGTCCGGCACGAACACGGGTGGCGGACCGAACGGCAGCTCGCCCCGGGCACCGCTCCGCTCCCGTCGGCCCCTGGCTCCATACGCTCGCTGCTTGAGGAGCCACCCCTCGCTTTCTTTGGTGAGGATCTTACCGTCCTCCAGGTCCGACCCCAGTTTGCCCCACTGGATGATCTGGGATTGGCGGGAACGCGTGTCCACCCGGTCCGGCGGAAGGAGAAAGACGACCCGGGCCTCGCGCGCGTCGGTGGGGAGCTGCCACCCTCCCACATTGGCATCCACCAGCACCCACACCAGCCCCGCGTGCGCCACGATACTCACCAGGGCGCACTCAGCGGTCTGGAAGAAGTGCCGGTCCGATTCGAGGAGAGTGAGGCGCATGGTGCCGCCGATGCCACGGGGGACTTCGTGCTCTTTCTATATATGACGAATGTCCTGCCCCCGGCAAGACAGGCGCCCTAGATCCGCCCCGTCAACAGGAGCAGCAGCAGAATGAGGACCAGGAGTCCCAGGCCGCCGCTCGGGAAGTAGCCCCAACTCCGGCTGTAGGGCCAGGTTGGGAGTGCCGCGAGAAGGAGCACGATAAGAATGATGACGAGGATACTCACCGGAGCCTCGTGAGTGGGGGTTCTAAGCATGCTGTGAGTAACCCGGTGAACCGTCAAGAGGAGCCTATCTTACCGTCTTACTGTCTTACCGCCTACCTTATAGTGCCCCTCGACCAGGACCCGCGTGTCCGACCCACAGAGTCGCCTACAGTCCGCTCTCGCCGACCACTACCGCATCGAGCGCGAGCTCGGCCGCGGCGGGATGGCCATCGTGTATCTCGCGCACGACATCCGGCACGACCGCCCCGTCGCCCTCAAGGTTCTGCACCCGCAGTTGGCCGAGACCGTGGGCAGTGACCGCTTTCTCCGTGAGATTAAGCTCGCGGCCCGGCTGCAGCATCCCCACATCATTTCAGTCCACGACTCCGGCGAGATTCGGCGCGAGGGGCGTGAGCCGGCCTGCCTCTGGTTCACCATGCCATACATCGAGGGGGAAAGCCTCCGTGCCCGGCTCCAGCGGGAGCGGCAGCTCCCTATCGACGAGGCGGTGCGGATTACCCGGGAGGTGGCGCTCGCGCTCGACTTCGCCCACCGGCATGGCGTGATCCATCGGGACATCAAGCCGGAGAACATCCTGTTGGTGGATGGGCAGGCACTGGTCGCGGACTTCGGAATCGGTCGAGCTCTCGCAGGAGAACCCGGGTCGCCGGGAAACGGGGAAGAGGACCTGACCAATACCGGTATTGCGCTCGGGACCCCCGCGTACATGAGTCCGGAACAATCGGTCGGCGAGCGCGACATCGACGGCCGCACCGATGTCTACAGCCTCGGCGTGGTGCTGTACGAGATGCTCGCGGGCGAGACTCCCTTCGCCGGACCCACGGCGCAGATGATCGCGGTCAAGCGGATGAGCGGTGATATCCCTCCGCTCCGCCGGCTTCGCCCAGCGGTGCCGGAACAGTTGGAGCACGTGGTGCTCACGGCGCTGGCTCCGGTCCGGGCCGACCGCTACGGCACTCCGGCGCAGATGGTCCAGGCACTCGCCGCGTCGCCCAGCGCCGCCACAACCAGTAGCGAAGTTACCGCGACCAGAACGACAGCTACTGCCCCGCCCCGTCCGTGGAAGCCCCGTGTCCCTGCCTGGCTGACCTTTGTGCTCGGACTTCTCGTCACTGCGACGATGGGAATGCTCCTCTGGAGCCGCTCCCGTCGCCCTGCCGAGCCGGCGGGGATCAAGATGTTGGCGGTGCTGCCGTTCAAGAACATGGGTGCGGCGAGCGACCAGTACTTCGCCGACGGCCTCACCGAAGAGATCACCAGCCGTCTCGCCAGCGTGTCTGACCTGGGCGTGGTCTCCCGCACCAGCGCCGACCAGTACAAGAACTCGAGCAAGAGCATCCGCCAGATCGGGCAGGAGCTGGGCGTGGGTTACGTGCTGGAGGGCAGCGTGCGCTGGGAAAAGTCGCCCGATGGAAACAGCCGGGTGCGCGTCACGCCGCAGCTGATCCGGGTCTCCGACGACCGACACCTTTGGGCCGACCGCTACGATGCGGAGCTGGCCGACGTGTTCCAGGTCCAGTCCAGCATCGCCGAGCGGGTGACCGGCGCGATGAACCTGGCACTGGACCCCTCGGAGCGGCAGGCGATCAACGAGCGACCCACCGAGGACACCGAGGCGTACGATTATTACCTGAAAGGCATCGAGTACCGAAACCGAGGCCCGGGCCGCGACAACGTTCACACCTCCGTTCAGATGTACCGCCACGCCATCGCGCTTGACTCCAACTTCGCGCAGGCCTGGGCCGGACTGTCCATGGGACGCTCGAGTGAGTTCTGGTTCTTCTTTGACCGGAGTGAGGCCGCGCTGGCGGAGGCCAAGGCAGCGGCGGAGCGGGCCATCCAGCTCCGTCCCGATCTGACCAATGGTCACGTCGCGTTGGGCCACTATTACTACTGGGGAAGGTTGGACTATGACAATGCTTTGAAGGAGTTGGCGATCGCGGCCAAGCAACAGCCCAACAACGTGGACGTGATCTTCGGCGTCGCCGCCATCGAGCGCCGCCGCGGGCACTGGCCTGAGGCAATCGCAAATTTCGAGAAAACCTATCAGCTCGATCCCCGATCGACGGACAATGTCTTCAACCTGGCCGAGACCTACGCCTTGACTCGCAAATATGAGCAAGCGCTTCAGATGTATCGGAAGGGGATCAGTATCACTCCCGACGAGCCATACTCTTACGTGGAGGAGATGCAGACCCTGCTGCTCTCGGGAGGGGGTGTCGACCAGGCGCGGCGGGTCTTGCACGAGGCGCTGACGAAGGTGGACCTCATGCAGCTGGCCCGGGCTCTGGTGGGCACCAGCTCGACCGCCGGCTACGCCTTCAGCCCCAGCTGGTTGTTCACCACCGACTCCACGGTGCAGCCTCTGGTGGAACAGCTGAGGTTGCCCGAGTTCGCCGACAGCGTGGGCTACTATAGCCTCAAGGCGGAGTTATATCAGATGCAGCACCGGCCAGGGGAGCGCGCCTATCTCGACTCCGCGCGGACCCTGCTGGAGGCTCTGGTGCGGAGCCAGCCCTCTGAGGCATCGTACCATGGGCAGTTGGGGCTGGTGTACGCGTATCTGGGTCGCAAGGCCGATGGGGTGCGCGAGGGCGAGACCGCGGTGCGACTGCTCCCGGTGTCAAAGGAAGCGTATCGCGGCGTGAACCTGCTGACCGGACTGGCGCGGATTTACGCCGTGGTAGGCCGCCACGCCGATGCGATCACTAAACTGGAATATCTCGTGACGGTGCCTTCGTACGTCTCAGCGGCATCGCTCAGGGTCGATCCCAACTGGGCCATGTTGCGGGGCGAGCCGGCATTCGACAAACTGATCAGGTAAGAAGCTTTCCCCCTACCCCCTCACATCGTCCATGTCTCTGAAGCTTCCCTCCTCCCGGGCAGCCTGGGCGACAGCCGCGGTGGTGATGACCCTGGTTGCCGTTCTCTTCTACGCCAATCTCGCCGGCGGCGACGAGCACATCGAGCACCCGGTCCCCCACCGCTATGGCGTCTGCGACCTCCAGTTTCGCCGGTCTTCGAGTAACCTGCTGGGCCCGCCGGTGGTGGGCGGCAATCGAGTCACCACGCTGCTCAACGGCGACCAGGCGTTCCCCGCGATGCTCGCCGCGATCCGCTCGGCCAAACGAAGTATCAACTTCGAGGGCTACATCTTCTGGCCGGGTGAGATGGCGAACCAGTTCATCGCCGCATTCTCCGAGCGAGCCCGGGCCGGCGTCCCCACTCATCTCGTGCTCGACTGGCTCGGCTCCAAGAAAATGGGTCGGAAGCAGCTGGAGCAGATGCAACAGGCCGGCGTCCAGATCG
>DASSED010000263.1:0-2744 GCA_035695405.1 Gemmatimonadales bacterium
CCCGGCCACCGCTTTCGCGATCCGGAGCGTCTCGTCCACGGGGAGCTGGCCCTCGCGGGTGAGCCGCTCGCGCAGGCTCTCGCCCTCGATGTAGGGCATCACGTAGTAGAGGAACCCCGCGGCCTCGCCGGAGTCGAGCAGCGGAAGGATGTGGGGATGCTGCAGCTGGGCGGTGAGGCGGATCTCTCGTAAAAACCGCTCACCGCCGAGCACGGCGGCGAGATCGGGGCGGAGGACTTTAACCGCGACCAGGCGATCGTGCTTGAGGTCGCGGGCCAGGTAGACCGTGGCCATGCCGCCGCGGCCCAACTCCCGCTCGATGCGGTACCGGTCCCGAAGGGTATCCGCCAAGCTGGCGACCTCACCTGCCACAATGGACTCCAGTTGGGAGCATTGCTATCTCGGAGCTTCGGCCTTCTTCAGAGACTCCCAGGCGCTCTTATCCGGCTTCATCCAGTGATCCAGCCAGCCGAGAACTTCGTGGTACCAGAGAATGTTGTCCGCGGGCTTGGTCACCCAGTGATTTGCTTCCTGGAAGAGCAAGAGCTTCGACGGCACCTGCTTGGCTTGCAGCGCCTGGAACATGGCATATCCCTGGCTGGGATCGACTCGGTAGTCCCGTTCTCCGTGAATCACCAGCATCGGCGTCTTGAAGTTCTTCGCGTAGGTGATAGGGCTCTGGTCGATCAAGGCCTGCTGGTTCTCCCACGCCGTGCCTTTGAGCTCTGACCCGAGCCAGCCGACCACATCCGAGGAGTAGAACATCGCCAGGATGTCGAACAGGCCGTCATGGCTCACGATGGCGCGGAAGCGATCGGTGTGCCCTTCGACCCAGTTCGCCATGTACCCACCATAGCTCGCGCCGGCCGCGCCGAGCCGGGTCGAATCCACATAGGGCCAGCCGAGAGCTACGTCGACCGCCTTCATCTGATCGTGGTACGGCGCCCCGCCCCAGTCTCCCTTGATGGCGTCCATGAACTTGAGGCCGAACCCGGTCGAGCCGTGAAAGTTGGGCGCGATCACCACGTAGCCTGCCGCGGCGAAGAGCTGCGCGTTCCAGCGAAAGTGAAAGAGATTGTTCCAGGCATTCTCCGGTCCCCCGTGCATCATGAGGAGGAGCGGATAGCGCTGGTTCGGGTCGAAGTTGGGCGGCCGGATCTGCCAGCTCTGAACCGTGTCGCCGTGAGCGCCGAGGAAGCTGAACGAGGAGTACTCCCCGAACTGGATCTCCTTCAGGGCGCTCTGGTTCTCGAAGGTGAGCTGCACCGGTTTGCTCCGACCTCTCGCATCGACCCGGAACAGCTCGTTGGGCCGGGAGAAGTTGGCGTTGGTGAAGATCACGAACGACCCGTCCTTGGAGGGCTGGATGTTGCTGCTCGCGCCGTCGGAGAAGAGCCGGCTCACCCGGCCGCTCTCGACCTCTATTCTCGCGACCGGCACAGCGCCACGATCCTCGAAAGAGATGTAGAGGCTCTTGCTGTCCGGGCTCCAGAAATGGGATGCGATCGAGCGATCCAGTGGCTCGGTGAGGTTCCGGGTCTGGCCGCTCTTCCGGTCGTACAGGAGCAGCCGGTTTGCGTCCGAGGTGACGTTCGGGCGCAGCGTCGCCAGGTAGGCGATGTAGCGGCCGTCGGGCGAATACAGCGGGGTGCCGTCCGCCCCCTTGTTGCTGGTGATGGCCCGGGTCTGGCCTCCCTCCACCGGGAGGAGGAACAGATCGCTGTTGCCGGTCAGCGCCTCGTTCTCGCTGTATTGCGACACCGCCAGTTCCCGGCTGTCGGGTGAGAAGGCTACCTCATCGTTGCCGCTTTCGGTCCAGATGGGAGTATCCAGATCGCCCGGAGTGATGTCCTTGGCATCTCCTCCAGCGGATGGCAGGATGAAGACGTGGTTTCGCTTCCCGTCCACCCACTCATCCCAGCGCCGGAACGGCGGGCTGGTGATGGTTCGCACCTTCACCGGCCGCTCGTCGAACTCCTTCTTCTTTTTTTCGTTGCAGGCGAGGTCCCGGCAGTCGGGGAACACCGACGCCGTGATGGCGAGCGTCTTTCCGTCGGGCGAGACCAGGAAGGAGCCGACTCCTATCGCAAAATGTGTGATCTGGCGGGCCTCGCCTCCCCCCAGGGCCAGACGAAAGATCTGGGGTGTGTCCTTGTCCCGGGAGCTCAGGAAGTACAGCGATTTCGAATCGGGGGCCCAGCGGATGCCGGCGTTGGACCCTTGCTCCGAAAACGTCAGCTGCACCGGCGAGCCGCCGTTGGCGGAGACCAGCCACAGATTGGTGATCGACTTGTTCTTGGCCACATCGCTGGTCTGCACCGAATACGCGATCCAGCGGTCGTCCGGTGAGAGGACCGCCTCCCCCACTCGCCTGAGCCTCTGCATATCCTCGACTCGAAAGGGATGCGGCGCTTGGGCGGCAGTAGCCTGCAACGCCAGGAGCAGTACAAGACTCGTCATTGCAAGCTCGCTGAGCTCAAGAGGGACCCTTCAACGGACAACTCTAGTGGACCTACCGCCGCCCCGATCATGGATCGAACCCGGTGACCACCATAAGATCGGATTGGCGGATGCTGTAATCGCAGGCCGCCCGCGTGCCATCGCTCGAGAGCGATAATGAGGCACAACCTTCAGGTATCTCGGCGTATAGCTCGGGCCTCCCCCCGGCTGCCGGAATCCGCCAGAGTTGCAGCCGGAACTGCCCGGCATCGGTGTAGAGCGCGTGGTTGTTCACGACATAGATC
>DASSED010000264.1:0-3163 GCA_035695405.1 Gemmatimonadales bacterium
AACTGCCGGCCAAACGGCTGCTGGATGCTTCCAGCGGCAATACCGGTATCGCCTACGCCATGCTAGGCGCGGCGGCTGGGATCAGGGTGACTATCTGCCTTCCGGGCAACGCCAGCCCGGAGCGCCGGGCGTTGCTGGAGATGTACGGGGCCGAGGTGGTGCTAACCGATCGGATGGAGGGAACCGATGGCGCCGTTCTTCGGGCTCGTGAGCTGGCCGACGGAGCTCCGGAACTGTACTACTACGCGGATCAATACGGCAATCCAGCCAACAGTCGGGCCCATCGGGAAACCACCGGCCCGGAGATTTGGGCTCAGACCCAAGGTCGGTTGACCCACTTCGTGGCTGCAATGGGAACCACCGGAACCATGATGGGAACCGGGCGGTTTCTCAAACAAATGGCGCCCGACGTCCAGCTGGTCGGGGTACAGCCGGATTCTCCCTTCCACGGTCTCGAAGGACTCAAGCATCTGGCGACGAATCCTCACCCTCCGGCCTTGTACGACCCTTCGGTTCCCGACCAGGTGGCGGAGATCCCAACCGAAGTCGCCGATCGCACCTGCCGTTGGCTGGCACGCGAAGCCGGATACCTCGTGGGTTGGTCAGCCGGGGCCGCGGTGGCGGCGGCGCTGGACATTGTGAAGCAGGATCCCCAGGCGTTGACGGTGGTGATCGCATGCGATACGGGCTCGAGATACCTGAGTGATCCGCATCGCTGGACCGGCCAATGACGCTGCGGCTTTCCGAGACACTGGTCGAGGAGATTCGTCGCCAGGGTGAGCTGGCCTACCCCGGTGAGTGCTGCGGGGTGCTGGCCGGCAGGATGAGTGATACCAGGGAGATCCACCAGCTGGTCTCGATGCCCAACCGGCGGACCGACGATCCGCACCGTTATCTCATCGCCCCTGACGACCTCAAGCGAATCACCGGGGAGCTGCATCGATCGCGACTCGAGATCCTGGGCTTCTATCACTCCCATCCGGATCATCCGGCCGCGCCGTCTTCCTTCGATGTCGAGCACGCGTGGCCCTGGTACAGTTATGTAATCGTCCGTATCGATGGAGGGCGGGCACGCGACCTGGCCAGTTGGGTTCTGGCCGACGACCGATCGCGCATGAATCCCGAGTCTCTCGACGTATTCAGTGAGGTTTGACGCCATGTCGATAACCGTTTCAATCCCTACGCCGCTTCGCGGGTTCACCGCGGGTCGAGACACGATCGAGCTCCAGGGTGATACCGTTGGCCAGGTGCTCGACGGTCTTCTGGCGGCCCACTCCGGTCTCAAGCAGCACTTGCTACAGGAAGACGGACGGCTCCGGAGCTTCGTCAATCTTTATCTCAACGAGACGGATATCCGGCATCTCTCGTCCACGGCGACGCGGGTTCAGCCGGGTGATGTATTGACGATCGTCCCGAGCATCGCCGGCGGCTCGCCGGCGGTGAACGCCGAGCCGCAGCTCTCTCATGCCGAGGTGCTGCGGTACTCGCGCCACCTTCTGCTCCCGGAGGTAGGCATAGTGGGGCAGCGGAAGCTCAAAGCCGCCCGGGTGCTGACGGTCGGCGCCGGCGGTCTGGGCTCGCCGCTCTCGCTCTACCTCGCAGCTGCAGGAGTCGGAACCATCGGGATCGTGGACTTCGATGCCGTCGATCTCACCAACCTTCAGCGGCAGATTGTCCACGGCACCTCGACTTTGGGTCAACCGAAGCTCGAGTCTGCTGCGGCGCGGCTGACCGATCTGAATCCGAACGTGCGGATCGAGACGCACGAGACCCGGCTCAGCTCGCAGAACGCGCTTGATATCATCAGGGAGTACGATATCGTGGTGGACGGAACCGACAACTTCCCCACCCGTTATCTAGTCAACGACGCCTGCGTTCTCCTCGGCAAACCCAATGTCTACGGCAGCATCTTTCGCTTCGAAGGGCAGGCCTCTGTCTTCTATGCGCGCGAGGGGCCTTGCTATCGGTGTCTGTACTCGGAGCCCCCACCCCCGGGATTGGTGCCGAGCTGTGCCGAAGGTGGCGTCCTGGGAGTCTTACCAGGGATAATTGGCAGTATTCAGGCGCTCGAGACCATTAAGTGGATCATCGGTGCCGGAGATTCCTTGGTGGGACGCCTGGTGCTGTTCGACGCTCTCAAGTTTCGCTTCCGGGAGCTGCAGCTCCGCAAGGACCCGGATTGTCCGATCTGCGGTGATCACCCGTCCATACACGAGCTGATCGACTACGAGGCATTCTGTGGCATCGGCTCTGAGCCCTCTTATCGTGGTCCCGAGATCTCGGTGGAAGAGCTCCGCCGGGAGATGGATGAGAAAGGCAGTCATCTGGTGCTGATCGACGTTCGCGAGCCGCACGAGTGGGAGATTGCCCATATCGAAGGAGCCCGACTCATCCCTCTCGGGCAATTGCCCGAGCGCCTGGGCGAGCTGGATGGGCATGCTGAGATCGTTACCCATTGTCACAAGGGGTCTCGCTCGATGAAGGCGTTGAACATTCTGAAAGGCGCCGGCTTCGGTAAGGTGCGCAGCCTGGCCGGCGGGATCGATGCGTGGGCCGATCGGGTAGAGCTGGGGATGCCAAGGTATTGAAGGGAGGAAAGGAAAAGTCGGGAAGGTAGGAAAAGAGAGGTTGAGAGGTGCAGGCGGCTCTCCTTCCGATTGACCCGGTAGTGCCTGCCCGCTACTTTTTCGCGCTTCGCCGAAGTGGTGGAACTGGTAGACGCGCTGCGTTCAGGGCGCAGTGGGCGCAAGCCCGTGCGGGTTCGAGTCCCGCCTTCGGCATTCATCCTCTCTCCGCCTTGCCGTCCCTCCGTGGCGCCATCCCTCACTGCCGTTGACCCGAGCGAAGTGCTGGCCTATCCTTTGCTTAGGATTCCCGACGTGAGCCGCGAGACCCCCCAACCCGCCCCGCGGAGACAGTCGGTTGCCCGCAATCCCAAGGCAACCCACGATTACCACGTCCTCGAGACCTGGGAGACCGGGATCGTTCTGACCGGCACCGAAGTCAAGTCACTCCGAAGCGGTAAGGCTTCCATCAAAGAGGCCTACGCCCGCCTCCGGAACGGGGAAGTGTTTCTCGAAGGGATGAATATCACCCCATACGAACAGGGCAATCGCTACAACCACGATCCGGTGCGGAGCCGGAAGCTTCTGCTGCACCGGCG
>DASSED010000265.1:0-6011 GCA_035695405.1 Gemmatimonadales bacterium
AGCAGCAGACCCAGCAGGAATCCCAACGCGACCTTCACCAGCGCCGCCCCTGCCACGGGCGAGTACGGGGTGCCCGACAGATCGATCACGTCGACGTCTCCAGCTTCGACCTCCTCAGCCATGCGGGCGTTCTGATAGTCCCTGCGGACCTGATCGCTGGTGGACGTGAGCGACTGGACCCGGCCGGTGAGCCTGGCCTCCTCTTCAGCCATGGCCGGCAGCACCTGCATGGAGGAGGCATTGCGCGCCCGGAGATTACCCAAGGCCGAAATCCGGGCATCCAACGTGGTGACGTGACTGCTGACCGCCTGGCGCAACTGGTCTTTCGTCGTAGCGATCTGGCTCTTGAGCGCGATCAAGTCGGGGTTGGTGGGCGCCGCCTTCCACGGTCCGGTGGTCATCGAGTCCACCCGATACTGGAGAATGCTGAGCTGGCGGTAGTAATCGCTCACCCGCGGATTATCGACCATGGCCGGGGAGGCAGCCAACGCCCGGATTGCCTCACCCTCATTGGCGTCGCCGCCCTTCTTGAGCTGAGTCAGCAAGGTTCCGAAGGTGGAGCGATCGGCCTCCAGCTCCGCCCGACGCGCATCAAGGGCCAGTAAGTTGCGCTGCTGGTCGTCGAGGGCCGCGGAGGAGCTCGCCAGCTGTTGCTTGCTCCGGAAAGCAGCCACCTCCGCCTGAGCCCGGGCGAGCATGCTGTCGGTCTGCTTTAACTGACTCTCCAGAAACTCTCGACGCCGCTTTGATTTTTCCGTGGCGCTGAGGATGCTCAGCTGCTTAAAGCTGGTCACCGTCGTGTTGACCACGCGCTGAGCCAGATGCGGATCCGAGGAGAAGTACACCACATCGATGACGTCGGTGCCCAGGCGGGGGGTGGCCGACAGGGCCGCAGTCAGCTGGTCGATCGCCTGTTCCCGAGGAACCACATAGAGGCTCGCGCTCGGGATGGTTGGAGCCGAGACCAGGGAAAACCGCACGGTTCCGAGATCGAGCGGTTGCCCGTAAGGAGCGCGGGCTTCACGCGAACCAAACTTGGCCTTCACTCCATTCTGGTAAAAATTCAGCACGATGGAATCGCTGGGAGCTTCGGGAGCGATATGGATGTCGCCCACCAGCTTCAGCGGAAATTCAGGTGTCATCGACATGAGCTGAAGGCCCAACGAGTCCACCACCGCCCCCATGACGCTCTTGCTGCGAACCAACTGCGCGAGGGAGAGCAGTGGATCGGCCGTACGATCGAGTTGGGGCGTAGGATTTTCCATCTCGCCGGTCAGAGCCCGCCGTTCACCGGCCAGCCGGATGGTGGCGACGCCTTTGTAGCTGGCGGGCGTGCGGGAGGCCAAGTACACCCCTCCAAGGATGCCTAGGAGGGTCAGCCCAAGAACCAGCTTATAGCGGCGACGCAGGACTCCAAAGATGTACCCAGCCGAGACCGTACCAGCGGTAGGGTGGGGCTCAAAACCGTCGCCGCCGTAATACGGAGCCGGGGGAAGCTGGCGGGCCGGAAGATCAAATTGAGCCATGCTTAATTCCCTCTTGTCGCGCGCTCGATAAGCAGGCCGATCGAGGCGACCGACCCAATTACGGTGAACACCGGCACGAGAACGTCTCTGAAAAGTGATTTTCGGCGATCCACCACGATTTGATCCCCGGAATGGACCCGGATCGACGCCGACGCGTGCTCCGGATCCACAAGATTGACAAACAACTCACGCTGGCGCCCGTTCGCCTCTTTACGGAGCACCGTGATCCGGTCGCGTTTGGCATTCTGGGTTGGCCCCCCGGCCTGGGCCACCGCTTCCGCAATGCTGGTCTCGGGTCGAACCGCGAAGACTTGCGGCTTCCCCACCTCGCCCGAGACAGCGATCCGCACCAGAGGCTCGGCGACGAACTGAGGATCCTGCTCGAAGCGGGCCAGGAAGTTTCTGATGTTGACCTCTGCGGTGCTGAACGGCACGCCACCAACCTGCACCACACGATAGAGCGGATGGCTGACCGTGTTGTCCTTCGAGACAATAAAGTCACCACTCATCTCCGGCTTGCGCCAGACGACGATTCGGACGGAATCGCCGGGACTAAGGACGACCTGGTCGCTATTGGAAGGCGCAGGACTCTGGGCGAAGGCTGAGCTCGAGAGGGCCGGTACGGCGAGGGTGAGCAGGACTGACCACAGGAGCAGCTTTCGCATTAGTCCCCGACCGTGGAGGATGAGTGCCGCCAAAACCGCACAAGCCAAGCGCTTGAGCGCTCGGGCGGGCGCACGAAATATGCCGGGCTCCGATCGCGCTCCAGACGACACGGCGCAGGCAGGCCCAAAGCAATGTATCAGCATTGGTTCGCGACTGCAGCCGCAACTTTGCTGTGGGTTTTTTCAGGGCAAACTCTGTGATTTCTGACCCAATCGAACCTTTGCCGATCATCAGCCAGCCGCAGGGTGTTGCGGGCTTCCAACAGCACCGACTCCCGCCGAAAAAAAAGCCGGCCACCCACTGCCGGTTCCAAGCAGGGTCGAATCTCAAGATCATGAGCGAGTACAGGACCGGCGGGGCTTGGTCGCCAGTACACTGGCCACGTCGGCGAAAGCTCGCTGGTTGTCGGGGTTGGCCATGTAGACATCATCGTAGCGCCACAATACGAAGGCGCAACCGGCTGAGCCGAGAAGCACACCCCACTCTCGAACTTGGGCGGCGGTCATGCGACAGTTGGGTTTGTGGGTGCCCCGACCCTCGGTCGTGTCCAGGGAGCAGTCCCACGGCCCTCTTCGCTTCGCCTGAATACCGCCATTCAAGATGTTTATGCTGAAAGCGATGGCGATTCCATCCCGACGTGCTTGGGCCAGCCCTTCGTCTCGAAAGCGAGTTACATCTCCCTGCCGCGAGGAGTACTGATCCACTAGGAAGTCGCACACCCGATACGAGTTGTCCGGTTCGAAGGCGTGGTGCGGGTGCACGACACCGACGGGCAGCGTTGGAAACATTCTTTTCACATACGCGCACATCTCATCGACCCGCGCCTTGGTCATCGTGCCACGCGGACCCCAGGTATTTCCGTCGCCCTGCCCGGAAACGTGGGGCTCATCCATCACCGAGTTGCCGATGACGGTCCCGTCGGCGACAGCGCCGGAGACGGCACTCGCAATACTCGCTGTATTGTAGGCGTCCATCTTCGCTTGCCATTTCGCCATGTCAAAGACGCCGTCGGTGAGATAGTTCTGGTGGCCACCACCGGTCATGGTGAGGATCAGCTTGATGCCCTTGGCCCGGGCGGTGGCGATGCGCTCAAGAATGTTCTTGGGGTTGGTCGAGCCGATGCTCGCCGTAAAGACCTCCGTGTTGGCCTTGAGCCCGGTTACGTCCCAGGCGTCGAATGGACCGAAAGGAATGCCGCGGGAGGCCTCTGAGTCAGACGGGGGAGCCACGGTTATGGCGGCCGTGTCTCGTGCCGATCGAGATGAGGCTATGACTTGGAAGGTGCCCGGAGTTGGTCCCGCCGTGAAGAGACCATCCCGGGTTACGCTGCCTCCGGTCGCAGAAAAGACCACCGGCCCTGCGGTGCTGTCAGCGGTTTGAACCTGAGCACCGAGGGGCGCCAACTGCACGGCAAATATAACAGCGAACGGCGGGAACCATCCGCTCGACCGAATCGACCTCATTTGAGTTACCACTGACCAGCTCGTGCCTAGAAGATCCGGATGATTTTAGCGACTGATGGCACGTCCTGTCCATTCAATATGAACACCATGTAGTGTCCCGGTGGAGCTCGGTTGGACGAGCTCGGCGCCGTGGCAGTGATACCGTTGGCATCGGCCGTGAATTGCAGCCGCTGGAACCGTTGGTTCTGATCAAAGGCGTGGGTCACCGCACCTAGCCGGATCAGGCTCACATGGGTGATGCTGGATGCCTGGGGAGTCTCGATCCGGAACTGCTCCCCGTAATGCACGTCTGACTGAGTGCTGGTTATGACCGGCCGGGCACCTCTGAACAGATACGGAGGTGAGAAGATCTCAGCGTTCCGCTCGTTGGGAGCACCAGCACCATCACCGCTCCCTGCATGAAGGATGCGGCCATCAGGCAGCAGTAGCGCAGTTCCATGATAGCCACGGGTGATCACGTTGCTGGCGAGAGTTCTCCAGTGGCCGGTTGTGGGATTCCAGATCTCCGCCGCGTGAACCCCTTTGGATACATCATCGAAGGCGGTTCCAGCCACCCCGCCCGTCACCAGCACCTCACCCGTCGGTAAAACGGTGGCGTTATGGTGCCGGCGCTCGAACGCCATGGGGTCGGTAAAGCTCCAGGTGGGAGACGGCTGATTCAGGTCGATCACCTCGGCCGTGTTGGTGGTGTTGGCGCCACCAGCATAGAGGATCTTGCCGTCATCGTACATCACCGCCGAGCCATAGTTCCGGCCTGTCTCGAAGACATGGCGCGGACCGGAGCGCCATGATCCGGCTCCGGAGACGGAAAGGAAGAAGGTCTGTACCGTGGGCCCCACTACGTACACGGAGCCATCGGCAGTGAGAAATGCTCGGGGATACCAGGGCAGCTCACGGGAAGCTCCAGTCAACTGGCGAACTGACCCATTGCTCCAAACCTCCGGGATAGGAACGACCACATCGTTTTCGTCGGTGCCAGCCAAGATGCTCACGTCGCCGTTGCCCAACACCGTACCGGTCGGATACCAGCGGCCCCGCGCCATGGGTGTGCTGGAGCTCCAATCGGAGGGGGTCGAGAACAAGGTGAGGTTCGGAAGGCCGTGCTGGTCGCTGATATGCCCGCCCACGACCAAAACTCGACCATCCGAAAGCAGCACATGGCCGGCGCAAAACAGCCAGGCCGGAGAGGGAGCCGCGGTAAAGGTGCCGTTGGCCGGATCCCAGATCTGCGGTACGCCGACCCGGCCCATGGAGAGCACCTGCCCGTTGGGCAGAAGCACCAGGTGTACGGCCACGATGGGCCAGTCAAATGGCGCGGTCCAGGCACCTTGCTCATCACCGGCCGGAGCCGCACTCAGGTTGATGGAGGTGGACTGGACCGAGGGAAAATTCGGGGCTGAAAAGGTGAGTCGATAGGTCCCAACGCCGCCGCTCAAGGCGAGATCAGTGAAGTGGGCAACGCCTCCGTTGTCGCTCTGGACCGTGGTGGTTCCAGCCAGCG
This sequence comes from Gemmatimonadales bacterium, assembly GCA_035695405.1. Classification (GTDB taxonomy): domain Bacteria; phylum Gemmatimonadota; class Gemmatimonadetes; order Gemmatimonadales; family GWC2-71-9; genus CAVVWJ01. The sequence goes on from DASSED010000265.1 coordinate 5,157, forward strand.
TGGCCCCGTCGACCGCAGCGGTTACCGGAATGGCGCCGAGTGGCTGGCCTGATCCGTCCTGGACTCGAATTTCGGGCTGTTGCAGCAAGGTAACGCCAACCTGAGCCTCCGAGGCGGGTTGGGTTTTCAGGCTCAGCAGCGGAGTTCCGCTTCCCTCAGCCATCGCGGTAAAGCTCACCGGCGAGAGCCCACTGACGGCGGCCGTTGTGGTCTGCTCACCGGGTGAAGCGCCCAGCATCCGCTGCACCGCCGCCCTGCCATCGTCTCCAGTGACGACAGTGGTCTGGTCGAGACTGCCTCCGCCGTCTATGCTCCACTGCACACTGACGTTCTTCACCGGTTGGGCGGCCGCATCCTCAACTCGCACCACCAGAGAGTCCGGGAGTGGCTGGTTGACCAGGCCAACTTGTCCATTCCCTGCAATTCGTAGCAGCGTCACCGGACGCCCATCAGGGGCGGCGATGTCCTTCCCGCCCTGACAACTGATGAGCATGGTTGCGGTGCACAGTGTCAGAAACCATATCGGGACAAGGCGTCTCGTACGCATTCTCTATCCGGGTTTGGGCATCACAGGCTCGGACGCAGGTTTCGTTCCCTAGGAGGAAGTCGAGAAACATCCGGCCCGACCGATCGAAGTCTCATTTATCCAACTACATACTATGCCCAGACGCACTGCCTCAGACAAGTCATTCTGACCCATCGGACGCAGCCCTGCCTCACGTTGTGGTGGGTCACCCACAGCCATTCCGGTGATGCTGAACCAGCGGGAAAAATAAAGAGCCGGCCGGAGTATCTCCGGCCGGCTCACCCTGCCCCACCTTGGGGCTAGAGTCTCAAGACTTACTGCCTTCTACA
>DASSED010000266.1:0-21748 GCA_035695405.1 Gemmatimonadales bacterium
GTACCCTGAGGACCCTTACCCCCGAGAAAGCCATGGAGATTCAATGGCAGCTCGGGGCCGATGTGGCCATGGCGTTCGATCACGTGGTGCCGGGCCAGGCCTCACGGGAGCTGGCCTGCGAGGGAATGGAGCGGACGCTCCGCTGGCTGGACAGGAGTAAGGCGAAGCATTTGGAACTGGCGGGTACGTCGGTAAGCGGAGAAGCGGGTATGCCAAAGCACGCCGATCCTGCTTTAGTCAAGTCTTCCAACCCGCCTACCCGCCTACCCGCATGCCGGCAAACCCTCTGGCCCATCATTCAGGGCGGTATCCACGACGAGCTGCGGATGCGCTCACTCGAAGGGACACTCGAGCGTGGACCTTGGACCGGCATCGCGGTCGGCGGACTCTCGGTGGGAGAGCCGAAACCGCTGATGCATCACATTCTCCAGTTGTTGATGCCGGCGCTGCCACCCAATATCCCGCGTTATCTTATGGGAGTCGGATTTCCAGCCGATCTGCTGGAGGGCATCGCCCGAGGGGTAGATCTCTTTGATTGCGTCGCCGCCACTCGCAACGGTCGCCATGGATCGGCCTGGGTGACCAGTGGGCGAGTGAACGTGCGGGGTGCGGCACTCAAGGGTTCCACTGAGCCACTCGATCCAACCTGTGATTGTGAGACCTGCACCACGTATCCGCGGGGCTACCTCAGGCACCTGTTTATGGTGGAGGATATGCTCGGGCTGCGGCTAGTCTCGATTCACAACATTCGGTTCTTGGTCCGTCTGGGTGAGCAAGCGCGGGCACACATCCTGAACGGAACCTTTGCCGGCTGGAGCCGGGAATGGCTCGGCCGCCACACCGCTCGGGGAGATTGAGGCGTGCTTCTGATCCAAGGCAGCTCTGGTGGTGGCGGTTTCTCGATCCTTCTGCTCCAGATGGCGGGCATCGCTCTGGTCTTCTACTTCCTGATCCTGCGGCCGTCGGGACAGGCCAGAAAACGCCACGCGGAGCTGCTGTCGCAGCTCAAGAAAGGCGACGAGGTCATGACCAGTGGAGGAATCATCGGCAGGGTCAGAGACATCAGGGAAGTCGAAAATGAGACCGGTAAGGAAGTCAGAGTCACGGTCGAGAGTGGCACGGCTAGTGTGGTGGTCGAGCGCTCGAGAATCGTGCGGGTCGGTGGCGTGACCGGGCCGACACCCCCATCCTCATGAGCCTGCGGTCGCTCCACCTCCTCGGCTCCCCGGTTCTGCGGCAGCATAGCGCCGACGTAAAGACCGTAGACGACGACGTCCAGCGTCTGGTGGAGGACATGTTCGAGACCATGGATGCCTCCCAGGGAGTGGGGCTGGCCGCTAATCAGGTCGGGGTGGCGCGCCGCGTGGCCGTGGTGGACGCAGACGGAGACCGGTTCGCGATGATCAATCCGATCATCGTCGAGGCCGAAGGGAGGGCGACCGCCGAAGAGGGCTGTCTGTCGATTCCCGACATCTACGGTGACGTCAGCCGGCCGGAGCGGGTGGTCATCGAGGCGCTGGATGCCACCGGTGCACCCTTCAGGAAAGAGGCGACCGGCCTCAAGGCTCGCGCTATTCAGCACGAGATCGATCACCTCGACGGCATCCTCTTTCTCGACCACCTCAGCCTCATTCGGCGGCAGATGCTGCTGGCCAAGTGGCGCCGCGAGCATAAGGACGATACCGGATTCACCAAAGAGGTCTCGGCAGCGCCCACGCGAGCAGAGTGATGCGGGTTGTATTCTTCGGCACGCCGAACTTCGCTGTGGCAGCGCTCCAGGCTCTGCTCGACGCCCGAGTCACCGTGGTAGGCGCGGTCACCCGGCCGGACAAACCGCAGGGTCGCTCCCGCTCGCAGCTGGTCCCTCCGCCGGTCAAGCTCCTCGCTCAGTCCCACGATATTCCGGTTCTCCAGCCGGTGCAGCCTCTGGGCGATGTCTTTGTCACCAGTCTCCGGCGACTCGAGCCCGACCTCGGCGTTGTGGTCGCCTATGGCCACATCCTCCGGCCGGAAGTTCTGGCCATTCCGCCGCAAGGAATGATCAACGTCCATGCGTCCCTGCTCCCCCGCTATCGGGGAGCGGCACCGATCCAGCACGCTATCCTCGAGGGAGAGACTGAGACCGGCATTTCGATAATCCAGATGGAAGCCGGGCTCGACAGCGGGCCCGTGATCCATCGCGTCAGCACCCCGATCGAACCAGGCGAATCCGCCGGAGCCCTCACCGATCGGCTGGCGCAGCTGGGAGGGGCGGCACTGGTCGAAGCCCTCTCTTTGTTGTCTGGCGGTCTGGCGAGGCCCCAGCCGCAAGACCCTGCTCGAGCGACGTTCGCGCCCAAGATCGACCGGGACATGGCCCGGATGGCATGGGACCGGAATGCCTCGGCGCTGGTTCGCCAGGTGCGGGCCTTCGACCCGCTGCCAGGGGCCTGGACCACGCTGAACGGCAGCACGCTGAAACTCTTTGGAGCCCGGGAGGCCACTGGTGAGGGTACGCCCGGAGCCGTCCTCGCAGCCGGTGAACGTCTGGTTGTGGCAGCTGGTGAAGGAGCTGTGGCGGTCCAGGAGGTGCAGCCCGCAGGAAGGGGCCGGTTCTCAGTCGAGGCCTGGGTTCGAGGGCGGGGCATTACACCGGGTCAGCGACTGCTATGAGACCACTTCCCAGGTTGCATGCATTCACCACGGGGGGGCTTCTGGCAGCACCTGAGTTTGGGGTTCGGGCCGCCGCGATCGCATCCGGAGGTTCCGCCGTCGCTCTTCATGCCCGGGATCGTGGTGCCTCGGGGGCTGTGTTGTCGGCTGCCGCGCTTCGCATAGCGGCGCTCGCCCGCCCTCCGGAGGCCGGCCTGTTCGTGAGCGGGCGGCCCGATATTGCCGCAGCCGTCGGAGCTCACGGTGTTCAGCTCTCCGGAAACGATCTCGCGCCAGCTGACGCTCGTCGAGTCATGGGAGCAGGCTGGATCGGCCGCTCGGTGCATAGCTCGCACGAAGCCGAGCTGGCACAAGCCGAGGGAGCAGACTTCCTGGTGGTGGGCAATGTTTTCGAAACCGATTCTCACCCGGGCCAGCCCGCTGGAGGCCTCTCGCTGATCACCGAGACGGTTGCTTTCGGGCTTCCGGTGATAGCGATTGGTGGCATCACTGCGGAACGAGCATGGCAGGCGAGAGATGCCGGCGCATATGGGATTGCCGCGATTCGTGCCCTGTGGGATGCGCCCGATCCGGCTGCGGCAACTCTGGCGATGCTGCGCCCCTGGATGACTGGGACATGACTGAGCTGGCAATAACGGTCAATGGTGAGCTGCGACGAATTCCTTCGCCCGCCTCAGCCGCCGATCTGCTACGACACTTGGGGCTCGATCCCCGGACGGTAGTGGTGGAGGTCAACCGTCAGATCGTGCGCCGGCCGTCGTTGAACCAGATGATCCTCGCGGATGGAGATGCCGTCGAGTTGGTACACTTCGTTGGGGGAGGCTGAGGACCGCTTATCTTTCCGTCATGACTATCACCTTGCAGGCCGAACCAACCATCGATCAGCCCCTTACCATCGGGGGGCGCAGTTTTCGTTCCCGCCTGATGGTGGGCACCGGGAAGTATCGGAGCAACAGCGACATGGCCCGCGCCCTCGAAGCCTCGGGCGCGGAAATCGTGACCGTCGCCGTCCGGCGGGTGGATCTGGATCGCACCAAGTCCGACGGAATTCTCTATCACCTCGCCCCCGACCAATATTTCCTGCTGGCCAACACCGCCGGATGCTATACCGCCGCCGACGCGGTCCGGTACGCCAGGCTGGCGCGGGAAGCCGGGTTCAACAACTTCATCAAGCTCGAGGTTATCGGCGATCGGGAAACCCTGCTCCCCGACACGCAAGGCCTGCTCGAGGCCACGCGGGAGCTGGTGCAGGACAACTTCGTGGTTCTGGCATATACCAACGATGATCTCATCACAGCTCTCCGGCTGGAGGATGCGGGAGCCGCGGCGGTGATGCCACTCGCTTCTCCGATAGGGAGCGGCTTGGGCCTGCTCAACCCGTACGGGATCCGCACCATCAAGAGTCGGTTGTCGGTTCCGGTCATCGTGGACGCGGGAGTCGGTACCGCCTCGGATGCCAGCCTCACCATGGAGCAAGGCGTAGACGGCATGCTGATGAATACGGCGCTGGCCGAGGCCCGGGATCCCGTCGCCATGGCCAGGGCCATGCGGTTGGCGGTTGAGGCCGGTCGGCTGGCTTTCCTCGCCGGACGTATGCCGCGGCGGGAAGTCGCGGTCCCGTCCAGCCCTGAACGAGGAATGGTGGAGTAGTCGTTGCGTCGATGACTGGAGCTCCGGGCCTCGGGCCACGGCGAGCTGCCTTGCAGATCCTGGAGCAGGTGCGGGCCGGACGACCATTCGAAGCTGCTCTCGACCGCGGCATCGGAGACCTGGCGGAGCCCGACCGAAGATTGGCCCATGAGTTGGCGGCCGGTGTCCTGCGGCAGAGGAGCAGCTTGGACCAGCGCCTGGCTCCGTTCGTCTCCCGAGGCTGGGACAACGTGGCGCCGGAGCTTCAGGACATCCTGCGGCTGGGGGCGTACCAGCTGACCGAGCTCGGACGAGTTCCGGCTCATGCCGCGGTCGATACCAGCGTTTCTCTCGCGCGCCGGACGAACGGCTCCAAGGCAGCCGGCTTCGTCAACGCGGTACTTCGCCAACTCAGCCGCTCCCGGGACCAGGGCAAGGTAGTCCCCGGAACAGACCCAAGCTCGCTTGCCGCGGCGTATTCTCATCCGGTGTGGCTGGTGCAACGATGGGTCACGCAGTTCGGGATCGCAGATGCGGAGCGTTTGCTCCAGTGGAACAACACCCGTCCCCGGCTGACAGCGCAGCCGGCGCGGCGCGAACTGGGCGACCTCGAGGCGCGTTGGCAAGCGGAGGGCATCGAAGTGGACCCGGCCCCATTCGAAGCTGGGTTGATGCCGGACCGCAGCCGTCCTGGGGACCTCCCCGGCTATCAGCAAGGAGATTTCCTGATCCAAAGTCCGGCTCAGGCGCTGCTCACCCGCTATGCGGAGATCGAACCGGGTCTCTCGATCTACGACGCCTGTGCGGCGCCGGGAGGCAAGGCGGTGGCCTTGGGTCGGGTTGCAGGCCGGGTGATCGCTGGTGACATCAATCCCGCCCGCTCGCGTCGGCTGGGAGAGAACCTGAGCCGGGCCGGCAGCGGTCGGGAACACGTCATCGTAGCGGACGCGAGACATCCGCCTGTTCGGCAGGTCGACGTGGTGTTGTTGGATGCGCCATGCTCGGGGACGGGAACCTTCGCTCGCCGTCCCGATGCGCGCTGGCGAGTAACGTCTGAGGCGCTCGGTAATCTGGAGCGACTTCAAGCCGAGCTGCTGGACTGTGCAGCCGGGGTAGTACGCCCGGGAGGGTTGTTGGTATACGCAACGTGCTCACTGGAGCCGGAAGAGAATGCCCAACAGGTGGGCCGTTTTCTGGCCCGGCAGCCCGATTTTCGCCGGGAGCCGAGCCACAGTGTGCCGGCCGAGTTGCTGACGTCCGAAGGAGACCTGATGGTACTGCCTCAGAAGCATGGAATTGACGGGGCGTACGCTGCCCGGCTTCGCCGCGGCACATGAGAGCAAGGCGGCACACGGTGTCACGAGAGCCGCTGTTTCAATCCGCGGCTTGGCGTGCCTTCCTACGTGACATGGGTCTGATCGCAGGCACTTTTGTGTTGGGCTACGCTCTGTCGGCGCTCTGGTTGTCCCGGGGATCCGTGTTCAGCAGCGACCATGCCCTGCCTCGAGTCCTGGAATTATCCGAGGCTCAGGCCCGACAAAAGCTCGACGGCCTCGGGTTTCGTCCTCGGCTCGACGGAGAGCGCACCAATGATTCGTTCCCACAGGGTGTGGTGATCTGGCAGGATCCGCCACCAGGCACCGTTCTCGAGCCTAACAGCGTGGTGCAGCTGACCGTCAGCTCGGGGCCCTCGCTGACGGCCATCCCCGACGTGATTGGTATGAACCTGCCCCAGGCGGGCAAGATTCTCGCGGCAGCAGGTCTTCGTGTCGGGTCGGTGGATTCGCTGTCTGGAGGAGATGAGCGAGGAGTGGTCCTCTCGAGTCGGCCCTCCGCCGGCGTGGGGCGCCCGCGGGGGTCCGCCATCAATCTGGTTGTGAGCCGTGGGCCGGAGAGCGGACGATGACCGTCCGAATCGCTCCCAGTGTGCTGAGCGCCGATCTCGGGCGGCTCGGCGAGCAAATCGAGCGCGCGGCTGCGGGAGGGGCAGACTGGCTTCACGTCGACGTTATGGATGGGCATTTCGTTCCCAATCTGACATTCGGAGCACCATTGGTTCGCGCGCTGCGGCGTCTGAGTAACCTTCCCCTCGATGTCCATCTTATGGTGGAGCGTCCCGAGCGGTATTTGGCCGAATTCGCCGATGCCGGAGCGAGCATTTTCACATTCCACCCGGAAGCCACCATTCACGTGCAACGACATCTCGCCACCGCGCGTCAGTTAGGGATGTCGGCCGGGCTGGCGTTCAATCCCGCCACTCCGCTGAGCATGCTGGAGGAAGTGATCGAAGACGTGGACCTGGTGTTGATCATGTCGGTGAATCCCGGGTATGGCGGACAGTCGTACATCCCCGCGGCCACCGACAAGATTCGCCGGGCCCGTTCCCTGCTCGACCGCAAGAGCTCGTCCGCCGCACTGGAGGTCGATGGGGGAATCATGAACGAGACGATTGCCGAGGCGTGGGGAGCCGGCGCCGATACGTTCGTAGCCGGAACTGCGGTCTTTGGCGCCCCCGATCCGGCCCACGCGGTGCGTGACTTGAAGCGCCATTGTGCGGTTCAGGTATGAGCCACGTGACCAGGCAATGGATGCTGGTGGCCGTCGTGGTGTGCGGGCTGGCTGCCGGCGCGGCCGCCCTCACCCGCTTGGGCCACGATGTGGCTCAGGTGGAGGTGGGCGCCCGGGCTCCCGACTTCAAGGCGATCGATCTCGCCACCGGCGACTCGATATCCTTGCGGAAGCGCTACCGCGGCGCAGTCACTCTGGTGAACGTGTGGGCGACGTGGTGTGTCCCCTGCCGAGTGGAAATGCCCTCGATGGAGAGGCTGTATCAAGGCCTCGCGCCCCGCGGCTTCAAGATCGCGGCCGTCAGCATCGACGAAGGCAGTCCGCAGGATGTACAAAGCTTCGGCCAGGAGCTGGGACTCAGCTTCGATCTGCTGCAAGACCGGAGCACCAAAGTTCAGGAGATCTATCAGACCACCGGGGTACCGGAAAGCTTCCTGCTCAACCGCGAAGGGATCATCGTCAAACGGGTCATCGGTGCCCATGATTGGTCATCGCCGGTAAATCGAGGACTGGTTCAGCGTCTCCTCGATGAGCCCAGCCGATAGATAGAGCTCGGCGTGACTCAGTGGATCCTCGGCATAGAGTCCTCCTGCGACGAGACCTCGGCTGCGGTGCTTCAGGTCGAGAACGGTCGATCTTCGCTCGCTTCCTTAGTCATCCTGTCCCAGGACGTGCATCGGATTTTTGGGGGAGTGGTTCCCGAGCTCGCCAGCCGGGCTCACGTGCAGGCCATAGGCTCGGTGGTGGACCGGGCCTTGGCCGATGCCGGCATCCGGCTCCCGCAACTGGACGGCATTGCGGTGACGGCCGGACCCGGCTTGGTGGGAGCCCTGCTGGTCGGCGTGATGTATGGGAAGACATTGGCCTTTAGCCTTGATCGTCCCCTGATCGGGGTGAACCACCTCGAAGGTCATCTTTTCGCCCCCACGCTCGAGGACCAGAGTCTCCAACCCCCGTTCATCGGCCTGCTCGTGAGTGGTGGACACACGATGCTGCTCGATGTCCGGGCCTGGGGTGAGTATCACCTGATCGGGGAGACCCTGGACGACGCCGCGGGCGAGGCTTTCGATAAGGTGGCCAATCTCCTGGGTCTCGGGTATCCGGGGGGCGCAGCCATCGAGCGTCTCGCTCGCGAGGGAAAGCCGGGACGTTTCCGCTTCCCCAGCCCCCTGCTCGCCGAGGTTGATCGGCCGGGTCCCCAGCAGTACGCCTTTTCATTCAGTGGCCTGAAGACCGCGGTGCTGCGAGCAGTGCGTACCTCTGAAGCCTCACTGGAAACCAGCGGCGACGGGGCCACCCAATCCCGCGCGGACCTAGCCCGGGGCTTCCAGGATGCGGCGCTTGCGGTGCTGATTGCGAAGACGACTCACGCGGTGGAGGCTTCGGGGTACGGCCGTGCCATGATTGGGGGCGGTGTCGCCTGCAATCGCGCCTTGGCGAGCGGGCTGCGTGAACGCCTGGCGGGTCGGGCCGACGTCAGCGTAGCTTCCCCGCGACTCAACACGGACAATGCCGCCATGATCGCTGCGGCAGGGGCCTGGCGCCTCCGCCGAGGAGAGCGGAGCGGCCTCGACCTCGAGCCCCGCGACGATCTCCCGCTTAGCGGCCTCGCTCACTCCAATGGATTCACCTCATGACTGTCTATCCGTTCATCATCCATTTGGGACCACTGGAAATCACCGGGTACGGGTTGATGCTGATGGTCGCATTCCTCATGGGTGGATGGCTCATCGCCCGGCAGTTACGGGAGCTCAATCTTCGGGAGGAGTATGCGGCCGACATTGTCGCGGCAGCGGTAGTCGGAGGAATCATCGGCGCCAAGCTGTGGTACGTCGCGCTCACCCGCGATCCCGGGGCGCTCTTCTCTCGTGGAGGGCTGGTCTGGTATGGAGGCTTCGTCGGGGGTGCGCTGGCTGTCATTCTGAACGGCTGGCGTCTCCGAGTGCCGCTCCGATGGACCATGCAACTGACGGCCCCTGCCCTCGCCGCCGCATATGCTCTCGGCAGGGTCGGATGTTTCCTGGTCAACGACGACTACGGTCAGCCGACCAGGCTGCCGTGGGGCGTCAAATTCCCCCAGGGCTCCCCGCCATCGACTGCCGCCAATCTCCAGGCCTTTCACGTTGCCCTTCCACCCAATACCGACCCCGCGACGGTGCTGGCGGTTCATCCGACTCAGCTATACGAGGTGACCGCCATGCTGGTCGCCTTTGCCATCCTGTGGGTCCTGCGAAAACGAGGAAAGCCCGTGGGGTGGCTCTTTGGGGTGTACCTGGTTTTTGCCGGGTGCGAACGTTTCCTGGTGGAAATTCTGCGGGCCAAGGACGACCGTTTGCTGGGACCTTTTACAATCGCTCAATTGAGCAGCGTGATCCTGGTCGTGGTGGGATTTCTGCTGATGTTCAGCTGGCGAAAGGGCAGCAGCCCCGATCCCGGGAGCTATCTGGAGACCGGCAAGCGGGTTGCTCCGTCAAGAACTTAGGCAGCCAGGTATGTTGTTGTCTCCTACTCAGTTGCGCAGTTATCCCGATTTTCTGTCAAAGCTGTAGACAAAAACTGGGATGGATCGGCGCTGAGGAAAACGACCGTTTGTTGAGTTAGGGCAAGAACTTACGCCGAGTGCTGGTTTTGGCACCGATCCTGCTTTTACCTACCGCGAGAAGTCGAAGGGGACTTCACCAGAAAAGTGGTAGGTCGAAGAAGGGTGGAGCGGGCACTTCGGCCTGTCTCCGTAAACTCAGGGGGCGATCTACCACTCTCATGTGCCAACGGCCCGTCAGTGACGGGCCGTTTGGCTTTTTAGCTTCTCCGGCTCAGGAGCTCCTTCCCGGAGACCACCATCCCATCGTTATCTGCGTAAAGAAACCGGCCCGGAGAAAACGTCACCCCGGCAAAGCTCACGGGCCGTGCTCTGGCTCCTGAACCGTTCTTGCCGCCCGGCCTGGGTGACAAATTCAGCGCACGGATTCCGATGTGCAGTCGTCGAAGCTCCTCCGAGTCGCGAACGCAACCATTCACCACGATGCCGGACCAGCCGCTGGCGTGGGCCAGCAGGCCGAGACGCCCGCCGACGAGGGCACATCTGAGCGAGCCTCCGCCGTCCACCACCAAAACCCTCCCTTCCCCCCTGGTCTCGAGGATCTCGCGTACCAGCGTGTTGTCCTCGAAGACCTCCACTGTCTCGATCGGTCCAGCGAACTTCGAAGCTCCGCCGTACTCCCGAAACAGAGGCTGCACTACCTCTATCTCGCTGGCAAAGCCGTCGCAGAGGTCGGCCGTCGAGAACTCCACCTACGGTTTCCGAGCGCGAGATTCTGGAGCTTCGGTAAGGTTGGCCTTCATTCGCTCGACCTCCGAGCGCATCTCACCCAGATCGGCTTCCATGCGCTCGAGAGATCGCAGCAACTCCAGACTGGCTCCCTGCGGTACGGGGGGAGGGGTCACGACGACCGGAGGCCGCGCCGGAGAAGATGTCCGGCGAGATCGCGAACGACTCGAGCGTCGAGGAGCGATAAAGAAGGTCCACGCGACGGCTGCTATCAGGAGGGCAACCAGAATCCCTTGGGCCACCAGAGACTCGATGGTGGGATAGATGCCGAGCGCGGGGATCCGGGGGGCTCCTGGGACAATCGTGGTGCTGATGAGACCACCCTCCTGCAGCTCGGCCACACCTTTCCCGGCGAACACAAACGCCATGTAGTAGAGAAAGGCGCTGGTCACACCGAAGAACGGCTTGAGCGGCAGCCGAAGGCCGAAGCGGTTGATCGCGACATACACCACCGACATCACGAGGCAGCCCAGCACAATGCCGGCCACGATCGGCATACTCCCGCCGGCTGTGCCAGCGCTCAGAAATAATGCCTTGTAGAAAAGCACGGTCTCGAAGCCCTCGCGGTACACGGCGAGGAAAGCGGCCACAGCCAAAGCCAAACCAGATCCGCTGGTGAGAGCGTCCTGGACCTTGCTCTTTACGAAGTGATTCCACTTGGCCACCTCCATCTTGGAGAGAAGCCAGTAGCTCACGTAGAAGAGCACCAGGGTCGCCACCACCATCGTGCCGCCCTCCAGGGCCTCACGCTTGGCGGGGGTCAGCTGGAAGATCGTCTCCAGCGCGAAGGCGGTAAGAAGGCTGGCACCCAAGGCGCCGACGACGCCGATGTGAATGTCTCGTTTGCGGTGAGCCGCACCCATCTTGGCCAGGAAGGTCATGAGAGCCCCGACAATCAGGAGAGCCTCGAGTCCTTCGCGCACCAGAATGACAAGTGATTGCAGGAACAAATTGGCCGGAGAGAGCGGATCGCCGAGCAGTCGCTCGGCATTCTCCAACCCGGCTTCGAGCTGCCGTCGGATCGTTTCAAGCTCACCGCTGGTTGCTCCCCCAGCTGTCCGGGTTCGGAGGGCGGCAAAGTCCGCCTCCAGATGCGCAGCCAGACCGGGATTCTTAGCCCGCACTCCCTGCTCGACCTGCTCGAAATGCATATACGCATCGAACGCACGGGTACTGGCCGAGGTGTCGCCCGAGCGTGCCAACGCGAAAGTTGTATCCAACTCGGCACGGACCTGGCTAAATACAGCCGCGTTTGCAGCCGCACTCGCATCCGGCTGGAAAGCACGTACCGCCGCGACCCGGGCCCACCCCGCCGCGGTCGTGTCCCTCTCTCCCAAGGCGCCCAGCAGCTCGGTGTCAGTCATCCGCCCGGTCGTGGGGAATGCCCGGAGAGCCGGCGGCACCTTGCCGTTGGCATGTGGCAGCCGCAGGAGCGACGCATATACCGCAGCCGACCAGCGATCCTGGGACGATAGCCGGGACTCGAAGGACGGCATTGCAGTTCCCGCCACGCCAATCGTGACGCGCCGGTAATAGTCCAGGGGTGATTGGCCTGCCAGCTCACCCCGATCGGTTAAATCGGCGGGCCGAGGCTCCATCCCGATACCCTGAGGGCCGTCACCACGGCCTGCCGCCCCATGGCACCCGGCACAACGTTCCTGGTATACCTCGCTTCCGCGAGCTAAAGAGGGCGCCTGGGCAGGGAGCTCATCGAGGACGACGTTCAGCTGTTGCGACAGGGACCGGGTCATCGCTTCAACCCGGCTGGTCACCGATTCCGGCGGTGCAGCTCGGCCAACGAATTGAATGAGGGAGTCGATGTCGCGGATCAGCCCTGACCGGGCTTCAGCAGAAAGGAGTCCCGCGGACCGGCGGGACTCCTGAAGGAAGAGCTTGGCCTCGTCTACTTCAGCCTGAGCCACTACCCGGCCCTGGGCTACACCGTTGGCATATTCCTGGGCAGCCAACTGAGCTGTCGCGGCAACGCGCCGGGCCACGGTGGCCTGGTCGGCAAGTTGGGAGGGCTGCTGAGGAGCGACGAGCCCGGCGATCGCCAGCAGCGCTCCACCGATGAGAATCATTTTCATCCAGTCTTAAAACTGACGGGAGGAAATTAGACAAAACCGGTCGGAATTGGAAGAGAGTGTTGGGGAAGGAGGGCGGCTAGGGGGTTTCCACCACCGCGATGGCACCCGCGGCTGTGGCAGAGTGGGTGAGTGAAATCTGGATCTTGAGGCCCCCGCAATCCTGGGCCACCCGCTCGGCGAGCCCATGCAGCAGGATGGCCGGCCTGCCCTCGGTGTCACGAGACACTTCGATCTCACGCCATCCAATGCCGCGGGCATTGGGCAGCGACTGCATTGCCTTGTACACCGCCTCTTTGGCGGCGATCCGGGCGGCGGCATGGCCGGTGGCGTCGTTACGGCTCGACAGGTACGCCCGCTCGTGACCCGAGAAGAAGCGGTTCATCGCGTACTCACCCTTGTCTGCCAGGAGGAGCCTGATTCGCTCGAGATCCACCAGATCGATACCGACTCCGATGACACTCATAGGCGCCACCAGAATTCGGCAAAACCTCGGAGCCAGCTCGGAGCAACAAGGTAACCGCCCAGAATCATCCCCAGATATGTGGCGACCGCGAACACCAGACCGGTGATCATCCAGAGCGGCCAGCGTGGACGCCGCCAAGACCGGACTCGCTCGATCTCGAAAGTCCAACGGTCTTGTTCTCGCTGGGATCCGACCACCAGGGCCAGCCACGCCGATTCCAGCCGTCGAGCAGTTGTGGCCAGGGCGCGCTGCCAGTCTTCCTGCCCGATGCGTCCACGCGAGCCCTGGGCAGATGCGGCGGGCACGGTTTGCTCCAGCGCATCGAGGGCGCTGACGAAGCCGGCTCCGCCGCTCCCTAAGCGGGAGGCAATCGCTCGAGTATCCTCGGGTGTGAGAAGGAAGGCCGATAGCTTCGAGGTCGGAAGGCGAGATTCGGCGGCGGCCTGGTGCATCCGGGCGTTTACCGCCTCGGACAGCCGGTGTGCGGCGGCAGCGACGGCGCGCTCCCAGCGATCCAGCCACGCTACCCTCCCGAGCGAGGTGATGGCGCCCTGGCGGTCGCCGGCGGCGGCGAAGGACCGAGCCGCTCCTGCCACATCGAAGATGGCGGTAACCAGATCCAGCCGGATGTCATCCAGGTTAAGACCGAGCGAGCCAACGTCGGCGGATGATTCCGGCGGGTCGATGAGTCGGCCGAGTGAGGGACCGAGCTCCGGAACCATCCAGGACTCGGACGTGGAAGTCGGCTGACTCATGACCGACGCCACTCTAGCCGAGAATGGCGCACAGCACCTGCTCGGTGTCGCTCAGATCGGAAAATACGGCATAGGCGCCGCAGGCTTCCAGATCCGAGATCGAGTATGCGCCGGTAGCAACAGCGACTGTGCGCGCGCCGATGCAGCGGGCGCAGGCGATGTCGGCCGGAGTATCCCCGATGATCACCACCTCGGCCCCGGTGGGAACCCTCCCGAAATAGCTCTGAGCCCGCGCCGCTGCGATCGGAGGGAGATCGGGACGGTCTGCCGCGTCGGACCCATAGGCCCCCACTCGGAAACGATCGGGGTCGAGACCGGCGGCTCGAAGCTTCAGCTTGGCCCCTTCAGCCCAGTTTCCGGTCAGGAGACCCAGCACAACACCAGGCTCGGTCTCGAGCCGGTCGAGCAGGGCGTGCACCCCAGGCATCAGTGTGGTCCGGTTGGACGCGCGATTCAGCTCCAGCGCCAGGAGATCGACGTAGCGGTGGCACAGAGTGGTGACCCAATCGGAGGAACGCGGTGCCGGATGCCCGGCCACCTCGAGGAGCTCAGCCACGATTTGCGGGTCGGTTTTCCCGTCAAAGCGAACCCGATCGAAGGCCGTGCTTTGGCCGACCTGCTCCCCGAGAGCTGCCACGATTGCCCGCCGTCCCGCTCCTGCGGTGAGCAGAATTGTCCCGTCGATGTCGAAGAGGACCAGCTTGCTAGCGATGGATCACCTCGGCTCCAGTCTACGAACGGCGACCAGACGCTCTCGCAGCGCCGCAGCACGCGTACCCGGCAGCCACGATTCGACCAGCATGCCGCCGCAAGCGAGGGTCGCGTGTACCAGGGTGTCAGCTTCCCCAGCGAACGCGACGTGGGTGATTTGGCTCGACTCGCCCCGAAAGAACAAGAGGTCCCCGGGCTGGATGGCGGCCAAGTCCACCTCGGCACCGCAGGCAACCTGCTGTGACGAATCCCTCGGGAGCGACACCCCGCGCGCCGCGAATGTAGTCTGCACCAGTCCGGAGCAGTCCACCCCCCAGGGCGTCACTCCGCCCCACTGGTACGGAGTGCCGCTGAAATGCTCTACCGCCCACCGTTCAGGCGCCTTTGCCCGCGCGGTCCGCCTCACTTCATCCAGCTCCGGTACGCTGCCGCTCTCGATTCTGGCTTGCTGGCCATCCGGAAGGACCACCACGGTCCCGCGTACCATCAGTCGAGCCCGCATCGGAACCGGCAGGTGAAGATGGCCGAGCCGGAGCATCGCCCCCTCGCTCCACCCGATGGCGCGGCCGCGCCACTCCTCTGCCGCCGAATCCTCAGCCTCGAGCACATAGCCTCGGTGAACCCACCCCGAATAGCCATCGGCGTAGGTGCTCACTCGGCACCAGTCTCCGTTCTGCTCCAGGATCGCGGCAGTCTCGCCCAAGGCCAGCTGGGTGACTTGCTCGGTGCGCACCGATGGGCCGGCAAGCACCGGAGCCAGCGCGGCGCGAGTAATGGCTGATGGCATGGAATTCAGGTGGCCTTGTCGGCGGGCGCGGCGTCAGCGCACTTACGGCAGAGGGTAACTCCCCGGAAGTTGCAGAGAATGCAGATGAACGTACCGCAATTGGCGCAGGGATATCCTTCGGAAGCTCGCTCTTCTCTGCCGCAAGCCCGGCACTCCATTGCATCGCGCTCGTGCAGTTCGGTCATCGTAACGTCAGGACGTGATGTTGTACCGCTTGATCTTGTTGATCAGCGTCGCCCGCGAGATGCCGAGCTCGATGGCCGCTCGGGTTCGGTTGCCGCTATGGTGCTTCAAGGTGCGCTCGATATGCTGGCGCTCGAGATCCTCCAGGCTGAGTGGGGTGTGACGTCGATCGCCCAATCCCGGGCGGGCCCGGAACTCTCCGGGGAGATGTTCGACGCTCACTGCCGGTTGCCCCCTGCCCAAAATCAGCGCACGCTCCAGGACATTTCGCATTTCCCGAACGTTTCCCGGCCAGGGATATGAGAGGAGCCGCTCGAGGACCTCACTCGAGAGCGCGGCCGGCCCGTCGGGGAGCTCAGCTCGCAGATCACCCATGATCCTGGTGATAAGAGCAAGGCGGTCTTCCCGTGACCGGTCGCGCACCGCGGGCAGCGTCAAGGGCATGACGCTGAGACGATAATAGAGGTCTTCCCGGAAGCGCCCGGTTTCCACCTCGGCCTGGAGATTCTTGTTGGTGGCCGCAACCAGGCGGACGTCCACCGTAATTTCCCGAGTCCCGCCCAAACGCCGGAACGTCTTGGTCTCGAGCACCTTGAGCAGCTTCGGCTGAAGCTCGGGGGCGAGGTCACCGATTTCATCCAGGAAGATGGTCCCATGATCGGCGATTTCGAACAGACCCTGCTTGCGGTCCTTGGCGTCGGTGAAGGCGCCTTTCTCGTGGCCGAAGAGCTCCGAGTCCAGAAAGGTGGCATTCAGCCCGGCGCAATTGACCTCGACGAAGGGCGCCTTGGTCCGGGGACTCAGGTCGTGCATCATGCGAGCCACCCATCCCTTGCCCGTCCCGCTCTCACCGTTCAGCAGTACGGTGGTGCGCTCGCTTTGAGCCAGCAGGGCAACTTGATGAGCGAAGTCCTGCATGCCGGAGGAGGTGCCCAGAGAATCGAGGCCATGCCCCGGGGCACTCTGCACCAGCAACGCCTCGTTGATGCGACGAAGGCGTGCCTTGTCCGCCACTCGGGCGGTGGCGGCAGCCAAGTGCTCCATATCCACCGGTTTGGTGAGAAAGTTTTCGGCCCCGAGCTGCATGGCCCGGACGGCGGTGGGCACGTCCCCTTGACCCGTCAGCAGGACCACCGAAGCATCGCGCTGACGCAGGTGCTGCAGCACCTCCATACCGTCCATCCCAGGCAGGCCCAAGTCCAGGATGACGACCTCCGGGCGGAGCCGATCGAATGTAGCCAGCCCCGCCTCGCCGCTCAGCTCCCGGGTGACTTCGTAGCCGAAACGCTCGAAGTAGTTCCCGATGCTGCGCAGAACGTCGACATCGTCATCAATGAGCAGAACCGAACCAGCCATGCGGACACCCTGTAGCCACAGGAACTTGTCACTATCTACCTGGATTCCCCCAGCAGGAATTTATTGGGGGGCTCACCAGAAATTAGTCACTCGCAATTCCAGCGCCATGCCTCAGGGAACCATGATCCGGATCGCTCCAGGCACGACGTGCGCCGTAAAAGGTGTGGCTCCCCCGGGCTCGCCGTCGAGCTGGACCGGTTGCACCGGGTGAGTATCTACCGTGACTTCACGGCCCCGAGCATGACCCACCCGGGTATCGAGTCCACTGGCAGGACTGAGCCGCAGCAGTTCCCAAACTGCCCGAAGGCTCTGGGGAAAGCTGTCGGCCCGTATCACGATCACGTCCAGCAAGCCGTCCTCCGGCGAGATGCCGGGACCCAGTTTGACGAATGGGGGTATCACCTCACCGCAGTTGGCCACTAAAACCAGGGCTGCGTTGGCCTCGTACTCCACCCCGTCAATGGTGATATTGTGGAGCGAGCTACGGAGCTCGGACATGAGTCTGAGTGTGGTGGCCACATACGCACCCATGCCCCAGCGCCGTTTGTGCTCGGATAAGGTTCCGGCCATGACCCGGGCGTCGTATCCCGCCCCGCATGCCACTGCGAAGTACTGGGCCCCGGTGGGGCGGTCCATTCGACCCAGGTCAAACAACTTCGGCCGCGCGCTGACTAAGGCCCGGGCCGCACGTGCCGGAGAGGCCGGGATCCTGAGATTGCCGGCCAGCAGGTTTCCCGTGCCTCCGGGAATCACGCCCAGCGCCACGTCGGTCCCTACTAAGGCCGCTGCAGCCTGCATTGTGGTGCCGTCCCCCCCGAATACAGCCACCACGTCGACGCCTTCGGTCACCCCGTATTCGGCCAGGACCCGGGCATCACCTGGACCGCCGGTGGCGAGCGCTTCGGCCTGCCACCCGGCGCTTCGGAGTGTGCTCAGGACGGCGTTGACTGCTACCGGTGCCGTGCGTGCCGCCGCCGGATTGGTGATGACCAGCGCCCGAGGCATTCCTTAGAACTCCCGTTCCCAACGAATGTCGGAGCCGATCTGGTAGGGATTGTTGATGACGACACCGAAGTCTCGGCGGCAGGATTGGAACGTGGGCTCGATGCTGGTAAGGAGACTCCATTCATGACTGAACCTGAACTCGAGGCTGGCACCCAGGTTGGTGTAGGTGAACTGGCCCAAGTTCTCGGGGCAGAAGCCCGCATTGAGCGTGAGAAACGTCTTGTCTCCCACCTGCCACCCTGCCGCGAGTTGGGTCAACGTGGTGGTCCGGCTGCCGGTAGCCACACCCGGCCGGATTTCGATGAGATCGAGTGGGACACCGAGGTCCTGGATCAATGCTCGTTCCAGCTCGCTCGAGAGCGCACTGGAGAAATAGGCCAGACCGGTCTCGAGTGCGTTGGACTGACCCAGTCGGGCGGCCTCGTTCGCGGGATATCCCGTGACTAGATAAGAGACGAGATCGGTTTCCGAGATTGGGGGATTAAAGGTGCTCTGCAGGGTGACCTTGGGTGCATAGAGGGTACCCGTGATCTTGGCGATGACCGGGATCTCCTCCCCTCGGACCGCGTGCACCGAGTGGCTGGCCTGGATGTCGAGCGCGGCGTTCAGATCTCCGAAATAGCGGACCGACCCCCGTTCTACGGTGAAGTCCCGGGTCACGGGCCCGATCTTCAGGGTGTAGGATCCTCGAAGCGCGTCCAGCGTACCCGATGGGGAATAGGTCTTGCCCGCCTTACTCACGAGCACTTCACCGCCCAGCTGGATGTTCGCCTCGGCGGACCTGAGCCAATCATCGGAGCCAAGGTTCACCCGAAGGTTCTGGATCGTAAGCGAGTCGAGAAACCGGTTCTGAAACTTGGCCCCCAAGTTCTCTCGGCGAAGCAGCGTGGTGTCCACCAGATCGGCGATGGTAGGGTCTTCGAGATCGATGATCCGCTTACTGACCAGATCGGCGAAGTACAGCACGCCACTGTTTGCCGTCAGATCACCAGAGAGTGTGGCGTGGAACAGGGGGCCCTGAAGCCGGAGTCCTCCCGTGCCTGCAAGGGTCAGAAAGCTTTTGACGTCGATGGCCCGAAACTCCTGGGCTCTGAACCCAAGATCCAGAATGGGACGGGACATGTCCTCCAGTCGGACCGAACCCACCACGTCCAGGTTGCCACCACTCCGCATGGCCACATCATCCAGCACCAGCGAGTCCCCCTCGAAGCGAAAGCGGCCGTGGAGACCGTCATAGCGAACACCCAGTCCGGGCAGAGACATGGCACCGCCTCGGATCTCGGCCCCGCCGGAGAATCGGGGCGCGCTCCAGGTCCCGGTAACGTTCACGTTTGCCGTCAGCGTGCCGCGTACTCGATTGATTGCCGGCGTCAGCGCCTCGACGATGGCGAGATCCACGCTGTCGCCTCGGGCGTGGACTGACAACGGTCCCTCGACTTGCCGTTGCTTCACCCCCCGAAACCCCAGATCCAGCGGGAGCCGGGTTTCCACCTGAAGCACATTCTCTCCGGTTCGCCAGAGCAGCAGATTGGCCTCGAGCTTCCGGTCGGCGTAGTCCACGACGCCTTCGAGAAAGGGTGCCTGGAACTCCCCGAACCGTGCGGCATTGAGACTGGTGGTTCCTCGAAACACTGGGGCCGCTGCGGTGCCCTCGACATGGAGATCGAGGCCCACTTCGCCGGCCACGCCAGTCGTGTCTCGCTGGAACAAGGCGTAGGCATCGTGGATGTCGAGACCAAGCACCCGGACGGTCATCGAGCCTTCGGACGCGCCCGGGACCCGGCCGCCGAATTGGAGTACCGCCGAGCCATCATCGGCCCGCAGGGTCAGAGGACTCACGGTAGGCGCCGAGTCGCTGACGGTGACGGCGAAGCTTTCATCCAGCCGATAGCGGTGCACCGGCAGCTGGGCCACCAGACTGTCGAACCAAGCAACCTGGACATGGCCGTGCCGCCACCAATGACCGCCGGCGTCGATGCGCA
This sequence comes from Gemmatimonadales bacterium, assembly GCA_035695405.1. Lineage (GTDB taxonomy): Bacteria > Gemmatimonadota > Gemmatimonadetes > Gemmatimonadales > GWC2-71-9 > CAVVWJ01. The sequence goes on from DASSED010000266.1 coordinate 19,507, forward strand.
CGTCGGGGCCGAACCCAGTGCCCGCGTTCCAGCTCAGTGAGTCAGCCCAGCCACTCACCTGAGCGCCAAGACGATGAAAGACCCAGTTTCGAGCGACGATGGAGTCGGACCCAATGGAGGCGGTGACCTGGGGGCGGCGTCCACCGATCCAGCTGAACGCACCGGTTACTTCCGGAGAGGTGATCCGTTGCCACACCAAATTTTGGATCCGAGCATCACCGCTCATCTCGAGAGTGTCCAGACTTCCGGACAGCTGTACGTTGGCATGAGCGGTGCCGCCGAGGGGACGACTCTCGGGCGACGTATCCCGGGCTTGCCCCGTGCTGGCGAGGAGAAGCGAATCGAAGGCTATCAGGCTGTCGGCCGTCAGGGTGAACGCCATGCGTCCCTGGTGGGGCGCGCTCCATCCCAGGGTTCCCGAGCCGCCCACCCGCGCGCCTTTCCACACAGCGTACGCGGTATCGAGCCGGATCACGCTGTCGTGTACCCCGGCAACCGCGTGAATGCTGTCGAGGGTCCATTCGCGAATCCGGCTGCGCGACATTGCCATCTGGAGCTCGCCCTCGGGCGCACTCACGGTATCGGTGCGGCCGGTGACGGTAAGCTCCCCGTTGAGACTGGTCGGTATCTTGCGACCGGTGAGCGCCTCGAGATTCAGATTGGAAAACCGCAGCAGCAGATTCTCCGCCCCCCATCGAGGTGGTTGCGCCGTAATCGATCCGTGCGCGTCGATGGTGCCGAGTTGCCCTGCCAGAGACGCGTCCACCGCCAGGCTCGCCAGCGTGCCCCGGCTTTGAAACCGTCCGCGCATTTCACCCACGGCCTTGAGGCTGGGGAAGGCGCGCCGGATCCCCTCGAACGAGAGCGGATCGAGAGTGACGTCGGTGATCAGGCCCAGGTTCTCGAATCTGGTATCGAGGTGGACGGTTCCCTCGAGCTGGCTGGGCGGCCGGTCCAGGTCCTGGTGCTGGGCCGAGCCGTTGAAGGTCACGTTGCGAAGCGGCCCGTTCAGAGACCCGACAGCGGTTAGGCGACCCGGCACGATCACCGCCGGTGCCACTCGACGAACCGTCCGGAGATCGATGTCCGACTGCCGGACGCCGAAGTTGGTGAACACCAGACCGCTATCGCGGGAAGCGCCAACCCCGCCGTCTCCTGCTATCGTGCTCAGGGGATTCTCCGGCACCGCCGCGTCCCGGAAGGCCCACTCGAGACTCAAGTCCATTGCCGTGAGAAAGCCGGAGCCGGCGAGCTTGCCCGTTACCGTCCCATAAAAGGGAAGCGTGTCGAGATAGGGCCGGACCGCATCCAGATCGAGGTTCGCCAGCCTGAGATTCATGTCACGGACGCCGAGGCCTCGGCGTTTGTCGGTTATGGTGACCAGCTCGCCGTCGACCTGGCCCAGCGCCCCTTTCAGATGAAGATCGCGGATGTCGTACGCGGTACGGGCCCCCGTCTCGGATCGCGCGGTGAGGATGCCCCTCCCGCTCATGGCCGGAAACTTGGGTGATACCCAGAGGAGGTCCTGCAAATTCACCTGCGAGGCGATGACCTGAAAATCGAACAGCACGGTATCACGGGGCCAGGTGACGGCACCGCCACCGGAAAACCGGGTGTCGGGCAACGCGCCACGTGACAGACTGAACACGGCACTGTCCCCTCGAATGCGCACGCGTCCCACCGCGTTCCGAAGGGTTACTCCGGGGTCATTCACCCGAGTGGCCAGCGAATCCAGATCGATGGTAAACGGCTTCCGATCGGGCGTCGCGATCCGCAGCGTCGACACCTTGGTGGCGAGATCGGCGAGCACGATCAGTCGTCGCAGTCCCTCCGGACTCTGCTCGATGAGCCGACCGGGCTTGGCCCGTTCCGCCCGCAGCGCCGAGTCGACGCTCGCCTCGGTGCGGGCGCTCTTGGGCGGATTCCAGGGCAGCGCGATCCGCAGAGTGCCGGCCGTCATCCGCACGTTGTGGAATTCGACCAGCGGTGAGGTTCCGCCTTTGGAACCCTTCCCAATGCGGAGTACTTCCTCGTAGTTCATCCGGCCGTTGCGGTGCTTGATCAACTGGATCGTGGGTCGATCCAGTTCCACGCCGCTGAGCACCACCTGACCCGCGAGCAGGTTGGGGAGGCGGTACGAGACTTTGGCCCGAGGCAACGAGGCCAGGAGGGCGCCGCTGGTATCGCGAACGACCAGATTTTCGAGCGTAAGGTCGTACAGGAAGGAACCGGAGATGGCGCC
>DASSED010000267.1:0-11971 GCA_035695405.1 Gemmatimonadales bacterium
CCAGAGAGTTGGTCAGCGGCGTTCTATGAAGCGCTGCCGGATGATCGCTCGCGCGGGCTCACTACGGTCGGACCCCAGCGGGATGATCTGGTGTTAGAGATCGGCGGCCGCAGTCTTCGCGACTACGGGTCGACCGGCCAGCAACGCAGTGCCGCGATCGCGCTCAAGCTCATCGAGATTGCCACCTTGCGTGAAGCACGGGGCACCGAGCCGGCGCTGTTGCTGGATGACGTCTTTGCCGAGCTGGACCGTGGGCGGCAAAGCCGACTGGCCCTGCGGTTGGTCGCCGAGGAGCGCCAGGTCTTCGTTACCAGCCCCAGGCCCGATGAATTGCCGGGCAATCTCGACTTGCCGGTGTGGCGAGTGGAGAACGGAACTGTGAGTCGAGGATCGAGAGTCTAGGTTCGAGCGCGAGACCTCAGACTCTAGATCCTGGACAGGATTGATGACCGAGAAGAAAACCCAACCCACGCCGCTCGCCGATGCCCTGACCAGCTACTTCAAGCAGTCGGGTCTCACAAAGCGGGTGCAGCAAGCTGGGATCATCGAGGAATGGGCCGATCTCGTGGGGCCTCAGATCGCGCTGGTAACCGCCCCGGAGTCGGTGACGCCCGACGGCCTGCTTCGGGTGCGAGTCGCCACCGCGGCTTGGGCCAACGAGCTGAGTCTGATGGCGCCCAGGATCCTGGCCCGACTCAATGCGGGCCGAAGCGGGCGGGTGAAGGAGATCCGCTGGGTCCCGGGGCCGTTGGAGCGGAGAAAGAGTTAAGAACGGTCGCCTGTCGCCAGTCCGGGCATGAATAGACCAGCCCTGGTGCTTGAGACTGGAGACCGTTGACTGGTGACTGACGACTTCTACACAAACCGAGAGCCCATGGCCAAAGAACCAAGCGCCGTCCTCGACGGCAATCAGGATTACAAGGCGGAGTCGATCCAGGTCCTCAAGGGTCTGGAGGCAGTGCGTCGCCGTCCCGGGATGTACATCGGGTCTACCAGCGAGAACGGGCTGCACCATCTCGTCTATGAGGTGGTAGACAACTCGATCGATGAAGCGCTCGCCGGGCATTGCGATGTAATCAGTGTGGCCATCCACGCCGACAACTCGATCACCGTGACCGACAACGGCCGCGGGATCCCGGTGGACATGCACCCGGGCGAGAAGAAGCCGGCGGTCGAGGTGGCGCTCACGGTGCTGCACGCGGGTGGCAAGTTCGACAAGAGCAACTACAAGGTGTCGGGCGGGCTCCACGGCGTGGGTGTCTCGGTGGTGAACGCGCTGAGCGAGCGATTGGAGGTGATCGTCGATCGGGACGGTCAACGCCATCACATGGCGTTCGTGCGCGGAAAAACCGTGAAGAAGCTGACTGTGCTGGGCAAGGCCAAGGGCCGGGGCACCACGATCCGGTTCAAGCCTGATCCCGAGATCTTCACCGTGCTGGAGTTCCACTACTCCACCCTCGCCGACCGACTTCGCCAGCTCGCTTTCCTCAATAAGGGCGTCTCGATCAGCATCAAGGACGAGCGAGAGCAGCCGGTCAAGACCGAGACCTTCCTTGCCAAGGGCGGGCTGATCCAGTTCGTCGAGTGGCTCAACCGGAACAAGAAGCCGCTCCATCCCAAGCCGATCTGGTTCAACGCGGTCAAGGACGACGTCGACGTGGACCTGGCGCTGCAGTATGAAGATGGATACAACGAGAACACCTTCACCTTCGTCAACAACATCAACACCCACGAGGGAGGAACCCATCTCACCGGGTTCAAGTCGGCACTCACCCGGACCATCAACGACGTGGCCCGCCGGCGCGACTTCCTTAAGAAGGAAGGCTTCACCCTCTCGGGGGAGGACATCCGCGAGGGACTCACCTGCGTACTGCATGTCAAGGTGCGGGAGCCGCAATTCGAAGGGCAGACCAAGACCAAACTGGGGAACTCCGAGGTCGAGGGGATCGTCAAGGCCGTGGTGAACGAGCACCTCGGTAACTATCTCGAAGAGCACCCCCCGGTCGCGCGCAACATCATCGAGAAGGCGGTGAGTGCCGCCCGCGCCCGGGAAGCGGCTCGCAAGGCACGCGATCTGGTGCGGAAGAAATCCGGGCTGGAGAATGCGGTGCTTCCCGGCAAACTGGCCGACTGCTCGATTGACGACCCGACGGTCAGCGAGATCTACCTGGTCGAGGGGGACTCCGCCGGCGGCAGCGCCAAGCAGGGACGCGACCGCTCGTTCCAGGCCATCCTCCCGCTCCGGGGAAAGATCCTCAACGTGGAGCGGGCTCGGATCGACAAGATCCTGAGCAACGAGGAGATCCGGGCGATGATCACCGCCATTGGCACGGGGGTCAAGGACGACTTCAAGCTGGATGATGCCCGATACCACAAGATCATCCTCATGACCGATGCGGACGTGGACGGCGCCCACATCCGGACTCTGCTCCTTACCTTTTTCTTCCGCCAGATGCAGGAGCTGGTCGAGGCCGGATACGTCCATATCGCCCAGCCGCCGCTCTACCGGGTAGCCAAGGGGAAGGACGAGTTCTACGCCTATAGCGAACAGGAGCGCGACGAGTACTCCAAGCGGCTCAGCAACGGTGATGGCAAAGGCAATGTCAGTGTTCAGCGCTACAAGGGCCTGGGAGAGATGAACCCGGATCAGCTCTGGAAGACTACGATGGATCCGGCAACCCGCACGATTCTCCGGGTCACAATGGAGGATGCTGCCACCGCATCACAGCTGTTTGACGAGCTGATGGGCGATGAGGTCGAGCCCCGGCGGCTGTTCATCGAGCGAAATGCGAAGTACGTGAATAATCTGGACGTCTGAACGGCGGTACGGCGGTCCTACGGGTACCTCATCCCGAGCGCAATCTACTCCGCGTCTGACCGCCCGTCCTGCGACCCTTCCCCGCCCTGGCGCATCCCACCGCCGGCGTCCCTTGATTGCCGCACCGGCCCCCGATTAGAATGTCGGCCGTCCGCGACAACCGCAACCTCCATTCATGTATGTCGTTACTTACCCTCGACACAGTCTCTAAGCGCTTCGGCGATATCGCCGCCGTAGACCAGGTTTCCTTCCAGGTCGATCGCGGGCAGGTCGTGGGGTTCCTGGGGCCGAATGGCGCCGGGAAGTCCACCACTATGCGCATGATTACCCAGTTCATCGAGCCTGACACCGGGTCCATTAAGCTCGACGGGGTTCCCCTCGATGAAGCTGGCCGCGAAGCCAAACGGCGCCTCGGCTACCTCCCCGAGAACAACCCCCTCTACTCCGAGATGCTGGTCTCGGAGTACCTGGAATTTGTGGGCCGCCTCCGGGAGCTGAACCCCACCGAACGGAAGAGCGCTACCGATGAGGCCGTGGCTGCCACGGGCCTGGAGCCGGTTTTCCACCGCCCCATCGGCGAGCTGTCCAAGGGATTCCGCCAGCGGGTCGGGCTCGCGGCCGCGATCCTTCACCGGCCCGACCTGCTCATTCTGGACGAGCCCACCGAGGGGCTCGACCCCAATCAACGGGTCGAGATCCGCCGCCTCATTGCCGACCTGGGGCGCGAGCGGACTGTGCTTCTTTCCACCCACGTGCTTCCGGAAGTGCAGTTCACCTGCTCCCGGCTCCTGATCATCAATGGTGGCCGCATCGTGGCAGACGGTCCCGTGGACCAACTCATCGCCCGGGCCAAGGGGGCCTCCAGGATCGCCGTCGAGGCGTCCGGAAGCGGCGTCACCGAGGGCCTGGCGCGCCTGCCGGGTGTAGCGACCGTTGAGCCGCACGATGCCTCCGATGGCCGCGTGCGCGCCATCGTCACCGCCCAAGGCGTGGACGATCTGAGACCCCGGATATTCGAGCTGGCCAAGGCCCAGCAGTGGATTCTTTTCGAGCTCCACCAGGAAGCCGGGAGCCTGGAAGACCTGTTCCGCGAGCTCACGATTCAGCAGGAGCCGATGTAATGCGCATCTGGACTGTCGCGCGCCGCGAGCTGAAGGCGCTGTTCGATCTGCCGACGGGGTATGTGCTGCTGGTCGCCTTTCTCGCGATCAACGGGTTCCTCTTCTTCCGGCAGGCCTTTCTCACCCAGGTGGCGACTCTCCGCCCCATGCTCGACGTGATGCCGTGGGTGTTTCTCTTCTTCGTCCCCGCCGTCACCATGCGGTCGCTGGCCGAGGACATCCGCGGGGGTCAGCTCGAGGTGGTGCTGGCCCAACCGTTGAGCGAGCTGGAGCTACTGCTGGGGAAATACCTCGCGTCGGTGCTCTTCCTCTGGATCGCGCTCGCACTCACCTTGCTCATCCCCATCGGCCTCTCACTCGGCGCGGCGATGCCCTGGTCCACAGTGTTGGCCCAGTATGTCGGCGCGGGACTGCTCGCGGCTGGTTTTGCCGGGATCGGCACCTGGGCCTCGAGCCTCAGCCGCAGCCAGATCACCGCGTTCATCCTAGCGGCGGTGATCATGTTCCTCCTGATCTTGGTGGGTCTCAATCCGCTGCTCGTGGGACTACCGCCGGGGCTCGCCGCGGCTGCAGCGCGGGTCGGTGTCCTGTCCCATTTCGACAGCATCGGACGGGGAGTGATCGACCTCCGGGACGTGGTCTATTTTCTGTCGCTGGCGGGGATCTTTCTCGCATTGGCGTATGGGGCGCTGTTGAGTCGGAAGCTTGCGCCCAAGGGCGCTGCGTTGCGCCGACTCCGCCTCGGCGTGGGACTCGCGACCGCGATACTCGTCGTCGTCAATTTGCTCGGCGGCTACATCGGCGGGCGGCTCGATCTCTCACCGGGACAGGCCTACACCTTGTCGCCCGGGACCCGCCGGGTGCTGGGGCACTTGGACGACATCGTCACCATCAAGCTCTTTGCCTCGGCGGAGCTTCCCACCGAGGTGGCCCTGCTCAAGCGCGACGTAGACGACCTCCTGCGCGACGTCCGTTCCGCGGGTCACGGCCGAATCCGGGTCGTGGAGCGCGATCCTTCGACCGATGAGGCGGCTCGCCGTGATGCCCAATCGCTCGGGATCGAGGCGGTCCAATTCAACGTGATTGGTCAGTCGGAGCTGCAGGTGAAACAGGGCTATCTCGGGCTCGCCATCGAGCATGCGGGCAAGAGCGAGACAGTTCCCTTCGTGCAGCAGACCAACGACCTCGAGTACCGCCTGGTCTCTTCCATCCGGAATCTCACGCGGTCCAACAAGCCGGCCATCGGCTTCATGGCCGATCTTTCCGGTGGGTCGGGCACCGGGTACCAGCAGCTCCAGGAGCAGCTCGAGAAGTCGTATGAAGTCCGGTCGCTCGGTGTATCCGATTCGCTTCGTGCGGACAGCAACGTCGCCGCCGTGGTGCTCACCGGCTCTCCCGACTCGGTTCCTCCCGGAGAGCTGACGCGGTTGCAGCGCTATGTGGAGCATGGCGGCAGTGTCCTGGTACTGGGCGGAGGGATGAAGGTGTCACCCGAGGCGCCACTGGCTCAGCCTCACCCACTGCCCTGGAATGCGCTGCTCCAACCTTTCGGCGTATCGGTTCGGAGCGACATGGCGTACGATCTCCTGGCCAACGAGGCTATTCCGGTGCCGAGTCAGTTCGGCCGAGTGCTCCAGGTGTACCCCTTCTTCATTCGCTCGGAGAGCACCCGGCGGACCAGCATCAATCAAGACATCGGAGCCGCAGTGCTCACCTGGGCCAGCACCATCGACACCACCAAGGCACCGAAGGGCAGCGTCACGCCGCTCCTGGTAACCAGCGACGCCGCCGGCACGTTTACCGATGCCACGTCGATCGATCCCCGGAGCGATTTCCCCCGCACCAAGCTCGGACGGCAACTGCTGGGCGTCATGACCACGTCCAAAGGTGGCAAGGGCCGAGCGGTCGTCATCGGCAGCAGCGACTTCGCCACAGACCGTTTTGTCCAGGCGGCACCCGAGAATCTGGCGCTGGTGCTCAATGCGGTAGATTGGCTGGCGCAGGATGAGGAGCTGATCGCCATCCGCTCCAAGGACCGGCAGCCGGTTCCCCTGGTGTTCAAGACCGCCGCGGCCAGGGACACTGCCAAATACGCCAATATCATCGGTCTGCCACTGCTGGTTGCCCTCGCCGGGGTGGCGCACCTGTTGCGTCGTCGGCGTCGCACTCGAGATCCCTATCGCCCGCTGGTGCCGGCCGGGGAAGCAGCCACATGAGTGCCAAACAGCTGCTTCGCCTCGCCCTCGTGCTCTTGGCCCTGATCGTCCTCTGGGGCGCCGCCGCTCTGGCGCGGCATCGAGAGGCTGCTCCCGACAAGAGCGAAGCGTTCCGCCTTCCAGCCATCAAGCGGAACGACGTCGACCAGGTTGTGCTTACCCGAGCGAGCGACACCACGATGTTGGTCCGGAAAGACACGAACACTTGGACCGCGAATGGTCATCCGGCATCGGCTCGGGCCATCGCAGATCTTCTGTCCGCCCTCAGCGACAGTGCGCAGGGAAGTGAGCTGGTCGCCGAGCGGCGGGCCTCACATGCGGGGCTGGGGGTGGACAGTGCTGGAGGTATTCGGGTCCAGATCATCAAAGGTGGCAAGCGACTAGCAGATCTGGTGGTGGGACACCGATCCCCGGATTTCTCGGGCGGCTACGTCCGCCAAGTGAATCAGGAGCCGACCTATCTGGTTCGGGGGAGGTTGGTCGAGGTGCTGAGCCGCTCGAGTGAGGAGTGGCGCGATCATCGTATCGCGGCAGTGCCCTCGGACAGCGTCACCAGCTTCGAGGTGTCGCGCGGCGTCAAGCGATACCAGCTCCGGCGCGCGGGTACCGGCTGGTCTCTATCCACCGGAGGAACTGTCGATACGTCTCGGGTGACAGACCTTCTTTCCGCCTATCGTACCCTGGATGCCACCGGCTTTGCATCGGCCGCGCAGGCGGATTCGGCGCACTTCGCCAAGCCTGACCGCCGGGCCCGACTGCTTCGCAAGGACGGGACGCCGATCGTAGCCTTGCTCTTTGACTCGACCGCGACGGGGTTTTGGGTTCGGCCCGACACCGGCACCACGATCTATAAGGTGGACAGCTATACCGCGGACCGGCTGACTCCGGCGGACAGTGGGTTGAGGGTGAAGCCGGCTACGAAGAAATAGACGACGAGCCGGAGGGACGGAGGGGCGGAGAGTCAGGGAAGGAGCACCTCATCCCGAGGAAGCGCAGCGACCGGGGATCCTCTTTCTCCGTGTCTTCCGCCTCTCCGTCCCTTATTACGGCATCTCTCCCACGAGCACCTTCGCCAGCTTAGCCGGGTCGATGTTCCCGCCCGACACTACACATACGATCTTGCGCGCATCTGGAACACCCTTGAGGGCGGCGGCAACCGACGCGGCTCCAGCTCCCTCCGCCACAATTCGGTTCCGCTCCACCAGCAATCGGATTGCGCCGACGATCTCGGCCAGTGAGACGACCAGCGAGCCGTCCAGCAGCGCACGTACCAAAGGCCACATCTCCACCAAGACGCTCTTCCCACCAATGCCGTCCACGAAACTCGGCGTGTAGTCGGAGGTCGTCGCCTTGCCCGCTGCCAGTGAAGCCCGGAGCGGGGCTGCCGTCTCCACCTCACACGCGTAAATCTTGGTTGCGGGCTTGAGTGCGCGCACCGCCGAGGCGATCCCAACCGAGAGCCCGCCGCCACCGAAGGGGACGAGCACCGCGTCGACATCGGGCAACTCTTCCAGAATCTCCAACCCGATCGTCCCGTTTCCCGCCATGACTCGCCGATCCGCCACCGGGTGAATGAAGTGGCCCTCCATGCCCGGGTACTCGTGCTCCAAGAGCGTCTGCCACCAGCGATCGAAGGGAACTTTCACGATCCGCCCACCGAGGCGTTGGATGGCAGCCAGCTTGGCCTCAGGAGCGTGTTCCGGCACGATCACGGTCGACCTCACGCCGAGCTTGCGGCCCACGTAGGCCACACCCTGGGCCATGTTCCCCGCGCTCGCGGTGTAGACCCCGTGGACCAGCTCTGCGCGCGGTGCGCTCAGGATCGCGTTGCCGGCGCCTCTGATCTTGAATGAGCCGATGGGCTGAAGATTCTCCAGCTTGAGCCACAGCTCGGCACGAGCGTCGCCGGCGTCGAGCCGCACCAGCGGGGTGCGGAGCGCGGTGCCTTTGAGGCGACGCTGGGCCTCCTGGATTTCCTCCAGAATGGGCGGGGAAAGCTCGCGAACATTTGTTGTGCCCATGTGTCCCCTAGTGTGTCATCCTCAGCGTAGCGAAGGATCTCTCGACCTTTTCGCCTCCTCCACCCGGTCTCCGCCAAGTTCCACTCTCGTGCCGAGCCCGCCGGTCATCGCCTTGTGGTACACATGGTACGCTGCCGCGACGTCCTCGACGGCCAGACCGAGTGATTTGAACAGTGTGATCTCCTCCGGCGAGCGCCGGCCGGCGATACGGTCCAGCAAGAGGTCACCCAGCTCACCCACAATGTGGTCGTCAGTGATGGTGCCCTCGCGCTTGGGGAACAGGATGTCCCCCGCCTCGTTCAGGGCCGACTCGCGGCGGTCCACGTAAACTCGAGCGCGCCGCACCGCGTCGCTGTCCAGCTCCCGGGCACTGGGCAGACTCGCCCCCACCGCGTTGACGTGGCTTCCCGGCGCCAGCCAGTCTCCCCGGAGTACCGGCTCGCGCGCGGCGGTGACGGTACAAACGATGCCGGCTCCTGTGACCGCGTGTGCGGCGGATTCGACCGCCTCGATCGCGACGTCGAACCGCTCCGAGCCTTGCCGAGCAAAGTCTCGGGCTCGGTCGGTGCTTCGGCTCCAGACTCGTACCTGGCGGATGGGGCGGGCCAGACACATAGCTTCGAGGTGCGTCATAGCCTGGACACCACTCCCGAGGATTGCGAGATCGGCCGCGTCCGGTCGGGCGAGCATCCGAGTGGCAACGCCGGACACAGCGGCGGTGCGGATCGCGGTAATCGCGCTCGCATCCATGATGGCAACCAGTTGCCCCTGTTCGATCTCGAAGAGGAGCACGGCGCCCTGATGCGAGTCGAATCGGGTGCCATCGTTCTCGGGGAAGACGCTGATCACCTTGATGCCCATCGCGCCGGGCCGGCCCAGATAGGCTGGCATGGCGCCGAACGCATTCGGGCCCCCCGGAAGACGGAGGACGGTGCGGAGTGGGAGCAGCGCATCGCCTTGGGCGAGGGTGGAGAGAGCATCGGCCATGACGTCCATGCACTCGCTCATGGGGAGGAGCGCGGTGACTTCGCGTTGGTTAAGGACCAGCACATCCATAGCCTAGAGATCCTTCGCTACGCTCAGGATGACAACTCTCGGTCTCTCCGCCGCTCCGTCTCTCCGCCCCTCATAACCGCTGCGGTGGCCTGGGCCGTGCTGCGCCCGGTCCCCAATCGTCACCACTGAAGCCGTCCTCCGGCCGTTGTCGGGGATCGAGGTCCCGCACTTCGCGCTCCGCCTGCTCCAACTCCTCCCGATCGATGCCGTCGTCCCCGTGAAGTCGAGGGCCGGGATACCGACGATCACGCCTGAGCCAAATGATCAGCGCGACAATGGCGGCAACAGCCACCAGGAGAGTTCCGACTGGTCCAGAGATCAACGGCATATACTTCCCAACAGTCTAGAAATGCTTCGCTGCGCTCGGGATGACAACCGTTACACCTATTCGACGCCCCTACTCGTCACCCGGTGGGTGATCAATGGAGTGAGCTTTCCCTCCTCACCGATGACGATCGCATCCGCCAGGGCATCGAACGCCACCTCGACCCCGGCTCGATCCCGTGCGAATACTGATGCCAGCGGCTCCCCAGCGCGCACTCGATCGCCCGGTTTGACCGGAATCACGAATCCGACCGAGGGATCGATCTCGTCTTCGATGGTGCGGCGCCCACCACCCAGCTCTACGATGGCGCGGCCGATCCGTCGCGGCTCGATGCGGCTCACCACCCCATCGCGCGGAGCTCGATATACCTCGACCTCTCGAGCCTGGGGTAGCCGAGTGGGATCGTCCACCACCTCGGGGTCGCCGCCCTGCGCTTGGATCACCTCGCGCAGCTTCTCCAGGGCCCGCCCTGACCCGACACTCCCCTCCAGGCGCTTCCGGGCTTCCTTTGCGTTTGGTACCGCCCCCACCAGGAGCAGCATCTCGGCTGCCAGTGCGAAAGTCACCTCCATGAGATCCGCCGGGCCCTCCCCGCGCAACCCCTCGATGGCCTCCTCCACCTCGAGCGCGTTACCGCAGGCTCGTCCCAGCGGACGATCCATTGCCGTAAGAAGCGCCACCGCGGGGCAACCACGAGCCTGGCCGAGTGCAATCATGGTCCGCGCCAGCTCGAGCGCCTGCGCCTGGTCCGGCAGGAATGCCCCGCTCCCGGTCTTCACGTCGAGAACCAACCCGTTGAGCCCCTCGGCCAGCTTCTTGGACATGATACTGGCCGATATCAAAGGAATGGACTCGACCGTGCCGGTGACGTCTCGGAGCGCATAGAGCTTCTTGTCGGCCGGGGCTATCTCAGGTGTCTGCCCCAGCATGGCACAGCCGATCCGGGCAACCTGTGCCTCGGCCTCACGTAAGGTGAGCCCGGTGCGAAACCCTGGTATCGATTCCAGTTTATCCAGCGTGCCGCCGGTGTGGCCCAGTCCCCGTCCCGACATCATCGGCACCGCCACCCCGGTGCTCGCAACCAACGGCGCCAAGAGCAACGACACTTTGTCGCCGATCCCGCCGGTCGAATGCTTATCGGCCACCGGTCGGCCCAGACCATCGAAACGCAGCCGGTCGCCCGACTCGAGCATCGCGTCGGTCAGCGCCGCCAACTCCTCGGGTGTGAGACCCTGAAAGACCACTGCCATGAGCAAGGCGGATATCTGGTAGTCTGGCACCCGGCCGGCCGTGTACTCCCGAATCAGCGCTCTCCAGTCATCGGGTGACAGTGCATGCCCGTCGCGCTTGTGTTGGATCAGGTTCGGGATCACCATTCCCATGTGTCTATCGAACGGGCTGCAGGTCTGCGTGCGCTTCGTGCCTTCGGGGCGACAACCCAATGCATCCTGCTCGGCATGTTAGCGTTCGCGCCTTCGTGGCTGTCGGCGCAGATGCCGGCGGACCACGTGGCGCTCGGCAAAACCGCCGAAGAAGCCCACGACATCAAGACCGCGCTGAAGCACTACCAGGCGGCCTTGCAGCAGGACTCGGCCAATTACGAGGCGAACTGGCGCGGGGCGATGATTCTCCTCACCCTGGGTGAGCAGCGGGGGGACGATAACAAGAAGAATCCGGAGCGGGATTCGCTCTACGCCACTGCTGAGCACTATGCCCGCCGAGCGGTTGTGTCCGAGCCGAGTGGCGCAGATGGGCACTTCGCTCTCGCTGCCGCGGTGGGCCGAGCGTCGCTCTCGATGGGGACCAAGGCGAAGATTCGGCGGGCATCGGTGATCCGAAGTGAGGCGATGCGCGCCTTGGCGCTCAACCCCCGGCATGACGGCGCCTATCACATCCTGGGTCGCTGGAACGCGGAGATCATGCGGATCTCCGGCTTCAACCGGTTCTTCGCCAAGAGCTTCCTGGGAGGCGGGATCTTCGGCAAAGCCTCGTGGGAGCAGGCGATCTACAATATGCAGAAGGCAGTGCAGCTGGACCCCGGCAGGATCTACCACCATCTGGAACTGGCCGAGATCTATGGCGAGCGCAAGCGCACTCGTGATGCGACCGCCCAGCTCCGAGCGGTCGACTCGCTGCCCGAGCGCGAGGTCATGGATTCGGCCTATAAACGGCAAGGCGACGAGCTGCGCCGGCGCCTGGCAAAACACTGATCAATCGCGCATCGCCCTGGCTCGGAGCCGCGCACGCTTGAGCTCGGCCTTCAGCCGGCGTTGCCGGCGGAGTAACTCCTTGCGCGTGCGCGCACCGGCCCGATCCAGCGCCTCGCCTGCCTCTTCCTGAAGCGAGCGCATCTGCTGCTTGAGCCGGCCGCGGGTCTTGCTTCCCTGCTCCGGTGCAAAGAGAAGCGCGAACCC
>DASSED010000268.1:0-4263 GCA_035695405.1 Gemmatimonadales bacterium
GGTTCAGCGACAGGGCAAAGTGGTGCACGTCCTCGGCGTACCACCGGATCTTCTTGCGACCAGGGCCGCATTGTCGCAGGCGTTGGCCGGCGGAGTGCGCGGGCCGTAGTAGTCGCGCTGATAGTCCACCGGGGCTGCACGGTTGCGATTGGCCTTGGCCCATCCGGGATCGCCGCAGACCGGGACCCCGGTGGCGCCGATGACTTGGTCCTGAGGAACGTCGAGGTCCACCAGGAAGGAGCCGAACTCGCCGTAGAACTCGCCACCGGGATAGAGCGGGTGCTCTTCCCAGCCGTAGCGGTCATAGACCACTACTTTGGGATACCACTGGGCAAAGTCGAGACGCCGGCCCTGGCGACCCTGGCGCCGGGGAACAGTGGAGGGCCGCGCATCCCAGTTCATTTCCACCTGGACTGAGTCGCCCGGCGCGAGCCGTTGGGGCAACGCAAAGCGGACGACCGTGCTGTCGGGCGCGAAGGGGAAGAACCCCGCCACGGGAACGCCGTTGATCCGCACGTTGCCCACGTGGTTGAAGGCGAAGTCGGGGTCCTTGAGATCGTTGAACCGGCGGCGGCCTTCGGCCGAGTCGGCGTCGGCCCAACGGGAGCCAGGCCGGAAGGCGTTGAGGTAGAGGTGGAGCGAGAATGAAGTGAGGGTGTCGGGCGAGCGGTTGATATAGTGGATCCGCTCGGTGCCGCTCAGGACACCGCGGGGCTCATCCAGCCGGGCCTGGATCTGGTAGCCCACCTGCTGCTGCCAGTAGCCACCCCGCGATGGCGTCGCGGTTGGTGGGGGAGTGGCTTGTTGAACCGCGAGGAGCAGCAGAGCGATCACGGAAGGCCCGTTGGGGTGAGCAGCGCAAGGCGGATCTCAGGTTGGCGGGAAACATAGGGTCCGCTGCTGAATTTGCCATCCGTGAGCTTTTAGTGATCCTCGACAAACGCCCTCAAGCGCTCCGCCGCCTCGTCCCACTGTAACGCAATCTGATCGAGACACCGTTTGGCTTTTTCCAGCCGCTTTCGGTCCAGCTCCCAGACTCGCTCGCGCCCCCGCCGGGCATGGCGCACCAGCCCCGCATCACCGAGGGCATAGAGGTGCCGCGTGATGGCCTGGCGCGTCACCCCGGTGCCCTCGCTGAGTCGGGTAATCGAGAGCGGTCCGTCAGCGGAGAGGCGCCCCAGCAGCCTGAGCCGCGTCGCGTCTCCCAGAGCCGCGAATACCGGCACCGCATCGGTCAGCCTCAGAGCCGCTGCGCCGCGGCTAGGAGACATAGCGCTCGAGGTTCTTGACCTGCCCGGTCCAGCCCTGCTCGTCCATCCGGTAGGCCTCATCCCGGCGGTGAAGCGGAATCTGATCGAACCCCGATTCGACGATCGTTATCGCGGTGCCGCCCTCGGCCTCGTCGAGGATGAATTCGACCAGCGTGGTGGGCTCGGCCGAGTAATCGACCGCGGGATCAATGGCGTACGGATGCCAGCGATAGGAGAAGTACCGCTCCGGCTCGATCCGCTGCACAAGCAGGTCCATGGTGATGTGCTCGTATCCCGGATGAGTGATCCTCCCCCGTATGGTCCGGCCCTCCGCAAACTCGCCATCGAGGTCGCATCGGAACCAGGTTCCAAACTCCTTCGCAGTGCTGATGGCCCGCCACACGCGCGAGCGTGGGGCGCGAACCACCACCCGCTTTTCGATTCGGTCGGTGCTGGATTGCGCTTGAGCCTTCGAAGTCTTGACGCTCATCGGCTCGCTCCCTTTCCGGCAAGTTCGGCAGTTTCATACTCGTCGTGGCGACGGAACCAGATCCCGGTTTCGTTCCGCCCCAGGGGCGCGCGGTCGAGCCATTGGTACATACCCCACATCGCGTCCAAGCCGCGGGCGTACGCCGAATAGGTGTGGTAGACCACGCCGTCCTGCAGCGCAAAAGCGCTCATCCCGGGCTCCTCCCGGGTGTAGGTCGCCCAATCGGTGCCGCTGCTGGCGGCGATCTCAGCCAGCGGACCCTCCTTGCCGGCTTCCAGCGACTTCCGCACGTCGCTGGTGCGGAAGTTGTACTCGACATTTCCAGACTGCTGCTGCTCCTTTGTGACTCCTGCCTGGAAGTCGTAGTTGAAGTCGCTGCCAAACGACGACGCCCAGGGAAAGCTCCACCCCATCCGCCGCTTATACGCTTGCAGCTTGGCCAGCGGAGCCCGCGACACCGCGCCGAGGGTGACGTCGTGATTCGCGAGGTGAACCACGGAGCCGTCGAAGCCGTCCGCGATCGACGAGCAGGCCGGACATCCGGCGGTGTAGTCGGGGCCGAACATGAAGTGGTAGATGAGAAGTTGCGAGCGTCCCCGGAAGAGATCGGCGAGCGACGCCGGACCCTCGTCGGTATCGAAGCGATAATCCTTGTCGATGCGGACCCAGGGCAGCTCCTGCCGCCGGCGCGCCAGCTCGTCGCCCCGACGAGTCAGCTCCTTCTCGGCCTGGAGCAGCTCGAGCCTGGCTGCCAGCCAGTGCTGGCGGGTTCCGGTCTTATGATCGGGCATTGGTTCTCTCCTTCAAGACGTCACGTTGATTATGCAACTTCTCTGTTGCATATCATAATGCCGCCCGGGATTTGCGCAACCCCCAAGTTGCGCGTTGCTTTCTCACCGGATACCCTCGAGAATCTGTAAGATCCGGCGGCATTTTGGCTTTCGTCGGGTCAATCTGTCCGCGTGACTGAAGTCACTGAGGAAACTCGCAGCCTGTTTCAGTGTCCCCTTATGCGAAGCGAGCGTCTCGTGAGGCTCAATCCGGAGTTCGAATCCTGGTATCCGGAGATCCCGGCTGGGGAGTGGCTGCCGGCGGTGATGGCGGCGGCCTGGCAGGCCGACCGGCTCTGGCTGGAATCTGGTCCGGAGGCACTGCGCCAGCGTCGCGTGCTGCCCGATAAGCACTTCCAGTTTCGGGGTGGCACACCTCGCAAGTCAGGGTGGTACATTACGCCGGAGCGGTTGATCGATCGCACTCAGTCGGACCTCGAAATGCGGCCGAGTGATTCGTCACTGTGACGTCGCTGGAGGGCAGAGTGGCAACCCAGCTGAACAGCAGGATTCGTCTGGTCCGGCTGAGACCCGAGTTCGCGGCCCTCTACCCCGGTCTGGATCCCGGAGTGTGGGAGACAGCGACCGAGCTGGCGGCCCGACTTCTGGCGCAGCACGCCGTGCAGCCCAGCCCCGGATACATGCTCAGTAACCGCATCCTCCCGGACGAGCACTTCGAGTTTCAGGGTGGAAATCCCCGAGCTGCCGGGTGGGCCGGTCCGGGATCGCGGGTTTCCGATAACTAAGCCACCCGCCAGAGTCAGATCCTCGATCACATAGCCCGGCAGACGTTCCCGGGGACAGCCTCGTCGCCCAGGGCTGGCGCTCATTCGGCCCGGGCTGGAACTTTGGAGACCGGGGGTGACCATGCGAACCGTTGGGAAGTTGCTGCTGAGCCCAGCGCTGGTCGGCTGGGTAATCGCCTGCTATGAACATCCGGGCGACATCTCCGGGGTTCAGGCCTACGTGATTGGAAGAGTGGTCACCCCGAATAACGACCCTATGCCGGGGGCATCGGCCCACATCGTGGCGAGTGGAACGTCGGGGGTGCTGGCCGATGCCATAGTCGAAACCACCGTCGACGGAATTTTCTCCACCATTCTCCGCGCCGCCCTCGTCGCGCCGCAGCAAACCGATGTTTCAGTTGAAGTGACTCCCCCCGCGGGCTCGCAGCTTCAACCTCGAACCCTTTCCGGCATGTCGCTGTTCTTCAGCGCCCAAGACCCGCCGAGCGATAGCCTCAGGGTAGACGTCATGCTCGAATCCCAATGACGATGAGTGACAGTTACGACAGGTCGGGCAACAGGCTCAGGGTTTTGGATGCACCGAAGGGATGGGAGGAAGGCAGCGGGACGTCGCACTGAGCACCTTGGCCTGGCGTCCAGATCCCACAAAGCGGAAGAGGATCGGAGCCTTGCTGCACGTCTCACCGGCAGGATAGAGGAACACCTCCGTCGTGTCGCCGAAATGTGCGCCGATCCAGGCCTCGGGATGGTCGGTCCAGAGCGCGAGCGATTCGGGGTGCATCCGGGCGGCCTGGAGGGCCCACGACACCGGGGTGGTGGCGGCGGATAGTCGGGCGAGCTTCACCGAATCCTGTCGCAGGGCAGCCTGCACGTATCGCTGCGCCGGCTCGGCGTAGGCTTGACCGTGCCACACGGAATAGGGTTGGACCGTAATGAAGAATCCTGCG
>DASSED010000269.1:0-33374 GCA_035695405.1 Gemmatimonadales bacterium
TGTTATCGGTTCGCGCCATGTAACTCTGCTCATAGCGCCACATCAGGAGGCCGCAACCCGCCGGTCCGAGCACCGTAGCAAAATCACGGAGCTGGGCCGCGGTCATCTGGCAATTCGGTGGATCCTGTCCCAACGGCGCGCCACCGCAGTCCCACGTACCATCCTTGTCCTGGGTACCGCCGTTCAGAATGTTCAGGCTGAACATGATGGCATGCCCGTCTCGCTGAGCCATCGCCAACGCGCCATCCCGGAACGCGGTAACGCTTCCCACGCGGGCAGAATACTGGCTGGCGATGAAGTCACACACGCGATACGACTTGGTTGGCTCGAACACGTCGTGACGGTGTACCACGCCCGTGGGGAGCGTCGGGAAAATGGCTTTCACATACCCGCAGAGCGAATCCACGCGTGCCTTGGTCATGGTGCCGACTGGTCCCCAGGTGTTGCCATCGGCTCCGACGCCACTCACCTGAGGCTCATCCATCACCGAGGCGCCAATGATGGTACCATCGGCCACGCCAGCTGCAACGGCGCTTCTGATAGCTGACGTGTTGAAGAGCTCCATTTTCGCGTCCCACTTCGAGCGATCAAATACCCCGTCGGTCATGTAGTTTGAGTGCCCACCACCCGTCATCGCCAGTACCAGATGCGAACCCTGGCTCCGTGCCGCATCAATCCGCGGGATGATGTTGTCGGGCTGATAGCCATCGAGGCTCAGGTTGAAGGATGGGCTCGTTACTCCCGCGAGAACCAGACCAAAGGCTCCGTAAGGAACACCAACAGCTGATCCACTTCCCAGTGGAGCTGTGACGGTCACTGACGAGGTGTCCGCCAGCGATCCAGAGGTGGCAATCACGCGATAGGTTCCAGCGACAGAGCCGGCGGTGTACAACCCAGTCGGCGTGATGACTCCGCCCCGTGCGATGAAGGTGGTGACCGGAGTCGTTGTCCCATCACTCCAGGTCGCGGTGGCGGTAAACTGGCGCGTGGTCCCCGGCGCGAGTGTGGCTGTCGCCGGCAAGAGGCTCACCCGTGACAGAGTAGGCGCCGGCGGGGGCGGCGGGGGCGGCGGGGGCGGCGGCGGTTCTGGAGCCGGCGTCGGCGTGGTATCCGGCGGTGGCGAAGGTGCCGGCGTCGAGTCGGAGGGCGGAGGCGAAGGAGCCGGCCCCACCGGGATCGTGGGCGGTGTAGGACCCGCTGTATCTGCTGGGGGCGGAGGTGACGCCGGAGGCGCGATCGTGATCCGGGCGGTATCCGCCAGTGTGCGCAGGATATTGGTCGCGACCACGATATAGCTGCCTGCCGTGTCGCCGGCAGTGTAGGTCCCGCCCGCATCTACGGCCCCACCGGTGGCGGTCCAGGTGACTCCGACCGGCTTCAAATTGCCGGACCGGCCCCGACCGAGGGCGGTAAACTGATGACTCAGCCCGGGAGTGAGTGTCAGCGTGTCCGGACTGACCACGACTCCGACAATACCGAGCTGCCGACGCACGACGGTGACCGTGGAGGTGTCAACGACAAGCATCTCATCGCGTGTACGAGTGCGCCCAATGACCTGGTAGGTGCCGATCGCGGCCGCTGAAAACCGGCCATCGGGCAGAATCGTACCGCCTGTGGCACTCCATGTGACTGGGGCCACGACGTTGTCGCCGGCCCTGTTTTGGCCGCGCGCTTTGAACTGAATCAACTGGTTGGTTTCGACTGTGACTCGATTGGGGTTAATCTGGACCACGACTGGGGTACTCTCACGTGGCCGCCATCCATAGATCCCCGACTCGGGGAGTTCTGCGACTGTACCTTGCGGAGCTGTAGCATCGGTGCCGTTGCACGCGGCCAGTGCCAAGAGGAGCGGCAGCCTGCTGAACGCTCGTGAGACCGCCAGTCTCCGGGCCAGCTTGAAGGTGTACGTCATTTTTCTACCCTTTCATTACTCTCCTTGCTCTGAGTCCCAACCGTTCCCGAAGATCCGCCACCTCCCTTGGGCTATTAGACACTTTAGGGGGTCATCGGCACCACTTCAATGATCAATTGTTATACAGAAGGGATTACGTTGCAGGTTTGTGTGGTAGGTAATTTCTTATAGTCCAGCATATTAGTGCACTGGCCAGTCATGCAATGTAACGAAATTTCGACTCATTTCTTGACGTTTATGGCGCAGCCTTGCAGCCCGCGTCGTCCCAGTTCCTCAAGAGTTCCGGCAGCGGCAAGGGGCGGATAAATTGGCGGCACCCGGACGGACTTTCCCATCGTGAGGACACCCTGATCCCCGCTGGACGAGCTGACGTGTGAAGATCGCGTACATCGTAACCCGGGCGGAGCCTATCGGCGGCGCTCAGGTGCACGTGCGAGATTTTGCATATGCACTTCAGCGCCAAGGTCACGAGCCGTTTGTTCTGACCAGTGGATCCGGGCCCTACACCGAGGCACTCCAGGCGGCGGGAATCGAAACGCGATCGCTGCCTAACCTACAAGTGCCCATAAACCCCATCCGAGACCTTCGGGCTTTGAGTGAGATTCGCGGCTTGCTCAAGAGCTTGAGGCCCGACCTTGTCTCGGCTCATTCTTCCAAGGCCGGGGTCCTGGGCCGTATGGCGGCTCGGAGTCTGGGCATTCCGGTGGTCTTTACCGCCCATGGCTGGGCCTTCACCCCGGGCATCCCATATAGGCAGGCTGCTCTCTATACCTGGATCGAGCGGCTGGCTGCCCCGCTTGCCTCCAAGGTGATTACCGTCTCCGAATTCGATCGCCGATTGGCTTTGGCCCGAGGCGTCGCGCCGAGCCGAAAGTTGGTCACCATCCACAACGGCATGCCCGATGTCGGGCGAGAACTCTGGGCCGACCCCTCGAGAAGTCCGGTACGCTTTACCATGGTTGCGCGGTTCGAGCCGCAGAAAGACCACACCACCCTGCTTCAAGCCTTCGCCGGACTGCCTCAGGAAGGATGGAGCCTAGATCTGATAGGCGATGGACCCCTGCAGGCCAGTGCGGAGGAACTGGCTCAGCGGCTGGGACTGGCCAATCGGGTGCGATTCTGGGGACAGCGGATGGATGTTGGGGTCAGGTTGGCCGAGGCGCAGGTGGCTCTGCTCATCAGCAATTGGGAGGGATTCCCCCGCAGTATTCTGGAAGCAATGCGTGCAGGGCTTCCCGTGATCGCGACCGCCGTTGGCGGAGTTGTCGAGTCGGTGAGGAACGGTGAGACCGGATTCACGGTGTCGCGCGGGGATGTGGCCGGTCTGCGCCAGCGGCTGGCCCAGCTATTGGGCAACGCCGAGCTACGAGCCCAGCTGGGTCGCAACGCCCGGCAACTCTATGAGGAACGATTCACTCTGGACACGACGCTGGCCAAAACTCTTGCGGTCTACCGGGAGGTCATCGACCACCGCTCGTAAAGAGGCTCTAGACCGCTGCCGATACCGCCAGCGGCGTTGTACGATCCGGCGCGAGTACTCCGGTCTGTCCTTGGGACTCGAGCCAGGATTGGAACATCAGAACCCCCCAGAGCGCCTGCTGCCAATCGCGCCGCCCAGCCAGGTGCTGGGACCACCGATCCCGAATGATCGCTGGGTTGAAGTAGCCTTCACGCCGGAGTCTGTCCTCACTGAGGAGCGACTCCGCCCAGTCCCGCAGTGGACCCCCTATCCAGCTGCCGATCGGAACATCAAAACCGCTCTTGGGACGGTCGATGAGCTCGCGAGGTACGTGCCGGAAGAGTACCTGACGGAGCAGCCACTTTCCTTCTCCGCCCCGGATCTTGTACGAGAGTGGCAGCCGCCAGGCGAACTCGACCACGGCATGGTCGAGCATCGGCACCCGCGTCTCTAAACTCACTCCCATCGCAGCTCGATCAACTTTCACCAGGATGTCATCGGGCAGCCAGGTGACCAGATCGAGAAACATCATGCGTTGGGTAAAATCAGACAGCTTTGCCCATTGGCGAGGATCCGTAGCGGCGGTGATCGGCTCGGCTCCAGCGAGAACCACCTCGGCCGGATCGTTCCACTGCGAAATGAGACCGCGATCCATCTCTTCCGGGCTGGCCGCGGCTAGAAGCGCCCCCAGCTTGTGCAGCCGCTCTCCCAGGTTGGCGATCCGGGCCTTGTTCGAGGAAACCGCCATTAACCCCGCAACCAGGCCCGGCGGTATCGCCACCAGTCCGGCGGCCGCGAGACGACGAAGGGTGGCCGGCATCCAGCCGAGATTATGCCAAAGCCGCCGGCCGACGAAATACCGGTAATACCCTCCGAACAACTCGTCACCACCGTCGCCCGACAGACTGACCGTGACCTTCCGCCGAGCCAGCTGCGCTACCAAAAAAGTGGGGATCTGAGAGGCATCCGAAAACGGCTCATCGTACAGCGTCGGCAGCCGGGGAATGACGTTCATCGCCTCGGCTGGAGTCACATAGAGCTCGGTGTGTTCCGTTCCGAGATGCCGGGCCACGGCTTTTGCATGCTCGGCTTCATTGTGGCCGGCCTCTCGAAAGCCGATGGTAAAGGTCTTGACCGGCCGCTCACTCTGCGCCTGCATCAGAGCAACCACCGTCGAGGAATCGACTCCCCCAGACAGAAACGCACCCAGGGGAACATCCGCGACCATCTGACGGCCGACCGCGCGAGACAGCAGACTCTCGAGCATATCGGCGGCTTCGATCTCCGTGCCTACAAATGGATCAGCATCGCCCCGCTCGGCGACGTCTCGAGCCGACCAGTATGCGACTTCAGTACTGGAGCCGTCGGGCCTGACTGAGAGGACGGTCCCAGGGGTGAGCTTATGTATTCCTTTATAGATGGAGTAGGGAGCCGGGACGAACGTATGTCTCAGAAACAGGGACAGTGCACCGCGATCGATCTCCCCCTTCCAACGTGGATGCGTATGTAACGCCTTGAGCTCGGAGGCAAATACGAAAGCCCGATCGAGCCATCCGTAATACAACGGCTTCTCGCCCAGCCGATCGCGCGCGATGTGGAGGGTTGATTCCGCCCGATCCCACAGCGCTAGGGCGAACATGCCAGTCATGCGCTCCAGCGATCCTCGCACCCCCCAGCGCTCGACCGCCTCGAGCATCACCTCGGTATCCGAATGTCCCCGCCACCGAATGGGACTGGCGACACTTTCCAGCTCGCGGCGTATATCCAAGTAGTTGTAGATCTCGCCATTGAAGCTCAGAACGAATCGGCCGCTGTGGGAGGACATCGGCTGATGCCCGCTGGGCGAGAGGTCGAGAATCGAGAGGCGGCGGTGGCCCAGGCCCAGGCCCAACCTCTCGTCGATCCAGATACCGGCGTCGTCCGGTCCTCGATGGCTCAGGCAGTCCGACATCTTCGTGAGCAGGCCCGGAAGGTCCGCGTCGCGAGAGCCCGAGGGATCAAGGAATCCGACAATACCACACATAGTTACTCGCCTGATGAGGTCTTAGAGGGCATCCGGCTTTTGGGCCGGGCCACCTAGGGCACTTCAAGTGTAATCGCCCAGAAGCCATAGCAGCGCAGAACATACGCTGTGCAAGTGTGGTGCCTGATACTCGAGCTGGAGGAGGGCCTATATCTCCCAGTTTGACATCAGAATACCCTGGCTGGGCAACGGTTGGGGGTAACCCTGCAACAACATCCGCAGATCAGTCCAGTGAACCCGATAGCCCAGTTCGATCAGTCGGAGATAGGCTTGGGTGAATTCCGTTTGGCAGCGGACGGCCACCCGACTCACTCGTTCCCCCAGGGCCGAAGCTTGAAGTCCCTGCAGCAAGCGGTCGAATGCGGAGGCACTCGAGGCCACTAACTTGAGCACGCGAAGCTCATCCTTGGGCCGGCCGGCCGCGAGCGGAGCCGAGTGCCACAGCGCGAAGGCCTGCAGAGCACCTCCCTCCCGACAGAGCGTCGTGTCACCAATCCCGAGATCACGGGTCAGGGCGAGTTCGCGCGTGAAATCCACACCCGGAAGAATCCGGTGGGCCAGGGCCCGGCATTCCTCGAGCGCGGCGTCGGCCGATCCACCGAGTGACGAGAGCAGTTCGGCCGTTCCCGACGAGCGCCGAGGAACATCCTGCACCAGAGTCACGGTCAGGTGGCCCGGGACCAGCCCCATGCGGCTGTAGAACCCGATGTTGTCCACCGTCCGCGGCATCGTCTCGAGACCGATCGTCTTGGCTCCCTGGCTGCGCAGCCACTCTATACCAGTGCGGACCATGGTCGAGCCCAAGCCCTCGCCCTGGCGGTCAGGGCGCACAGCCAACGGACCCATCCAACCCTCGGTCCCAGAGCGGTGGACCATGTTGAAGGCAACCATCTGTCCTTCAGCGTCTCGCCACACCATGGAACCGTCTCCCGCGTCCTCCAGAGCGTAGCGCCACACCAGATTATTGAGCTGAGGAACTCTGACTCCGACCAGGCCATCCCTGCTGTAGCGGTCGGTGAAGGCGTCGGCGAACACCCGGTTCAAGGATTCGATATCGCGAAGGCTGGGCCGATCTGGCCCTCGAACGCTGCGATCAGGCCGCCACATCCCGGTCTCCCAGGGGTTCGTCCCGAACCGTGGCTACGCCGCTCGCCAAGTCGAACCCCACTTGCACCACCCGATCGAAGCCTTCGCGGAACGAGCCGATGTCCACGTGGGTGACCAGGATGACCTGTGAAAAGCGATCCGCCAGGCTGCGAAGCAAGTCAATTACTGCGTTCCGTCGATTCTCGTCGAGTGACCCGAAGATCTCGTCCAGCATGAGCATCGAGAGCGGCTGGCCGGCCCGCTCGGCAATCATCTGACTGATCGCCAGCCGGAACGCGAGATTGATGACATCCTCTTCGCCACCGGAGATGACGCTTTGCAGATCGCCGTTGTCGAGCACCCGAGCGGTGTAGTCCTCATCCAGCTCCAGCTCGGCGTAGCGGCCGTCGGTCAAATCGCTCAGGAAGCTCGAGGCCAGATTGGAAAGATCAGGCCGCAGGTTCGCGTTGAGTTCGTTTCGTAAGTCGGTGAGCGCCCGATCCAATTCCTGGTGCAGCGCCAGCTCGGTAGCAGTCTCCGCCGCTGCGCGCTCCCGCTCAGCGCGCTCCGCGCGACGCCGGGCGACGGCGTGCACTCCCTCAACCGCCGAGGCGGTTTCGGCCCGAGCCCGAACCAGGGCCAGCTCAGTCTCACGCACCGCCTGCTCAGCCGCCAACTCCGCCTCGCGGAATTCCCGAAAGGCTTCTTCACTGTAGTCGAGACCGCTCAGCCGTGATCTGAGGGCGGTGACACGAGCGGCCAGCTCCTCCCGGTTTCGACGGGCTTGCTCAAGAGCAGCCGCGAGTGAGTCGCTTCGCTCAGCCGCCACCCGCACCCGCTCAGCCTCGAGGGCCAATGGTTCCAGCGCCCGCATTTCACGCAGCACCGCCTCATGCCGGCCCTGGTCATAGCTCCCCGTGAGGGATGCAAGCTCCCTTTCCAGGTCGTGGACCCGCTGGGTGAGCCGGCCATGCTCTTCCTGGAGGGTGCCAGCCTCGTGTGCCTGCGCATTGAGACGACCCAGCGCGGTGGTGGCCTCTGACAGCTCGCGCTCGAGCTCGAGCCGGCGTCGGTCACTCTCGATCAGGGACGCTGGCTCCTGCTGCAATTGCTCAATTCTCTGCTTATAAAAGTTCCCGTTGGAGACCACCTGCTCGATCTGGCGGTCGAGCAGCTGGAGTACAGTGGCGTATTCGGCGCCGAGCGGACGGGCACAGGTGGGGCAGACGCCGTCGGCGCCGGCCTGCACGATCCGCTCGCGTTGTTCCCTGAGATCCTGGAACTGGTCCAACAATCCCTGACGCTTGGTCTTGGCGTCCTGACTATCTCGCACCCACGCGGTGCGCTGCTCTTCGGCGTCGAGAGTGGCGGCGGTCAGGTTAGCCCGTGATTCCTTCACGCGTTCATTGGCAGCGCGAACGCTGTCGGGGTCGGGCAGTCGAGCAATGCGCTCTTCCACCGACGTGAGATGGGAGCGAACCTCGGCCATCTGGGCTCGGTAACGAGTCCGGGACGCATCTGCCTGAGACTGTTGCTCGAGGAGCTGAACTTCCTGGCGCAAGGCGGCAAGAGGCGCGAGTTGTTCCCGTATGCTGGCAAGCCTGTCACGGGCATGCAGCGCCTCCCCGGTCTCGCGCTCCAGCCGCACAGCCCGCTCCACCGCGGCGGCGGCCTCGTGGTCGGCCACCCGGATTTCTGCTTCCAGTCCCAGCACGGCCTCACGTAGCTGCTGGAGCTGCTCCCAACGAGGCCGGATCTCCGCCAGACGCCGGACGGCGCTCTCCTGCTGCGACTCCACCGCGGCTTCGCAGGAACGCGCCGCGGTCAGTCGGGCGCGCGCCTGCTCGTCGGCTGCCTCCAACTCGGCCAGATCGGGAAGCCCGGCCCGTAAGGCGTCGTGGCGGGCACGCAGCGCGGAGCGCTTTTCTTTCAGCCGGTCTTGCGCGGCCCGCAACCGCTCATAGCCGAGTACCCGGGAAAGAAACTGGGCGCGCTCCGGCGCACTCATGGCGGCCATGACCGCCAACTCCTTCTGGCCAGTGAAGTAGGTGTTGAAGAACTCTTCCCGGGTCATGCCGAGCATCCGGGTGACCCGCTCGGTCACTGCTCCGATGCTGTTCGCGATGGCTGACGAGTCACCATCCTGATAAAGCTCGGCATGGGTCAGCGAGCGCAGGATCCGATACTGATGCGCCCCGAGGGTAAAGTCGATCTCAACTTCGACGCGGGCCTTAGGACCAGCCCCGCGGCGCCGGAGGGTGTCCCGGCTGCCCCGGGCCGCCGGCATGCCATACATGGCCCACGCGATGGCTTCGAGCAGCGTGGTCTTCCCTGCGCCATTGGGACCAATGATCCCAGTGAGGCCGAGACCGAATTCGATCTCGGTATTGGCGTGCTGCCGAAAATTCTGGAGCCGGAGACGGTTGATCTGCATCAGCCACCCGCGAGGTCACGCTCGACGGTATCCATCAGCTCGCGGCCCAGGCGAACGAAAGCGGCGCGATCGAGCTCAACCGGAAGTGGCCGACGCTCCAGGTAGGATGCCACCAGCTCAGGCAGGGTCTGCCGCCGGCCCGGCGAGCCGACGCCGATGAGTCGATGAGTCTCGGGATGCCGCAGATCCAATCGGAAATGCAGAGCCTGCGCCTTCAAGGTCCGGATTGCGGCATGATTCAACTCGCGGGCCACGTGCCGCGAGATGTCGAATACCCGAAGGCGTACGATCTGATCGGCTATCCCCCCTCGCATCGACCCGACGCGTTCGGCGATCAACGCGTTCACCGCCTCGGCCGACAGACCTTCCGCCCGGATGGGTTCGAGATCCAGAACCACACGGGTAGCGGGAAGTGGCCTGCGCTCGACCTTTCCGTTATCGAGATCGACCAGCAACCATCCCTTACCGTGCGAGCCGTGGTCAGCTTCGTCGGCTGCCTCGCCCCAGATATTGGGTCCGATGTAGTCGAGCGCCCCGGAGTACCAAGCGTTGGTGGCTACCTGATGCTGAGTGTGATAATGGCCTAGAGCCACATAGGTCCATTCCTTTAAATGCAGATCCCTACGCGTCACCGCAGGACTGCCATACTCACTCGCAATGTGACCGAGGGGGTACTCGCCCTCGACCTCGAAGTGAGCCACCAGCACGTGATACTTGTGGTCTCCTTCGGGGGCGAGCTCGGGTGGATGTGACGATACAATCGCCTGGCGGGGTACCGCGAAGATGCTCAGGCTCAGATCAGGGTAAACCAGTCTGCGGGGCTCTTCGATCGCCACGTCCACACCCAGCTCCTCGAACAATCGCAGGATGGAACCACTCTCAACGGTCCGAGGTGTGTCGTGGTTGCCGGCGATGAGCACGATAGGCGCATGAGGAAGCGCGTCACGAAGCCGCTGGAGCTGCCTGAACCCGAACACGATGGCGTGGTTGGTGGGCCGAACGGAATGGAAGAGGTCACCGGCGATGACGATGACGTCAGGTCGATCGGCGATGATGCCATCGATCGCGAGGCGAAAGGCTTGGGCGACGTCGGCTTCGCGCTGGTTGATGCCGCCCGAGGTCAACCGGTGATACTGCCGGATACCGAGGTGGGGGTCTGCAAGATGCGCCAATTTCACCGGCTTATCCCGTGCTTCCCGGCTCAGATGCTATACGGATCATCCGCATGCCTGAGTGCCGGGATGCCCCGCCGGGGAGCTGGGATCTCGCCCGTGACCCGGCGACCGAGACAGGCTGAGAAGTAGGCGAACACATCGGCCGGTCGCTCACGCCGGGTGGCGGATAAGGCGCGCCTGACCTCATCGTCTCGCCGCCCTTCAATCAGCGTGCGTACCGCATCGGACGAGATCCTTCGATCCAATCGCCTCAGCTGCCGGATGACGGCATCGTCGAAGGCCACCTCGCTCGCTGGAGGAAATCGCTCGATCCCCTCCCGACTATTCAGAACCGCCGGCCGAGGGAACCGGACGAAGATCGGCTGGGTGAAGTGGGGATGCCGCAGCATCAGCTCGCCTTTAGGGAGAGTGGCCAGCTTGATCTTGGTGGCCGGCGAGAGGGTGGCGTAACCGGCGGTCGCCAGCTCATCGGAATCCATGCGGCCGTAAACTGCGGTTCCCGCGTTGCCTACCACCCGGCGCTGAACCTGAGAACGGAACTGCTGGGCGGAGAACAGCACCAGCCCGAGGTAGCGACCGCGTTCGGATAGGTCGAGTAACATCTTGCGGACGTATGTGTCGGGACCATCCGCAGAGGCGTACTTATTCAGTTCGTCCACAAAGACTACCACATGATCTACACCGAGGTCTCGCCGCTCGAGATGTTCTCTGAGCTTGGATACAACCCGAGCAAACACGAGATCCTGGGCTAAGGGATCCAGTCCGGCCACATCGATCACATGAACGCTGCGGTCCTCGAAGCTGCCCCACGGTAGGTCGCTGGCAAGGCCATCATCGGTGACCAGCCCCTTGGAGCGGGTGCTGATGTTGCTGAGACGGTTCCGCACCTTGCGAATGGTCGCAAGGTGATGAGTCTTCCACACGTCGGCGCCTTTGCCGAGGGCTTCCATGAAATCGAAGATGGCCCGGAAGAACTCTTCCAGGTCCGAGAAGCTCTGCACCAGAAATGGTCTACGGCGGAGCATCTCGTCCACATATTCCCGGCCCACCACTCGCTCGGCCAGAAAGTCGATGAAGGCATCGGCCTTGGCGTCGATGTCATCGCGGTTCAGCACCACCTCCGCATAGTCCAGCACCTCACGAAGACCCCAGACCAAAGGCTCGGTATTGGCCAAAAGGGCGTCATTGGTTCGAAGGGTGTTCAGGTTTACTCCATCCGGCTTCAGCGGGGCGTAGTAGTGGACCTGGTCGAAGGGCTCCGGGCGAAGGCCAAGGCGCTGGTATTGGCGCCGGTCCTCTTCATTTAATGTGGCGGGTTGATCGAGGAAGCAGAGGTCGGGTCCCTTTACATTGAAGCACAGGGCTGCGATGGACCCTTTGTGTCCCGGAAACGTCTGGAAGATGCTGCCGAGCAGGAACTCGACCGCACTGGTCTTGGTGGCCAGGCCAGACACGCCGGTGATGTTGAGATGGGCCGCTTCGGGACCAAGCAAAAAGTCGCAATCCAGATACACCGGACAATCCATCCCCCCCGCGGCATAAAGTCCGACAGGCACACCGGTCGCTAGGTCGCCACCGGTGAACGCATCCATTCGAAGGGCCTGGACCACATCGGTATCAGAGGCGAGCCAGACTGAGCCGAGCGGAACCGGCTGGAGCGGTTCCTCCGGAACCTGGCGCAGGACAGCGGCCGTAAAGAGCCGGATCTCGGCTCGGGCGGTGGGCTCCATGCCGGCAGCCACCGGGTCTCCATCAGAACCAATTACGGCGTGCATCGGTGACGCGAGGTCGGAATACGCGAATCCATCGGTTACCACACCGTAGACGGTCCGATCACTATCCTGAACTCGCACGATGGCCCCAATACCGATGGGACTCTCGCGCGCCGTCCAGAAGTGAAATTGATGGGGAGTGGAAGGCTTGAGCTCAGTGGCCACTACGCGGCCGACCGGGAGAGTTTCGGGGTGCATCGGTGGATTGTACAATGGTAGGCGTGATGCGGTAAGCCGTTACCCGACGCCACTCGTCTGGAGATACAGCTCGACCCTATGGATGCCGTACAAGAGTCTGTCCCACCGTCGATCCGGTGCGCTCACCGGTGCTCGTTCAGCCATGATCCAGCGGGAAATTCGGTCCGCTGCTTCAGTCGTTCCGTTGACCGGCGCCACTTCCACCCGTACCAGTCCATAGAGCAAGTCCTTCCCTTCCCAGGGCCAGAGCCGAAGACCCCAGGCCCGCACTGGCGCCAGACTCCGGGTTTCGGGCTCGTAGATAGGCGAGCGGTGCGCGACGGGGAGTCGGAGATAACGCTCCAGGTTTTGGCCCTCGAAGGGAAGGATGGAGTGGCTCTTCGAGACCGCTACCATACGCGGGTCATTGGCCCAGCGAGGGCTCTCCGACAACGAGCCATCGACCACTATCCAGTTATCGGATCGAGCCCGGTACGCATCTCCCACGAATATTTCGAGAGCGCCCCGCTCCCGATCGAGTGCCCGGCCGGCATCGAGAAGATCACGCATCGGGTGCGGCGGGTCGTCTTCCGGCAAGGTGACGAGGTCTCTTTCCCCCAGTGCCTCTCCGGCAGCGGCCAGCGCCGAGGGTCGACCCAGCACAAGATGGCGACGCCGGCAAACTGCGGTGCGCAGCCGACGCTCCCCGCGCTCGCACACGGCCGCGGCGATGCTTGCCGCCACCAGGGGGGCCGACCCGGCATAGCCCACGACCTCGGAACGCTGGATACCCTCCAGAAAGGCCAAGGGCTCGGGGTTAGGGCTTGCGGGTCCAAGGGCAATGGCATCAACTCCGTCCCGCTCCATCAGGCGGACAAGCCTGATGCTAACCTGTTCCGGTCGCCTGGCCCTCGCCTCAGGGACAAACGCCGCAGGGGTCAGGCCTTTTCGAGCCAACGCTTGCCGCAGCGGATCCAGGTTCATGGAAACTCGACGTAGCATTTCGTCATGGATGGCCAAAGCGGCTTAAATTGAGACAAGCAAAGCATCGGAGTCCAGGTCAGCACCACGAAAGAACTGACGGGTTCACCGGGCTGAGGCCTCATGCAACGCAGAAAACGGACGAGAAGAAAGCTGGATGGGGCAGCCGTGGTAGGGGACGCTGACCGTTTGAACGAACTGCGGTCCACCTTTTCGACGTTACGTCAGGACGGCCAGGCTCTCATTCAGCGCATCCGGGGCTCACTCAGCGAAATGCGCGAGCTCCGCCAGGAACTCAGTGAGCATCGAGCAAAGCCGGGCCGATCAGACCGTTTGGGCTTGAGTCGGGGCGCCCACCTGGAAAGGCAGTACAAACTGACTGCGCGAGAAATGGATGTGGCCATGTTGCTCGCGCAAGGTCGCTCCAATGACGCGATTGCCAAAGCGCTTCGCATCAGCTCCCACACGGCACGCCATCATACCCAACGCATCCTCATCAAGCTCAACGTACACTCCCGGGCGGAGGCTGGAGCGAAGATCCGGGGGTAGTCAGTGTCGTCCAGATCAAGGACGATGGCCCTCGGGTGCCGCTGCTCAACTTCACGCCAGACTGGCCATTGCCGCTAGAACGAACCTAGCCGCGCTGAAGCCAAGAAACTCCGCAGGATGCAGTCTGCCGCTCTTCAGTCCGGTATAGCGGCACCGCTCACCCGGCCTGCATAGGCCAGCTAAGTACCTCGTAACCAATTGTTGAGCAAGACCATCGACCCTCGGATGAGGACGCATCTGGACCATCATCGACCCGCTCGTCATGACCGTGTGAAGGCACTGAATTTGCTTGCCCAACCTGATCCATCATGACATCCCCTGAGACGCGCGCCTCGACCCCCGGCCTCCAACTGATCGTCCGGTCGCTCCAGTTTGTCCGACCGTACCGGCGTACCCTCCTCGCGGTTACCGGACTGGCACTGGTTCTGGCAGCGCTGAGCGCGGTTGACCCTCTGGTCATGAAATACCTCTTCGACCAGCTGAGTCAACCCGGGGGTCTGGCCCATTTCGGAGTGGCGATGTCCGCCCTGGTGATCCTGGAGCTTGCCCGCGCCGCGCTCCAGGCATGGCTCGGTGTGTTGAGCTGGGACGTGCGACTCGGGGTCGATTACACCGTTCGTGAACGGGTCATGGGTAAGCTCAACTCGCTGCCTATGTCGTTCCATCAAGGGGAAACGATCGGCGCCACCATGAACCGGATCAACGCCGGCATTCAGGGCTGCGTGACCGCCTTCTGTGACACGGCGTTCAATCTCTTTCCCACCCTCCTATACCTGGTACTCTCGGTTGCCGCGATGCTTCGGATGGAGTGGCACCTGGCACTGGTGGTGATTGTATTTGCCCCGGTGCCGGCCATCATCGGCGCCTGGGCCGCGCCAGAGCAGATGCAGCGGGAGCGACGCTTGGTAGAGCGGTGGAACTCGATCTATGGCCGGTTCAACGAAGTGCTTGCAGGGATGATGACGGTGAAGGGCTTTGCCATGGAGGAGGAGGAGAAGCGACGTTTCCTCCAGGGAGTGCGGGATGGCAACGAAGTCGTGCGCCGAGGAGTTCGCACCGACAACCGCACCGGTACGCTGCGAACCCTAGCCACCACCACAGCTAGACTCGCCGCGCTGGCTCTAGGGGGCTATTTCGTCTATCGAGGGCAGATGACAGTGGGCACGCTGGTGGCCTTCCTGGGATACATCGGCGGACTTTTCGGGCCGGTGCAGGGGCTCACCAACACCTATCAGACGCTCCGCCGAACAACCGTGTCGCTCGAGGCCATCTTCAACATCCTCGATGCTGACGACGTGGTGGCCGATGCGCCGGGGGCCGCTGACATCCGTCCCCTCCGAGGCGAAGTCGAATTCCGCAACGTGAGCTTCGGCTATCAGCCGGGCTCGGCGGTGCTCAGAAACATCAACCTCACCGCTCGACCCGGGGAAACGATTGCGCTGATCGGCCCGAGCGGCAGCGGCAAGAGCACCCTGGCGACCCTGATTCAACGGTTCTACCGAGTTACCGAAGGCGCCATCACTATCGATGGGGTCGATATCCGGAGCATGACCCAGCATTCGCTACGAAGCCAGATCGGGGTCGTGTTCCAGGATGCCCATCTCTTCAACGACACCGTTCGGGCCAACATTGCCTACGGCAGACCCGATGCTTCACAAGAGGACATCGAGGCCGCCGCCAAGGCGGCCCAGGCCCACCGATTCATCCTGGAGCTCCCCGAGGGCTACAACACGGTGGTGTTCGAGCGCGGGAGTCGTCTCTCGGGCGGCGAGCGGCAGCGCGTCGCTATTGCCCGGGCGCTGCTTAAGAATCCGCCGATTCTGATTCTGGATGAGGCTACATCAGCCCTGGATGCCGAATCGGAATACTTGATCCAGCGGGCGCTCAAGGCACTGTTCCACGGCCGCACCGCGTTCGTCATTGCCCACCGGCTCTCGACGGTGCGGGATGCCGACCGGATCGTGGTGATCAAGGACGGAACGATTACCGAGGCAGGGAGTCACCCGGAGCTGCTGGCGGCGGGCGGGTATTACGCATCGTCACTCACGAAACAAACCGCAGGATTTTTCGAAGCGGCTTAATCTTCCTCAAATCCTTGGAACGCGGGCACATTGGTGAGCCAGAAGCCCGCGAGTCCACCCTCGTGATCGACCTCGATGTAAAAGTTGTCCGCGGTGCGAACCCCCTCCACCGCGCGGCGGGGTCCGATTTGAAGATGAAAAACACTCTCGGCGCTGTTGGTCTGTACCGAGAGGCTGGTATCGACCTCGAGCGATGCGACGCCACCGGGGCGGGAAGGCCGGGAGGGCAGGACCACTCGGCCGTCGGTGAGCTTGGCCGGCACCTGGAGATCCGAGACGGTGATCACCTCGGGCCATACCACCACATCCAGCCCACAGATGACCCCGTTGTTCACGTCCAGGACGGCCACCGATCCCTCCGCGTCGGTCAGCTCGACTGTCCCCGTGAGTCCCCCGCTCTTGCGGTTTCCCTTGAACGCACCAGAAAGAATGTCGGTTTCGGGGTCCCACCGCCAGGCGATCGTCGGCAGGGCACCGCTGAGCGGCTCGATCCTGGCCTCCATGTTCATGAAGCGGTCATCAACGGTGTCGGTGCGGCCGCCAACCGCTGGATAAGACGCAGAACCCGATCGAGTGCTTTTTCCAACTCTTCGTCGGATACCGCGTAGCTCAGACGCACCCAACGATCGTCGGCGAAAGCGGCGCCTGGCACCAGAGCCACTCCCTCCTGCTTCATCAGCTGCTCACAGAAGGCCTGCCCGGTGACGGCATCTTTCTCCCGAATACCATCGACCCGGAAGAAGAAGTAGAAGGCGCCATGAGGCTCGACAAATTCAACGCCGGGCGCCTCCGACCGGAATCGGTCCACCAGATAATCCCGCCGCCGCCGGAAGGCGGCGACCATGCGGGTCACCTCCGCGTCCACCCGCGGGTCGCTAAAGGCGGCTGCCGCCGCCCACTGAGCGGGATGGTTGGCGCCGGTGGTCGTATGAGACTGGAGTGCCGCCATGGCTTTGGTCACGTGGGGTGGGGCCAGGGCCGCCCCGATCCTCCACCCGGTCATCGCATACGCCTTGCTGGCCCCATAAATGATGACGGTGCGCTCCAGCAGTTCATCCGGAAGATCGAGCAGCGACGGTGCCGGTCCCGGACCGTAATTGATGCGCCGGTAGATCTCGTCCGAGATGATCCAGATGTCGTTTTTTCGAGCCCACTCCGCGATCGCCTTGAGCTCCGCCAGCGTGTATACCGCCCCGGTAGGATTGCAGGGTGAGCAGAGAATCAGCCCGCGCGTAAGCTTGTGGCTCATGCGGTCCAGGTCCTTGACGCTGACCTTGAGTCCCCAGTCGGCATCTCCGGGAACCAGCACCGGCTCGGCCCTGGTGAGATGCACGATTTGGGGATAAGAAACCCATGCGGGTGATGGGATCAGAACCCGGTCCTTGGGGCCGAATAGAGTGAAGCAGGCGTTGAAGATCGACTGTTTGGATCCCGAGCTGACGACGATCTGGTCGGGATCAACACGACGGTTTTCCGACATGGCAGACAGCTGCTGTGCGATCCCGCGACGCAGCTCCGCAATCCCGACATTGGGTGGGTACCGGGTCATGCCCTTCTGGATGGCCTGCACGCCGGCTTGAGCCGCAGGAGCCGGAGTGTCAAAGTCGGGCTCGCCGACGCCGAGATCCAGCACATCTTCTCCGGCCGCCTTCCGGCGTTTGGCTTCATTGCTGATGGCCACCGTTTCTGAAGCCTTGAGATGCTGGACGTTGATCGACAAGGGGTCAGGCATTGAGGAATCCACTCGGGTTCGGGTGTGGTGAGATCGGGGAAAGCTTTGTCCTCGGGCAAGGGATGTCAACGGGAGCACACCCACTTAGCATTCACCGGATGACCTCATTCCCTGACCTGCATCTTACCGCGCCGATTGCCGCAGCCCTCGAGCGGCTGGGCTGGAATGCGAACGAGAGCCTGGTCAAGCAGGTCATTCCCCCAGCGGCACGGGGGCACAACCTGATCGCCGTCACCCCTCCCGCTCCGGTCTATGCCACCCCTGCGCTGGCTGGACTGCTCAGCCGGTTGGCGATCCGTGGACGCGGGCTGCTGCTGGCTCCGCCGGCCCAGCTGGACGAGTGGGGAGTGATCGCCAATGGTCTTGCCCAAGACACCGCCATCCGCATTCAAGTTGCTCACGGCACGAGCCGGGTGAGCCGTCAACTGCGGAACGATGGCGTTGACCTCATCGTTACCAGTCCGGAAACCGCGGTGGTCCTGGCCACTCGATCGGTTCTTCGAACTGAAAACATTGACGCTTTATTCCTGGCCTGGCCGGATGCGTGGTTGGATCAGGACAGCATTACGCCGCTGATGCAGGACCTGCCCAAAGAGGCCCAACGAATCATTCATACCTCAAGCTCGGCGCACGTCGGTGGATTGAGCGAACGCTTCGCCAAGAAGGCGCTGGCAGTGGGGATGCTGGACGACGGCGGGCCCATCGGGCCGATCCGAACCGTAAGCGTGTCCTGGTCTCGCCGGGTCGCATCGCTGCCAGAATTGGTCGAGCTGCTCGATCCGGCATCCCTGGTCGTATGGACCGCCGACCGGTCACGGCACGGGGCGATTTCGCTGGCGCTACCCGTTCGCGAGCCGGCGATACGGCTGGCTACCGGCGATGCCCCGACGGCCGACATCATCATCGCATTCGATCTTCCCACGCCCGAACGGCTCCGACAGCTGGAGAGTGCCGGCGACGTCGTGCTCCTGGTTCCGCCTGAGGCTGAGAGCTACGTGCGGCACAACACCACGTCGCGACGTCCAATTCAGCTTCCGAGCCCGCTGGATGCGGCGCTCGCGAGCGCCAGGGATACGCGGACCGCCATCGTGCAAGCACTCGAGAATGGAGCCCAAGATCGGGCCATTCTGACACTGGCCCCGCTCTTCGAACGCTACGATGCGATCAGAGTGGCGGGCGCGCTTTACGAGCTGTGGTCCGGCTCGGCGAAGCCGGCGCCCCAGCCGGTCAGCGACGTTCCGGCAACCGCTAAGATTTTTGTTGGCGTTGGCAAGAGAGATGGAGTCACCGCCAATGACCTGGTTGGAGTCCTTACCAAGGAGTTGCGGGTAGACCGAACGATGATTGGCCGGATTGAGCTGCGGGAGGCGTATTCGTTGATCGAGATACCCGCGAGTGTGGCGGAGAAGGTGGCCGGCGCGCTCAACGGGGTCACCGTGCGGAGAAAGCGGATCACGGCACGGGTGGATCGAGGACCTCGGGTGAAAGGCCCCAGGCCTATCCGGCGCTGATTCACCGGATCCGAAGCCAGCCGTCTACCGTTTTTTATTGACCAGATCGCGAAGTGTCCGGCTGGCGCGAAATGCCGGCGCGGTAGACGCTTTGATGTTCATGGCCTTTCCGGTGCGGGGGTCCCGCCACTCCCGCGCCGCCCGCTTCCGCACCTCAAAACTGCCGAAGCCTGTGATCGCAATCTTCCCACCCCGCTTCAGCTCCGACGCGATGATCCCGCTCGATCCAAAGAAAAGCTCGGTGACCTGAGCGGCCTTCGCTTTGGTGACGCCGAGTCGTTTCGCTGCGGCGGCCACCATTTGCTGCTTGTTCACGCGGGCTCCTTCGGGGCAATGAATTCCAATTCGGCGACGAATATCGTGACCCGGGCAAAGTGTCCGCAAGGTGGCTGGAGTTTCTCGAGCGGGCCTCTACATTTTGCATCCCCCCACGCGAGCACGCGGAGTCGAGATGAACTACGGGATGCACCCCGGATGGATCGAGGTCATCAGCGGTGTCATGTTCAGCGGCAAGAGCGAAGAGCTGATCCGTCGGGTTCGCCGTGCCACGATCGCCCGGCGTAAGGTTCAGGTCTTCAAATCCCATCTCGACGCCCGCTATGCCGGGCTGTACAGCGTCTCCAGTCATGATGGCCGGGAATTCGAAGCCAGTCCCGTGGATTCAGCAGCCGAAATTTTTCGCCTGGTCCGTCCTGACACCGAAATCATCGCCATCGACGAGGCGCAGTTCCTCGACCCCCAGATCGTGACGGTGGCGACCACATTGGCCGGTCGCGGGGTGCGGGTCATTCTCGCAGGTACCGACACCGACTTCCGGGGTGAGCCGTTCGGGTCCATGGGCGAGCTGATGGCCGTCGCGGAAATGGTGGACAAGCTCCAGGCGATCTGCGTCATCTGTGGCGATCCCGCCTGCCGAAACCAGCGTCTGATCGACGGCAAGCCCGCGCGATACGACTCACCCACGATCATGATCGGGGGACGAGAGAGCTACCAGGCGCGCTGCCGGCACTGTCATTCAGTCCCCCGGCGGGACGAAGATCAAACAGCGTTGTTGTAACCCACATGCTCTCCGTCGCGCTCACGGGCAACATCGGTGCGGGCAAAACCACCGTGACGGAACTCTTTCGCGGCTGGGGCGCAACCATCATCGACGCTGATCAAATAGTCAGGGAGATCCAGGCACCGGGGCAGCCGACGCTGGTCCGGATTGCCGAGCGCTTCGGCCCCCAGGTTATCCGGCCTGACGGCACGCTGGATCGCGGGGCGCTCCGAGCCCAGGTGCTGGCGGACCCGAGTGCCCTGAAGGCGCTCAACCGCCTGGTTCACCCGGAGGTGCATCGCCGGCGCATGCAGCTTCTGGAGGAAGCCGGCCAGCGAGGCGATCGTATTGTGGTCAGCGACATTCCCTTGTTGTTCGAGGCTGCCGATCCGGACGAGTTCGATGCCATCATCCTGGTCGACGCACCAGAGGCGCTGCGGCGCGAGCGGCTCCTCAGAGCCCGGACCCTGCCCACTGATCAGGTCGACCGACTCATCGAAGCGCAGCTTCCTACCGCAGCGAAGCGGGCGCGCAGCGATTATGTGATTGACAATACCGGTGACCTCGCGGCACTCGAGCGGACGGCGGCAGCAGTATGGCAGGCGCTGCTTCGTCGCGCTTGAATTCCCCCGCCACACCACCTATTGTCCCTGCCGTCCCACCCACCTTCGGAGCCCCTGTTGTCGAACGTCCCGGACGACCTCGTCTACACCCAAGAGCATGAATATGTCGCGCGCACTGATGACTCGAACGTCGTTCGCGTCGGCATTACCGATTATGCCCAGGGCGAGCTGGGCGATGTGGTCTTCGTGCGGCTGCCGAAGCCGGGCGATCGATTCAATGCTCACCAGTCGTTCGGCGAAATCGAAGCGGTCAAGGCCGTGTCGGAGCTTTACAGTCCCCTGGCCGGCGAGGTGGTGGAGATCAACAATGCTCTTGACAGTGACTCGGGAATCGTCAACCGCGATCCCTATGGGGATGGGTGGATGGTCAAGCTTCGGCTTTCCAATCCAGCCGAACTGAAGGACCTGCTCACCCCCAAGGCCTATCGCTCACACATTGGGGAGTAGCCAGGAGGGGTCTTCTCGATCACCATGACCAGCGTTCTCGGCCGTAAGCTCAGCACTCCCACCCTCGACGTTCTTCACCCATCACATTTCGCCTATCGCCACATCGGACCGCGACGCTCCGATGTGGGCGAGATGCTCGAGCTGCTCGGCTATGAGTCGCTCGAAAGCCTGATCGACACTGTGGTCCCCGAGGAAATCCGGCTCCGGCGTCCGCTCGCTCTGCCGCCGGGTCGAAGCGAGCGTGAGGTGCTCCAGGCCCTGCGCGGTATCGCCGGCATGAACCGGGTGTTCCGGTCCTATATCGGCATGGGCTATGCCGGCTGCTTTACCCCTCAGGTGATCCAGCGCAATGTGCTGGAAAACCCCGGCTGGTATACCGCCTACACCCCGTATCAGGCGGAGATCGCCCAGGGCCGGCTCGAGGCACTGCTCAACTATCAGACGATGGTCTCCGATTTGACCGGCCTCGAAATCGCGAACGCTTCACTGCTGGACGAGGCAACTGCTGCGGCCGAAGCCATGCACCTGAGCCAGGCGGTTCATCCTGGTGCCGACGCTCCCATCTACCTGGTGGATGATCGCTGTCACCCGCAGACTATCGCGGTCGTGCAAACCCGGGCCGAGGCGCGGGGCATCAGGGTGCAGGTGGCCGATCCCGACACATTCGGGTTCAAGCCCGGAGTTATCGGGGCGCTGGTTCAATACCCCGCCACCGATGGCCAAGTCCGGGATTTCCGGACGCTTTGCCAAAAAGCGCATGAGGCCAAGGCGCTGGTCACCGCGGCGACGGACCTTCTCAGCTTGACCCTGTTGGTACCACCCGGCGAGTGGGGGGCCGATGTGGCGGTGGGAAACAGCCAACGCTTTGGAGTGCCGATGGGATACGGTGGGCCGCACGCCGCGTTTTTCGCGACTCGGGACGAATACAAGCGGTTTCTCCCTGGGCGCATCATCGGCGTCTCGAAGGATCGCGACGGCAAACCAGCGCTCCGGATGGCCCTCCAGACCCGGGAGCAGCATATCCGCCGGGACAAGGCGACTAGCAACGTCTGTACGGCGCAGGTTCTGCTCGCGGTCATGGCCAGCATGTACGCGGTATATCACGGGCCCTCCGGGCTGCGCCGGATCGCCGAACGGGTACACACCCGTACGGTCATCCTGGCCAACGCCCTGCGACGTCTCCGGTACAAGCTGGTCCATGAAGTCTTCTTCGACACGATCTGCGTCGAGGTCGAGAACTGGGCCCTGCCCCGCCTGCTGGACGCCGCTCGAGCCCGCAACATCAATCTGCGCCAGATCTCGTCAACCCGATTGAGCGTCGCGCTGGAT
The DNA here is from genome assembly GCA_035695405.1 of Gemmatimonadales bacterium. GTDB lineage: Bacteria > Gemmatimonadota > Gemmatimonadetes > Gemmatimonadales > GWC2-71-9 > CAVVWJ01. The sequence goes on from DASSED010000269.1 coordinate 22,331, forward strand.
GAGACCGTCACCCTGGGCGACGTGGCCGACCTGATCACCATCTTCTCGTTAAACGAAGCGCTTCCCTTCATGCTGGACGATATCGGGGTGAAGCGAGACCGCGCGATCCCCCGTGCGCTGGCACGGACGACATCCTTTATGGAGCACCCGGTCTTCCATCGCCATCACTCGGAGACCGAGATGCTCCGCTATATCAAGCGGTTGGAGGCTCGCGACCTCTCCCTCACATCGGCGATGATCCCACTGGGCTCGTGCACCATGAAGCTCAACGCCACGACTGAGATGATGCCGGTCAGCTGGCGGGAGTTCAACCGACTCCATCCCTTTGCTCCGCGAGACCAGGCAGCGGGGTATCAGCTGCTCTTCAGCCAGCTCGAGTATCAGCTGGCCGAGATCACCGGGTTCGCCGCCGTCTCACTCCAGCCCAACGCCGGCTCCCAAGGCGAGTACGCCGGGCTACTCGTGATCCGCGCGTTTCACCGGTCCCGCGGTGAGGGGCACCGGACCACCTGTCTCATCCCCCAATCGGCCCATGGCACCAACCCCGCAAGCGCGGTCATGGCCGGGATGCAGGTCGTTCCAGTCAAGAGTGATGCCCGGGGCAACATCGACGTGGCGGATCTTCGAGCCAAGGCCGCGGCACATCGCGACAGTCTCGCGGCGCTGATGATCACATATCCCTCGACCCACGGGGTGTTCGAGGCCTCGGTCCGGGAAATTTGCCGGATCGTCCACGATCACGGCGGCCAGGTTTATATGGACGGCGCCAACATGAATGCGCAGGTGGGACTTTGCCGGCCGGGTGATATCGGAGCCGATGTCTGCCATCTGAACTTGCATAAGACATTCTGCATCCCCCACGGCGGGGGAGGACCAGGCATGGGACCGATCGGGGTCGCGGCCCATCTAGTTCCTTTCCTGCCCGGGCATCCCATCGTGGACCTGGATCATCCGGCAGCCTGTGGCACGATCTCGGCAGCCCCATGGGGCAGCGCCGCCATTCTCCCGATCTCCTGGGCGTACATCGCGCTGATGGGATACGATGGTCTAACCGAGGCCACTCAGATCGCCATCCTGAATGCCAATTACGTCGCCCGAAGGCTGTCGGAGCACTATCCCCTGCTGTACAGCGGACGCAATGGGCTGATCGCGCACGAGTGCATCATCGATACCCGTCCCTTCAAGGCATCCGCCGGAGTGGATGTGGAAGACATCGCCAAGCGGATCATCGATTATGGCTTTCATCCCCCAACGGTGTCGTTTCCGGTCCCCGGCACGCTGATGATCGAGCCGACCGAAAGCGAGTCCAAGGAGGAGCTGGACCGGTTCTGCGATGCCCTCATTGCGATCCGGGAAGAGATCCGCGAGGTGGAGGAGGGACGTGCGGCGCGGGACAACAATCTGCTGACCAACGCGCCCCATACTTTGGAGCAGGTGATCTCCGACTCGTGGGACCGGCCCTACCCGCGCGAGCGCGCGGCCTACCCGACTCGAGCGGTCCGGGAGCACAAGGTGTGGCCAACGGTCGGACGGATCGACAGCGCCTACGGCGACCGCAATCTGGTGTGTAGCTGCCCTCCGGTAGAGGCGTATGGGTGAGGAACCGCACCTGGCCTGCGCTGATCCTGCGAGCACAAACTGGACGCTCTGGGTGGACCCCGTCCCGCGGCCCGGCTGGGCCAATATGGCGATCGACCAGGTGCTGCTCGAACGGGCGGAAATCTTGGGTGAGAGCTGGCTGCGGTTGTACCGATGGGAACCCCACTGTCTCTCGTTCGGCCGGCACGAGCCTGCTACCCGACGATATGATCGCGAGCGGATCGCAGCGCTGGGCCTCGACACCGTGCGCCGCCCCACTGGTGGAAGGGCAGTGTGGCACAGCCGGGAGCTGACCTACGCAGCGGCAGTCCCTCGTGGGCTGTTCGGCTCTTTGCAGAACGCCTATCTCGAAATTCACCGCATGTTGGGGCAGGCGCTGCACCGTGTCGGGCTCCATGTCTCCCTGGCCCCTCGAGCGAGCGCGCCCAGCCTGGAAGCCGGCGCCTGTTTCGCGGAACCTGTGGGAGGTGAGATTCTGCATCAGGGCCGGAAGCTCGTCGGCAGCGCGCAACTCCGCTCGAGAGGTTCATTCCTTCAGCACGGCTCCATTCTGCTGGCCGACGACCAGCACATGGTGGCTGTGTGCGCCAGGGCAAATCGTAATGGCCCAGCTCAGGTGGACATAGAGCACTCGGCACCGCAGGTGCCAATCTCTGCCAACCAGCTGATCGATGCCATCGCCCGCACCAGCCGGCATCGCTGGCGGGGATGCTGGCGAGAGATCTCAGACTCAGACGAGGTGCTCGAGGCCGCCGGCCGGCACGTTGGCCGGTTTCGCTCAGCGGCGTGGACCTGGGAGCGGTGACCCGGGTACCTTTCACCACCCCCCAGCACACGCAGACGAATCGGGAGTGTCTGTGACGTATTCAACGCCACGGGCCATGATCACTGCTGCCGTGGTGGCATTCGCCGGTGTCCATCCGCTGCCAGGGCAGGCCGGCGGAGATCGGCAGAACAGCATCGTGATTGTTACCGGTTCCCAGGCCACGCTGCCGATTCCTACGCTGATGGAGGGGCCGGCGTCCAACGTGGCCAACATGGAAATCGCCGACCAACTGTTCCTTCGGTTGGCGGGGATCGGTCCCACACTGATGACCGCGGGCGATCGCGGCTTTGTGCCGCTGCTTGCCCGATCGTGGACCCGCCGAGACTCCGTGACCCTGGCATTCGATCTCGATCCCAGGGCGCGCTGGCAAGACGGGGTACCGGTCACCTCACGCGACGTGCTGTTCACGTTCAACCGGGCCAGAAACCGGAGCCTGGCCCCGCAGCTGGCGGAACTGCTGAAGAACATCACTGCGATTACCGCCGAAGGAGAACGACGCGTCGTCTTTACCTTCTCCCATCCCTACGCCGAACAGCTCTACGACGTCACGTTCCATGTCGCGCCCCTTCCGGCCCACTTGCTCGATACCATTCCGCCGGAGGCGCTGGCCCGATCTCCATTCGTAGCCCAGCCGGTCGGTGATGGACCCTATCGCTGGGTTCGCAGCGTCCCGGGGCAGTACATCGAGCTGGCCGCCAACCGGGATTTCATTCTAGGCAAGCCGGTAATCGAGCGAGTGATCGTGCGGGTTGCCCCGGACCCGGATGCCCGAATGAACTACATCCTGAGCGGCGAGGCCGACGCGATGGACAACATTCCTCCCCCGCTCAGTAATCTGCGGCGGATGGCCGCCGTGCCCTGGATCCGCCTGGTGTCGGTCCCCTCTCCCACGCTGGGGTATCTGCTCTTCAACGGACGCGATCCCCACCAGAAGAGTCGGGCTCACCCGATCCTGGGCGACATCCGGGTGCGTCGCGCCATTCTGCAGGCCTTGAACCGCCCGCTGATGGTGCAAGCCGTGTTCGATAGCTATGGCGAGGTCCCTTACGGACCGGCCTCGATGATCCTGTGGGTTCGCCACGGGGCACCCAAACCGGAGCGGCAGAACGTGGAGGAGGCCCGCCGCCTCTTGAATCAGGCCGGATGGAAGGACAGCGATCACGACGGCATCCTCGATCGCGACGGCGTGCCGCTCGCGATGACGCTTTCACTCCCGAACACGAGTGCGGTGAGGAAGCAGATGGCCGCGCTGCTGCAGGAACAGCTTCGGAAGGTCGGCATGCGGCTGGAGCTGCAGCAGTACGAGTTCCCGGTGTGGAACGAGCGACGCAATTCGGGTGATTTCGACATCGACTTTTCCGCCAGCAGCCAGGATCCGACCCCGTCCGGGCTGACCCAGAGCTGGAGTTGCAACGGAGGCAGCAACGTCGCGAAATATTGCGATCGCCAGGTCGACTCACTCATGGAGCGCGCCATTTTGGGCCAGGGTGATACCAGGCGGCTCTGGCACGAGGTGCTGCGCCGAATCGAGACCGACCTCCCCGCTGTGTTTCTGTACACGCCGACCTATGTCTATGCGGTGCACCGCCGCTTCCGGAACGTCAATCTGAGTCCCACGTCGTCATGGTCGCTGCTCCGCGAGTGGTCGGTCGGGCCGGGTACCGCGCTTCGGGGCCGATAACGTGAGTGGATGGGTGCTCCGCCGTGCGCTGCAGGCGGTGGTCACCTTTGCCGCAGCACTCGCGCTCCTCTTCGTCCTCATGCGAGCGGCCCCAGGAGATCCTCTGGCCCGGGTCGATCGCGATCGGCCGATCTCTCCCCAGGAGATCGCCGCACTGCGCGCGCGCTACGGACTAGATCAACCGATCGGCACTCAATTCACCTCGTTCCTGCGCGGAGTGGTTCGGGGAGACCTCGGCGTGTCCATCGAGTATGGCCGTCCGGTCACCGCGCTGCTGGCCGAGCGACTGCCCGCAACCCTCTTGCTCGGCGGCAGCGTGCTCTTGCTCAACTTCACGGTCGGACTCTGGCTCGGCGTCCGACAGGCGGTGGCTCGGGGCAGGCGCGAAGATCGCTGGCTCACCACGCTGAGTCTGGCCGGATACGCCATGCCGTCTTTCTGGCTGGGTCTGGTCCTCGCCTGGCTTCTGGGCATCCACTGGCGAATTTTCCCCGCTGCCGGCATGGAGGATCCGCTGCTCGCGTCGGACGCGGGGGTAGTGGGGCACGCGACCGATATCCTGCGGCATCTGGTGCTGCCCGTCGTCACCCTCTCCGTCGTCAGCATTGCGGCCACCATGCGGCACCAGCGCTCGGCCATGCTCGACGTGCTCCGGCTTCCCTACATCGTGACGGCACGGGCCAAGGGATTGAGTGAGCAGCAGGTCACTTGGCGCCACGCCTGGCGCAACGCCCTGTTCCCAGTGATCACCTTGTTTGGCCTGTGGCTCCCGATCCTTGTCAGTGGATCGGTGTTCGTCGAGGCGGTGTTTGCCTGGCCGGGACTAGGGTCCCTGGCCGCGGGCGCGGTCGGAAGCCGCGACTACCCTCTCCTCATGGGAAGCTCACTGCTCGTGGCAGGGCTGGTGGTGGCGAGTGGGTTTATCACCGACGTGGCCTATGCCGCGCTGGATCCCCGAGTGCGCCTGGCGTGACTTCGGGCTTCGCGACCGTATCCCAAGCCTGGCGTGATCCCCGGGGCCGGATCGGTCTCATGGTTCTGCTTTTGATCACGATCGCGGCGGTAGCCGGGCCCGCGCTCCTGCCGGATCCCCTCGCTCAGCCCGACATTCTGGCCGGCAGCCTCCCCCCTGGTCCAGGCCATCCCTTCGGAACCGATCAGCTCAACCGCGATATCCTGGCGCGCGTCGTGGCCGGGGCGCGCGTGTCGCTGAGCGTGGCCTTGCTGGCGGTAGGTCTCTCCATGACGCTCGGGGCCGCGATGGGGCTGGTGGCGGGATACGCCGGAGGAGTGGTGGACGCTGCGATCATGCGCCTGGTAGATGGAGCCCTCGCGATTCCCCGACTGTTCATGCTCCTCCTCGTGCTTGCGGTATGGGAACGGGTGCCCATTCCCGCGCTCATCCTGCTGATCGGCGCTACGGGCTGGTTCGCCACCAGCCGACTGGTTCGTGCGGAGGTACTCCGGCTACGCGAAGAATCCTACGTCCGCGCGGCCGAAGCCCTCGGCGCCAAGGGTCGTCGCATTATCTTCCGGCATCTGCTTCCCAATGCATTCGGTCCACTGCTGGTCGCGGCGACGCTTGCGGTGGGCGATGTCATCCTGCTTGAAGCGGGTCTGTCGTTCCTGGGGCTGGGCATTCAGCCCCCCACGCCTTCCTGGGGTGGTATGATCCTCGATTCCAAAGAGGTGCTGGTGAGCGCCCCCTGGGCCGGGATCTTTCCAGGACTCGCAATCATGATCACGGTATTATCCACTAACCTGTTCGGCGATGCGCTGCGCGACGCGCTCGATCCTCGAGGCGCATGAGCAGGGCTCTCGAAGTCGAGCACCTGCGAGTGTCGTTTCCCGGTGGCGATCACACCCGCTTCTATCCGGTCGATGGAGTCAGCTTCTCATTGGAACGGGGTCAGACCCTGGCTCTGGTGGGAGAGTCAGGCTCCGGCAAGAGTCTCACCAGCCTGGCGCTGCTTCAGCTGGTTCCCCCGCCCGGTCGAGTCGAGCGAGAGAGTGTCATCCGCCTGGGCGAGACCGATGTGCTCGCGCTGAAGGGGGAAGCCTTGCGCCGGATCCGGGGGCGGCGGGTGGGCATGATCTTTCAGGACCCGATGACGAGCCTCAACCCGGTGTTCACGGTTGGGGACCAGATCGCCGAAGGGATCCTGGCGCACTTCGATATGTCGCGTGCTGCCGCGCGTCAGCGAGCGCTCGGGCTGCTCGAGGAGGTCGGGATCCCCGATCCGGCTAGCCGGCTCAAGGCTTATCCCCACCAGCTCAGCGGCGGCATGAGGCAGCGGGTGATGATCGCCATAGCCCTGGCGGCGGAGCCGGAGATTCTCATCGCGGACGAGCCGACGACGGCGCTCGACGTCACGGTGCAGGCCCAGATCCTGGAGGTGCTGGATCGCCTTCGGGAGAGCCGCGGGATGGCGGTGCTTTTAATCACTCACGATCTCGGCATTGTAGCTGGACGCGCCGATCGGGTGGCCGTGATGTACGCGGGGCAGATCGTCGAGGAAGCTCCGACGGAGCAATTGTTCGCCCATCCGTCGCACCCGTATACCCAAGGGCTCTTCGCATCGGTTCCCCGGATTACCGGCCCCCTTCGGCGGCTGACGCCGATCAAGGGGACCGTTCCCGCGCCAATGGCGTGGCCGGCCGGATGCCGATTCCGGCCTCGGTGTCCCAAGGCATTCGAGAAGAGCGAGCTGGAGCCGCCACTGCTCACGATTGGTCCGGATCACCGGATGCGCTGCTGGTTGGCCGACGAACCAACCAGGTTCCCTGGATGAACCAGGAGTTGAACCGGATTCCCAGCCGTGCCTGATTCGTTACTCGCTGTTCGAGACTTGAAGAAGTACTACCACGCGACCGGCCTCTTCGGCCGGAGCGCGCCGCCGGTGCGCGCGGTGGACGGCGTGTCTTTCGACCTGGCCCGGGGGGAGACCCTGGCGCTGGTGGGCGAGTCGGGCTGTGGCAAGTCATCGGTCGGGCGGACGATACTCCGGTTGCAGGAGCCGAGCGGCGGGAGCGTCTTGTTCGACGGAGCCAGTGTCTTCGAACTGGATCGCACCTCGCTTCGGGGGTTGCGCCGGCGGATGCAAATCATCTTTCAGGATCCGTATAGCTCGTTGAATCCGCGCATGACCATCGGCTCGGCTATCGCCGAAGGGATCGAGATCCATCGCCTCGCACCTCGAGCGGAGATCCCCCGCCGAGTTGGGGCGCTGTTGGAGGAGGTCGGGCTCGATCCGGCCTATGCTCGTCGGTATCCCCACGAGTTTTCCGGAGGCCAACGGCAACGCATCGGCATCGCTCGGGCCCTGGCGGTACAGCCGGCGTTCATCGTTTGCGACGAGCCGGTGTCCGCGCTCGATGTCTCGGTGCAAGCACAGGTGCTCAACCTGCTGGCCGACCTTCAGCAACACCGCGGGCTGTCGTATCTGTTCATTGCCCACGATCTGGCCGTGGTACGGCAGATCGCTCACCGCATTGCCGTGATGTATCTGGGTCGCATCGTGGAGGAGGGACCAACGAGCCAGATCCTGGCCAATCCTCGTCACCCCTACACCGTTGCTCTCTTATCAGCGGTGCCGGAACCTGACCCCGGAGTCCAGCGAGCCCGCATCGTACTCCGTGGTGACCTGCCAAGTCCCTCGAATCCACCTCCCGGATGTCCCTTCCATACCCGGTGTTTCCATCCACTGCGAAACGAGCGATGCCGCTCCGAGGTGCCGCCGCTTCGGCCGGTCAACGGTGTTCTGGCCGCCTGTCACTACGCTGAAAGCACGCCCAGCCCCGTGGCCGCCGCCGCCACCGCCTGAGTCCGTGACCCTGATCACGGCTGCCCCGGAGACTGTCGGCTCATGTTGCACCCTCAAGCTCGAAATGAACCCTATGCTCGAGGGTGACGTCATGACTGATCGCAAGGATTTGGCATCCGAAGGACTGAAGGACGAGCTCAAGGGCGCCGGTGACCAGGTCGCCGGGCGAGTTCGCAGCACCATTGGAGGAGCCACGGGAGATAGCGGAGAGCAAGTCAAAGGGAAGGCGCAGGAGATCAAGGGCAAGGTGAAGCAGGGCATCGGGAGAGCCAAAGAGCGGCTGGATCCGAACCCGGGGGTGGATGACGAGTAGGAGGAGAAGCTAGGAAAAGGGGAGACCCTGATGTACTAAGGGCCGAGGCTGATCCGAGCCTCGGCCCTCTGTGCTGATGATCCCGCCTTTCGATCCAGCTTATCGGGTGGACTTGGAGATCTCTTCCCGAAGACGCCGCAGAGCCTGGCTTCGAATCTGAGAGACCCGCGATTCGCTCACCTGCAGCACCTCGCCGACCTGGCGCAGATTCAGCTCCTCATAGTAGTACAGGGCGAGCACCCGGCGCTGTTGCTCGGGAAGCCTGGCGATGAGTTGGCGCATATGGGCGACGTGCTCCGATTCTACCAGTTGCTGGGGTGCGGATGGTGCCGAGGGATCGGCGTGATTTTCGGCGTCGCGAGAAGCCCGTCGGCCATGCGTCGGCCGGGGCACTTCGGTCTCCGCGTAGCTCCCGACCGCATCCTTCCATTTCCAGTAGGTCGGCAGATCGATGCCCAACTTATCGGCGACTTCTTTCGCGGTAGGAGACCGACCGAGCTCTCCCTCCAGCGCTGCCGCAACCGCCTCGATCTTGCGACGCTTTACTCGTACGGAGCGGGGGGTCGAGTCACGGCTTCTCAGATCGTCCAGAATGGCACCGCGGATCCGCAGTACGGCGTAGGTGCTGAAGGCAAGGCCGCGAGAGAGATCGAAGCTGTCCAGTGCCTTCATGAGGCCGAGAGCGCCGGCGCTCACCAGCTCGCCCAACTCGACTGAGGGAATCCGACGGGAGACTTCCCGAGCGACGTGGTGTACCAGACCGAGATGACGGGTCAAGAGCTGGGAGCGCGCCTCCGGATCCTGAGCCGAGCGATAGCGGGCCCAGAGAACGTCGGTGCGATCGTCGCTGATCGGGACGGCAGTCACAGGGAACATCCCGCGTGCGCAGTGAAGAGGGACATCTCGCATCCGGGTTCGGTCGTGTGGTCGGGGGCAGGGCGCTCTCGGCGGCCCAGCAAAAAACGTGGGCTTGGCAAGCGCCCCCGCGTTCACCAGGCGCTAAGGGCAACGGCTGTACCAGCCACGAGCCCAAACCTCGACTGAGCTCATGCCGTTTCTTGCACCTGTCTCGTAAGTAACGTGCTGAGTTGGACGTATGCGCTTGTCCTAATGTGGTCTGGAGGCCCGGACCGAATCGGGGTGACCAGCTTTCAGGGAGGCATGCCAAATCTCGGACCGGAGAGGGGCGAGACTTGGCGGCAACTTGCAGGGGCTAGAGCACCGGCTCTTTTCCGCTTTCGTCACCCACGAACACCAGCGCTGTCCCGCGGTCCACCACGGCTGCGAGTGCCTGGTGTACCTCAGGGGCCAGCACGGTCCCGTTCATGTCACTCATGCGCTCGACCGCAAGCTCAGGCGTAAGCTGTTCCCGGTAGGGACGGGCCGTTGTGAGCGCATCGTAGACCTCGGCGGCACCGATGAGACGAGCGCCCCAGGGAATCGCCCCTCGCGCCAATGCTTCGGGGTACCCCTTCCCGTCCCACCGCTCATGGTGACTTCGCACGAACGTCGCCGCGATACTCAGGTGCGGAAGCGGGGCGAGGATTTGAGCTCCCACCATGGGGTGACGTTTGATGTGATCGAACTCGGCAGGCGTGAGGGAGCCTTCCTTCGACTGCAGTCCTTCCGGAACACAGATCATACCGATGTCGTGCAAGCGACCGGCACCACGCACCTGCTCCACCTCTTCATCGCTGCGTCCCAGCTCCGCGGCGAGCGAGGCGGCCAGCTGAGCCACACGAAGCGAGTGACCGGCGAACCACGGATCCTGCGCTTCCACGACCTGCACCAGCGCCTCCAGCGTCGCCACCGCCATCCCTTCGACTCGGCTCCGCTCGATGGCCACGTCGGCCGCCAGCTTCACCACCTCTTCTTTCAGGATGCGCGAGGCACCGCGTTCCTGGATCAACTCGCCCCGGCGGCGGAGGGCGCGTTGCACCGACGCCTCGAGGCCGGCCAGATCCAGGGGCTTGGCGAGATAGTCCATGGCTCCGTATTGGAGGTAGCGCACCGCATCACCCACATCGGGTACCGACGTGAGGACGATGATGGCGAGATTGGGATTGCGCTTCAACGCGAGCGAGAGGAGCTCGCCGCTGCCGGTAGCGAACAGCCGGGAGTCGGCCAGCATAGCGGCGATCTTCTGCCGCGAGAGGGTTTCCAAGGCCTCCTCACCGGTGCTTGAGATCACGACCTCATACCCCTGGCGTGACAGATGGGCTTCAACCGTCTCACGTATCGAGGCCTGGTCGTCGACGATGAGAATGCGATCGGGCACACGGACCGACAGCATGGATCTCCTTTGGGACCCTGGACCGGGCTGGGGGAGCTCCGGGCTTACTTGGAGGTGGAGGGGTGACGAGAGAAGGATCGGATCGGAGCGCGCAGACTTGAGGGGTAGCTGGTTCGCGAGTGGCAGGTTACTATCTTCAAAGAACCGGTTCACGCATGATTCACCGGTGGGACGCCTCGGTCGGCGCGGTGGGCTTCAAGCTTCGGCCACAAAAGGCCGACAACTCACTGGCAGATCGAATACTCAGATGGTCTTCAGGCATGCGCCGGCGTTGCGCGCCCGATGATCGGAGAGGTCCAGCGTGCCGAAACCCGATCAACATCAGGGAACGATGACAGTGGAACCCAGCCGGTTGCGAATGCTGCGCGACCGCCTCGCCAGCGACTTCTACCGTTCCGGACAGCCCGCCGAACGGATCGCCGCCGCCGTGCTGGCGGCCCTGAAGGATCACGAAAAGACGTCTCTTCCTCACTAACCCGGCCCGAGGTCCTCGGGCTCGTGCCCTCTC